>JAFVBZ010000055.1 GCA_017479645.1 Ruminiclostridium sp. | reverse complement strand
TTCTTGTCATGAAAACACCTCCTATGGTTTCTATTATACCATAGGAGGTCTTTTTTGTCACTGTTCGTTTTTACTGGTTCGGTTCAGACAATGCTCTGGGGGATAGTTTTTGCAAGGTTTATAAGTCTCTTGATGTGGTAAAATCCTACAAGGCTATTTTCGGCAAAGCAATTGCAGATTTTAATTCCGGCAAAAAGCCGTCCAAGTGCAAAACAGTAGAGTCGTATATGTCAGAGATCGTTAATGATAAGCGAGGACGTCGTCATACGGTCAAGGATAAGGACGGTCATACCAAGATCGCCGAGGACGCCCGTGAGGGTAAGTCATTGTACTACGAGTTTGTTGTATCAGCCGGTAACTCTGAGAGCCGCGGTGCAGTACAGTATGATAACAAAGGGCGTACAGTACAGCCGGAGCAGTTGCCGCGCGTCGTGCAAGCAAGGATACTGGACATATACTATAGATCATTTGCGGATCGCAATCCTAATTTGATCTTGATCGGTTACGCGATTCACGGCGACGAGATCTACCGCAATAAATATGATGTCTATAACTACGCCACAACACACGCTCATGGCTGTGTGGTGCCGGTTGCGGAATTTAAGCCAACAACCGATAAAAACGGGCGTGTCAAGCATCCGCTGCGTCTGCAAAACTCAATGAACAAAGCATTAGCCGCTATGGGTCTTAAAAGCTATGAGGATTGGGTCAAGCGCGAGCAGGCATACCTGGAACAGATCACAGTGCAGGTATATCAAGACTATTGTCGTGTTAATAACAAATCAGATGATATCGAGATTTATCATCCGGTTACATCCAAACGCCGGTTGGGTGGTCTGACTCAGACACAGTTCCAGGCTCAGCAAACGCTTAAAGAAGAGAAGCAGACTTTAGCTGCCGAACGCGAACAGCTTGAGCTGGATAAAAAACTGTTAGCTGTCGAGAGAGAGCAGGTAGCTCGGGAGATGCAGATAATACATGCTATACATAATGCTCAGTCATCAGCTAATGACCATTATTCGGGGTTTGTAAGCAGGGTCAAGGGCGTAAGCAGGGTTATAATTGACAATCATGCAGACATCATGGTCGATAGGTATGCAATGAGATATCAATACGAGCATCCGTCAACAAAAGACAGATTATTTGATGATAATACTAATCCGATTGAAGATAGGGGTGATAATCAAGTACATAGGTAATAAATGGTTAAGGCGATTTGAAGAAAGGTAGGTAAAAAATGGAAAATGTAGATGATGAATTTAAATATCCGGACTATGTTATTATTGCAATAGCCAGATTATTGCTTCCGGAGATAATTAGATGTTACAATAACAATCAAAATTATGATGTGAGATAAGCTTGACCATATCATCATAAGTATATTATATATCCAAAAACGTTTCCCGCAAAAAAGGTTTCTTCTATGTTGAAGTGAGGGTCACCATTATCTTATCCCGCGAATGCGCTCTACAAGCGTGTTTGCGGGTTTTGCTTTTTTCGGATTTTGGTTGTTACCACTTATCTGCCACTTATTTCAGAATAATAAGTGGCAGATGTTGATTTTTCAGAAAATTTTTCGTAAATTCCGTCAGATTTTATGATGCTTTCTTCTCGTCCATGTCGTCATCCTTCTTGCCGAACGACAAAGCCGCCGTGATCGCGTCGCAGTTACGAGCCTTTGCCTCTTGGAACATATGACTGTAGCAATTCAAAGTTGTTCCAATGCAAGAATGCCCTAAGTCCGCTGATACAGCGACTACATCTATTCCCGCATTGATCAAGAGCGAACAATGCAGATGACGCAGACTGTGAATATCGCAGAACCGGAAGCCGTGTCTTTCACAGAACTCCGAAAACCAGAAATACGGTGTGTTGTTGTGCATCGAAAGTCCATTCCACTTGACGAAAAGTCTGTCAGTATCCACCCACTTGTCGCCGGTCTGTTCCCTGTCGATGTCCTGCTCCGCTTTGAACTGCCGGAGCATTTCCATTACGATCGGCGGAAACTTTATTGAACGCTGTGACTTCTTCGTCTTGGTAGTATCCGTATAGATGCCGTTCGCCTTGCCCGTGTAGTTTGAGGTACGCTTTACGCTGATAACACTGTTTTCCCAGTCGATATCTTTCCACTCCAATCCAAGCATTTCCCCGCGGCGGAACCCGCTGTACACAGCGAGAATAATGAACGTCTTGTACTTCAAGGGCTCGTTTTCAAGTGCGGCGAAGATCTCCTCTACTTCTTTCAGAGTGTAGATCTCTTTCTCCTTTGCTTCACCTTTCGGTATTACCACGCGCCGGCAGGGATTATCACAAAGCATTTCCATACGCATTGCATATCCGAACACATCGCTGATGAAGCTCAGATGATGAACTATCGTTTTGCGGGACAGCGGTTTTCCGTTGCGCTCGTTCTTTCCGTTGTCTTTCAGATCATTGACGAACTACTGGATCTGCCGCGAGGTTATCTTGTCAAGTTTCAGACGCCCTATCGCGGGATAAATTCTTTTGGTGAGCTGCCGCATACGCTCATAAGAGGTCTTGCGGAGATTGTGCTTCGCATACTCGTCAAACCACTGCTCCGCGAAAGTTTCAAACTTCACGGCGGCGGTTATCTGACCTTTCTTGCAGGCTTCCTCAAACAGAACTGCCTGACGGTTTACCTCCTTTTCGATCTGTTTGGGTGTCATATTCGGTTCAGGCTTCCATGTCTTGTACTGCGCTCTCTGCTTTCCGTCAACGCCATAGCCGCAGGAAACCTTGATCTCATTGGAGCCGTTGCTCCTTTTTCTTATTGTTGCCATATCTAACTCCATTTCTGTGGCAGAGTCAGTTAGGACAGCACATTTCTATCTCTTCTATTATACACTTTAAAGCGTGATTCTGTCAAGTACTTACGAGAAGAAATGTGCTGTTTTTTGATCCCGCCTCCCTCATTCTAACACTGTATTTTTATTTCTCTGAACCGTCTGCTGCCTTTCTTCATAATTCTGCAAATGCTCGACATTGTAGAGGATCGTCGCCATTGTGGCGGTGTCGTCCTCTAACTTATGCAGCCGGAGCATATCCAGCGAGTCCTCTTTCCTGAGTTCGGCAAGCTCCGAGCGCCATGCCTTCGGCGTTATCTTTCCGCCACCGAGTACTTTATCATACATCGAACGCGCTGCTTTGAACACCTCGATCTCGCTGCTATGAGCGGCGTAATACTTCTCCTTTTTCTTCGGATTGCTGATACTCTGCCACTCATCGTAAGCCGCCTTGTTCGGCTTGTAATGCTCATAGTTGTTGAGCAATTCCGACAGTGCTTTCATACGCTTCTGACGGGCGATGATCTTTGCTTTCAGTTCCGAGTATTCCGATTCAAGTGCAGAATGTTTTACGGAAAGTTCGGATAACGTCTGAATGTTGTTACATTGCAGGAATGCGACCGCATGAGAAACATCCCGGAGCTTCTGTGCCTTTTTCAGATTTCCGACTTTAATTCCGCGAGCCTCCGCGAATTTCTGACCGTTTCCGTAGAAACGCATGATGATAGAAACGAGATTTTCTTCCTGCGGACGTTTCTGCAATTCCGCGATTGCCGCGTTGACTTCTTCGAGTTCTTTCTGCAAGCGGTGCAGCTCGGCGTTCTGCTCACGGATACGGCGGTTGATGTCGCCTTTCTCGGTGCGGATTCCCTTGCGTTCCATTTGCGTAGCAGATACACCCATGTGAATGGTCGGCTGTTCGATTTTTCCTTGACGCTCGAAAGAACGATGATCGACTTTTTCAGCGATACCGCGAGCAGCGAGTTCCGCGTTCAGGAAGTCCGCCCAAGCCGCACGCCATTCCTCAGCTTTGGTCTTGTCGTTCCAGTCCGTAGTCTGAACTGTCCGGCATTTATAGGTGCGCTTTTTCTTGTCGTAAATCTTGTTTCCGGCGGCGTCGAGGACATATTCTTTTCGCTGCTTCTCACCCCATGAGCCGTCCGGATTTATCGGGTGCATCGTCAGCATAATGTGCGCGTGGACGTTCGGCTGTTCATGATCCGGATCGTGAATACACACATCCGCGCACATACCTTTGTCCACAAAATTGTTCTGCACAAAGCTACGGGCGAGATCAATATTTTCAGCAAGCGATAACTCGTTCGGCAGCGAGATTTCTATCTCGCGGGCAAGCTGTGAGTTCTTCGCTTTTTCGACTTTCTCGACAGCGTTCCAGAGAGTTGAGCGGTCAGAATATTCCGGCGGCGCGTGCTCCGGAAGAAGTATCTCGGTGTGAACTACACCGCCCTTCTTCGTAAAGTCGTGAACCAGCCCGTCGTAGTCGTTGACGAGTCTCTGACCGGAACGATACGCAGCTCCGGCGACCGCGGACTTACCCTTGCCGCGAGTGATTATCTGCATTGAAAAATGATAGATTGCATTGATCATCTCCCTTGTTTTTGTACGACAGCAATGCCGGTTTTTATTTTTCTCGCTGCCGCAGCAGCCGCACATACTACAGCTGTGGTATATAAGTGCGC
>JAFVBZ010000054.1 GCA_017479645.1 Ruminiclostridium sp. | reverse complement strand
TGCAATTGGTCTGACAAATCCGTGCTGACACGACAGTATGCCGCTACTTTTGTGTTGTTCATGTTCCTCCTTCCCTCCATTTTTCAGGAGATAAAAAATATCTCCCCACAAATCTATTTTACCACTTTACCACGCGAATGTCAAGTGTTTTATAATTGAGGTGCAGGGTGTTGCATACCCTCGCCTGTCTATATTTGTGGGGAGAACCAAAATTCATGCTGCGCTTAAATCGTTATTTTTCTCTTTCTTCGATTCAGCTTTCTTTTTTTGTAACTGCAAAAGAATATCCAGTTCATCGGCAGTTATCAGACCCTGCTTGTAAAATTCCTTGTAGTAGCCGATCTCAACAGCAGCAATAAATGCTTCGGCGCACTCTTCCGGGATTTCGATTTTCGGAGAAGAAGATTCATTATTTGTGATTTCGTTCTCCGTGGGTGCAGCTGTCAGCGCAGCAGAGGCGTTATTCTCCTGTGCTACGGCGGCAGTATTGAGTAATTCATTTCTTCTCATTAAGCTCCTTTCGTGCAATATTGCAACTTCCTTGTTTCTCCCAAACTTAATTTCCCATGTTTAATGCAGTGATATTTCTGTTTTTATTCATCATCTGCATTGGTATCATCGTCTGAATCCGGAAAATCATCAGAGATGATAGAAACGAACTACGACTTTTCGTTTTTCTGCGACAGCTTATCCGGTGCGCTATCGCATATTTCTGTATCATTCACGATAGCTGCCTCAGCTGCTTTTCTCTTTTTCTTTTCGGATTCGATATACTCCCGGATTTCGTCGTTC
Organism: Ruminiclostridium sp.; assembly: GCA_017479645.1. Taxonomy (GTDB): domain Bacteria; phylum Bacillota; class Clostridia; order Oscillospirales; family Ruminococcaceae; genus Ruminiclostridium_E. Next base: position 11,938 of record JAFVBZ010000054.1, on the reverse strand, counting down.
ATAAAAATGAAGGATATCATCTCCTCGAATTCCGACGGAGTAATGTCGTCCCCGAACTTTTCGTAGATGAGCTCTCCCATCTTACGACAGTTCTGAGTTTTCTGCTTGTCAAGCTCAGCGTGAAGCTCCTTTTCAAGTTTTGCAAGCTTCGCCTCGGTCTTATCAACCTCGGCGCTGAGCTCGCGCTGTTTCTTCTGCGCTTTAGCAATGCTTGCGCGCAGAGCGTCGGTTTTCTGTTCTCTTGTCATAGTGTTTTCCTCTCTTTCTTTTTCTTTAATTTTTATCTGCAAAGTGCTATCTCCGTTGCTGCTTTTACTGCAATTGTCGATACGCCGGCGAAAATACCGATGATCACAGCTTTCGGCAGCAGGGGCGGTTGAAAGCTAACCTAAAGATTGAAACAGACTATTATCATATTTGAATGAAACTAATCTGAAAAACTGAGTAACTAACCGCCCCCGGAGGGCGCACTTATACAAACGCTTCGCGTTTGTGTGCGCAAGGAGCACATCTCCTTGACTTTTGGACAACAAGGCATCTACCCGATGCCACGAAAAACGCGCTACAGCCGCGCGTGTGCGCCGCAGGAGCGGCGCAATAATGTGAGCGAAAACAGCATCAATGATGACGTAAACCTGTGGACTTGGCAGGCTTGTCTTTTTTCGGCTCAGCTGGTGTGGGTTCGGATTTCTGCTTTTCCTGTTCTTCCTGCTGTCGGAGTTCATTGTATGTTCTCATGATATTGCTCCAGCCGGAAGGATAAAGTTTGTGCTCGTGAACATATACGCTTGCATTGTGCATTTCGTCCATTATCTTATCCAGCATCTCAGTATTTCTTTTTGCAATAGTCATTCTTGTGCGATCATCATCTATCTTCGCGAGAAGCGTATTTTCATTTCTTTTTCTCATTTCCTCAGCGAGATAAGATATGTAGTCGTCTTTTTCGATAACATGACAGATTTCGGAGAGAGAACAACCGAAATATTCTTGACAATGCTGCTCTTTCTGTTCGGAAATGAATTTACGATTGTTTTCCATTTCCTGTCGCATACTTGTAAGAGCATTGCTCGTGTTTTCAATCTCTATCTGCAAGTTCAGCAGTCCGCGATCTGTCTTTTTCCCTTTCTTTTCGATAGCGCAGGCTCCCGCGCCGAGATGAACAGTCGGGATTTTGTCAATGCCCTGATCTGCATAGCTCCGGTGGTCAATTCGCTCATCAGACACGAAGTACAGCTTGTGATTGCACCAGTCAGCCCATGATGCCCGCCATTGCTCCAGCATCGCCCTGTCGTTCCACGAACGGTCTTTTGTTGTGAACCCGTCCGCATCGACACGGCGAGTTGTCAGCAAAATGTGAACGTGGGGATTTCCGTCCTGCTTGTCATGAATCGTAAAATCCGCGCACATTCCCTTTGACGTGAAGTTCTGCGCGACAAAGTTCCGCACAAGGTCGATCTGTTCGTCCCGGGATAATTCTCGCGGAAGTGCGGCATCAATGCTGCGCGCGGTTTGGCTGTTTTTGCGGGTTTCCTTTTTCTCCGCAGCGTTCCAGAGCACAGCACGCTCCCGAAATTGTTCGGGAGCTCCCGCAGGCAGCAGAATCTCCTTATGAACGACTTCATGCTTGCGCCTGTAGTCGTGAGTGACCCTGTCACGCTCATTTTTGATCTTCTCTCCGGCGATGTAAGCGGCTTTTGCAACACAGCTTGCACCGGCGCTTCGGGATACGATCTTGACGCTAAAATGGTAAATAGCAATAGACATCCTCTCCTTTTGTTTTTATATTCCGACGATAACAGCGGCGAAGTGGAAATAGCAATTCGGCGAACAACGTCATTTCCGGTTTCTGTTATCGGCGTTGACATTATTATAGCACACATCATTTGTTCGTGCCGTATATGCGATAAATAGATTAAATTTCTTTTTTCAGGTATGTCATTCGATATAGAATTTTGAAAATTTGTTACCAGCATTGGTAATGCCGAGCTTCTGTTTTTTCGAAATATATAATCTCATATCCATACTCTCCTATCTGTTTTTTCAATTTTTCGCAGAACAATATGTTCGTGCTCGCAAATATATTATCGCACGGTATTGACAAAAAATCAAGAGTTTGGTATCATATTTATTAGAACGATATTGATTTTGCGATTTGGGCAAAATTCATATTGTCTAAAATTCGTAATCAGTATTCAGATGATGAATTTATAAAATTTCATATTCTGATTCCATAACACCTTCAAAAGGATTTTTCATTTTTATATCTGAGATTGACTACATTATATCACAGCAGAATTAAAAGTCAATAGAATTACCCCTGTATGTCTATTTTAAATTGAGCTGTCTTCTATTTTTCTATACTGTCTATTATTTTCTTAGTTGACTTCTATTTTTGAAAAATTTCTTTAATGATTTTTTAGGCAGCTTTTAAGACAGCATTATTAAATAAAAAGTCTGATAATTCCTTTTACAGAATTATCAGACTACGGCTTTGATTATCAGCTCACAAATAAATACGTTATGAATATATCACTGTTTAAGTCATTTCTTTTTGACTTTCTTTGCAACTGCTATTGCTGTTCCCAATGCAGCAACGCCTGCACCTACTTTTAACAATTTTTCCTTATCTACCAAACTATCCGAATTATCATCTGACTTTTCGGGCAATTCAATTACATTATAGCGCAGAAGCAGCTTTTCTATATCTGTTCCGTGTATTTTTTTCAGCAACGGTTTAATTGCTGCATTTGCAAGCAATCCCGTATCAGCGGTAAGCGGTTTTCCGTCGCGGAGAGCAATAGTTGCGTTGAGAAGATCACGAACATCGTATGTACTACCCCATACTTCGGGAACACCCCTGTCGATATCAAGAAGCGTATATACGGCTTCCATTCCGGTGCGGATAGAATATTCTGTTGTAAATATCGTATCACGCTTCGTTTCAGCGAATTGACCGAGAAATGCGAAGTTGACCGCCCCCTCCGGAACCACGTCTGGACGATCTCCGACTTCACGAGGCATAAAGAATGCCGTAACATAAGGCATCATTACCGGAACCGTATTGCAGCTTTCTTCCGCGAGTTCTTCTATCTGGTCTGTCGGAACACCGATGTGGTACAGCCATTCCATACAGATCTCCTTACCGGTACATTCGCGCATAGGCTTCTTTACAAAATCGCCTTTTTTATCGGTGAACAAAGCATATACCCATACAAGGCACTGGTCTTTGGGCTGATCACGGAACTGAGGTTGACGGTTAATAGTCCACGAGAGGAGCCACGATGAATCACGACAAGTCACAATGCCGCCGGTAACGACTTTACCGGTAAATGGGTCACGCTTGCAGATAGATTTGATATATGGAATTACCTCTTGGTCAAGAGTAGTTACAGTTGCGCTCATCCAGTTAGTCTTTTCGGCATCGTAACAGAATTTGTCAGGATGACCGAATGACTTGTCCTGCGCTGCTATCTTACGCCACATATCCCAGCCGCTGCCCGGTTTGATTACTTTATTAAACCTTGCGGGAGTATCCTGACTTCCGATAGTTGAGTTTTCCACACAACCGCCGTTTGTGATGAAAACAAGATCATTCTCTGTCAGAGAAATGGTTTCGGCTGTTTCGTCACGAATTATTTCAATTTCTGTTGCAACCTTTCTGCCGCCCTTCACATCAAAAATAACATTTTCGACTTTGATGCCGTATTCAAACTTAACACCAAAGCCTTCAAGATACTTTATCATCGGCAGTATCATTGACTCGTACTGATTATATTTTGTGAAACGAAGGGCAGTAAAATCGGGAAGTCCACCTATATGATGAACAAACAGTTGCATATACAGCTTCATTTCGAGCGCGGAGTGCCAGTTCTCGAATGCGAACATAGTCCTCCAGTAAAGCCAGAAATTGGAATTCAATACCTCATCGTCAAATACATCGGTTATCTTTTTGTTGTAAAGATCTTCGTTTGAAGTCAGATACAGCTTCATCAACTGGGTGCAGGCTTTATCGGAGAGCCCGAACTTCTTATCGGTATGCGCGTCCTGCCCCTGCTTTTCCGTTGCTCTGCAAAGCGAGTAATTGGGGTCAGCCTTGTTGAGCCAGTAATATTCATCAAGAACGCTTACACCCTCGGTCTCAATTGACGGTATAGAGCGGAACAGATCCCACATACATTCAAAATGATTGTCCATTTCACGTCCGCCGCGCATCACATAGCCCACATCGGTATAATACATACCGTCGCAGGCTCCGCCGGGAACCGGATCTTTCTCAAGAACGTGGATCCTGCTTCCGTCCATTTGACCGTCGCGGACAAGATAACACGCTGCTGAAAGCGCCGCGAGTCCCGAGCCTACTATATATGCCGATTTATTATCGACACCATCGGGTTTTCTCGGACGAGCAAATGCTTCGTAATTACCGCTTGAATAATACATAAAAATCCTCCTTGTTCGTACTGCATTACAGTAGCTTTGTTAATATTCCATTTGTCTTTAAAGACAAAAACAGCACTTTATCCGGTTATATCAGAACCTGTTCTTGATCCGGCTCTACATTCTCGCCGGTCAATTCGTAAATTATTTTGCAAAGCCCCATACGATCAATATTATAGCCATACTCATTCAGGATGTCTACCGCTTTTTCTATTGAAGCATCGGATAATTTATTAGTCACTTCATCGTTTGTGCATATTAGTCTGATAAATTCCTCTGTACTCACAGCAAGCTCACCTCACTATGTCATATCCTTATTTTCTGCCTCTTTCATTCGTTTTCTTGATTCAAGATAATTTTCATATTTTTGGAATGTATTCCGAATTTCATCATTTTCGTGTGCCATTATAAACTCACCGTATGACATTCCGCATTTGGCGGCAGCCCACGAAATAGCCCGGCACTTGAAATCGGTACTGTATGTTTTGTTGTCCATTTTTTCCTCCCAATAACCGCAATACCGCACTGATAATACGCTTGCAGTACGAGATGAGCTTTTGTGCGGTATCACGGCTTATCTTAAGATACAAGATCAAGGCGAGGTTAAACTATGATCCTGCACCCGCCAATAAGATAGTTAATGCTGTATGTGCAGCAGGTCTTTGATAGGATCTCTGACTTCCGGTACATTCAGCTTCCACAGCTCATTTGTTCCTCCACAGCTGTACATTCTGTTAAAGCTCGAAATGAAATCTATTATAAGAAGTGCAGATATCATAATGATGTAGGCTGAAGGAATATCGGCTGAAATGTTATCGACACTTTCTCTCATCGGTACATAGAAATGTCCCATAAAAACTGTCATTAGCAGCGCGAATCCCGCTGATGTCGGTATTGATGTATATTTGGTGATGTGAAGCGGTACCTGCGAATAATTCCAGTATTCATAACCTCCGGTCTTTTCCACAAATGTTCCGAGTGCTATCTCTCCGGCGGAGACGACAAGCATACAAAGCAGAAAATACACGATACGGTCTATCGGGTAGTATAATGTCAGTCCTTCCGATATATTACCGAAAATATTGTCCGGCGTTCCAACTATATAATAGACTCCTGTCATAAGCAGCCCGTAACCGAGCAAAAACGGTAAGTGCATATTTCTGTTGTCTATGTATGAATATCTGAACAGCATCCACGCATCTTCAATGCAAAAGCCGAGAAAAGACATTATCGTTATCATTATTATATCGGTATTCAGATTTTCTCTCATATAAAGCACTCCCTTATATTATTTGACGAAGCGGGGGAGTGCCGCCTATACTCCCCAACTTCTGCACACAAAACGGCTTCATTGAAGCGGCACCGTTTTCCGTTTTCAATCAATTCCGTCACTGTCTGACGTGAATGACGGATAGCGAGCTTGTACTATTCTGACAGCAATAATCACTGTTATCAGATTCATTGCTCCTTCAAAAATGAATGATGCTCCGAGAAGTGCTGAAATTACAGTGACCTTTGCATCCGGGTTTATTATCAACACAAATCCCGTTATTATCGGTAGAACAGCAGCTGCTGCTATCGACCACCATTTTTCTATTCCGAAAGTCCGTGCGTCTATTGCAATCTGCACCTTGAACAGACCGTCTGACAGTATGCATACACCGAGTATCGCGCCTATTACTTCAATAAAAGTGTCAGGGTGGGACAAGGCAGCTATACCGAGTGCTATCATCAGAATACCGGACGCGAGATCGTACTGAAAAGCGAGTCTGAACGGGTCTTTCGAGAAATAACCCACAAGTTTTATCACACCGAAGGCTGTCATTGCAATACCTATCAGATTACACATCCCGGCTTCTTTGGTGAGCATTTCCGGCAGCGCTGTCATTACAGCACCTATGACTACAAATATGGCAGATATAATGATGTAGCCGGTCTTGGCGGCTTTCATCGGTATTACAGAACGCATATCGACCAACTCCTTATTTGCTTTGTGTCTTTATTATAGCATTTACATTCGCAAAAATAAACGGTCAACCCCGTTCCGTTGTATGAAAAACCGTCATTAGTATTGAATTGTATAAAAAACAGACACCGCCGCGGCAGTGTCTGTTTACTCTCCATTACAATAAAATTCACTTCTTAATTCGTTCGCATCTCTCGACCATTTCTTCGGTCATACCCCGTTTAAGCTCACATATAAGTGCGTTCTGCTGCTTTATGTCATTTTTCATACCGTCATTCAGCCAACCGAGAACTTCTCCGAATCCGGCGCATTTGAAATGATTTATTATCAGCTTTCGCTCTGCATCTCCGATATTGTGTGCTGAAATAAGGCTGCCGATATAGGCTTCGGAGCAATGTTCGCAGACCTTCCACAAATACAGTTCAAACATATCACGCCTTACCGAATTGTATAGGTGTAAAACGGTCTTTTTATTGTCAAGTACAAAGTTTATGACTGTATCAAGGAATTCTTCAAGTGAGCATATCGAAGGGTGTTCCGCTATTATTTTGTCTGCGTTCTCCATAACGACTTCTTCCGCAACAGCAGCGAGATCGGCATAATGATAATAAAACGAATTTCTGTTGATTCCACATTCCTCGACAATATCCTTAACTGTTATCTGATTGTACGGTTTCTTTTCCAATAATGCTACAAAACATTCCTTTATCGCTTTCTTGGTAAGATTGGTCATTGTGATCACCTGCCATATTTCACTTTTTGGGAAAGACAATATATATTTTTATTATAACTCATTTTACATCGGTTTGTAAATAGACATTTGAGGCAATTTGTCTGAAAATTTTATAATTCCTTATAAAAATCACTTTTCGTATGTAAATAATGAAACAACACGATATTTCCAAAAACATCGTGTTGTATATGTGGGGAGATATGTGATTTTAAGCGGATTATTAATAAAGATGTTTTCATATTGTTGATATGACGCAGGGAGTGAATGTCACAGAACCGGATATTATTCTTCTTGCAGAAGTCTTGAAGCCACCTGTACGGACGGTTGATGTGAACCGGCGAGCCGTCATCGTGAACAAATACTCTGTTAGTTTCATGCCACTTGTCGCCGCACATTTCCTTGTTGTACTCCTGCTCTGACTTCAACTGCTTCAACATATTCATCACCACGGGCGAGAGTTTGGAAGAACGCTCGGAGCGCTTTGTCTTGGTCGTGTCGGTATAGTTGCCGTAGAGCTTTGAATAATTTGCGGTGCGGTGTATGCTGATAACATTATGCTCCCAGTCAATGTCGCTCCATTCCAGTCCGCACATCTCGCCCCTGCGGAATCCGCTGTAAACTGCGAGTGTTATAAAGGTGCGATAGACAAGCGGCGCGGTTTCCAAAAGCTCGAAAAGGTGCTGTATCTCTTCGATAGTGTAGATAGCTTTCTCCTTTTTCTTGCCTTTGGGTATGGTCACGCGTGAACAGGGGTTGTCCTTGATCATGTCCATTTTTTTCGCGTAATTGAACACCGAGGATATGAAGCTCAGATGATGCACAACCGTCTTGCGGGATATGGGTTTTCCGTTCTGTAAGTTTCTGCCATTGACAGCGAGATCGTTTATGAACTTCTGAATGTCGCGGCTCGTGATCTTGTCAAGTTTCAGATGTCCGATAGCCGGATAAACGCGGGTAGTCATTGTTCTCTGCATTGTGTACGACGACTTTTTCAGATTGAGCTTTGCGTAGTTTTCAAACCATTCTTCTGCGAGAGCCTCAAACTTTATTGCCGAGGTGATCTGACCCTTTTTACACTCTTCCTCGAACAGAACGCACTGTCTTTCGAGTTCTTTCTTGATCTGTCGCTCAGTCATATTCTCCGGCGGTCTCCACGTCTTGTACTGCGTGACCTGTTTACCGTGGATGTCATAGCCGCAGGAAACCTTGATCCTGTAGCTTCCGTTTCTTTCTAAAACTGTTGCCATGTGTTTATTCCTCCTATGATAAACCACAAGGCTATTTGGCAGTTGCCTGAACTGTGTCCTTACGATCGGACTGCCCTATGACTTCCTGTCATAGCTGTATATTTTCTACCGACTATTATACACTTTAAAGTGTGATTTTGTCAAGTAGTTAAGCCAGATTTTAATAGCCTTTGTGGATATTTTTTCCGGCTGGGTGTCCACCGAACGGATACCCCTCCTGTTGTTATTCCAGTACGTTATTTCGCTTTTTCTGAATATCCTGCCCCCGTTCTTCGTAAGCCTGCAAGTGTTCGACATTGTAGAGTATTGTTGCCATAAGCGCGGTGTCGTCCTCTAACTTATGCAACCGGAGCATATCTGCGCTGTCCGCACTTTCAAGCTCGGCAAGCTCTGACTGCCACGCTTTCGGTGTAATTTTCACACCCTCACCGAGAGTGTTCTTGAAGTATGACCGCATAGCCTTGTAAGCGTCAATCTGACTGCCGTGATCGGCGAAAAACTTGTCCTTTTTCTTCTGATTGGTAATGCCTTTCCACTGGTCATAGACCGCCTTGTTAGGCTTGAAAATCTCGTAGTGGTCAAGCAGTTCGTGCAACACCTTGACACGTTTCTGCCGGGCGATGATCTTCGTTTTCAGTTCACGGTATTCAGATTCAAGCGCGACGTGCTTTTCGGAAAGTTCGGACATTGTCGTGATGTGATTACCTTGCAGGAATGCCACCGCCTGCGACACATCTCGGAGCTTTTGTGCCTTTTTCAGATTGCCGAGTTTCAACCCGCGAGCCTCCGCGAATTTCTCTCCGTTGCCGTAGAACCGCATTAGTATCGAAACGAGGTTTTCTTCCTGCGGACGCTGTTGCAGTTCTGCGATAGCAACGTTGACTTCTTCGAGTTCTTTCTGCAAGCGGTGCAGCTCAGCGTTCTGTTCTCGAATACGGCGGTTGATGTCGCCTTTCTCGGTACGGATTCCATTGCGCTCCATTTGCGTTGCTGACACTCCCATGTGAATTGTTGGCTGCTCGATTTTTCCCTGACGCTCGAATGAACGATGATCGACGCGGTCGGCTATCCCTTTTTCTTCGAGAACAGCGTTGAGGAAGTCCGCCCAAGCTGCACGCCATTCCTCTGCTTTGGTCTTTTCATTCCAGTCGGTGGTCTGAACAGTCCGGCACTTGTAGGTACGCTTTTTCTTGTCATAAATCTTGTTTCCGGCGGCATCGAGGACGTTTTTTTTCCGCTGCTTGTCACCCCAAGTCCCGTCCTCGTTGAACGGTCGCATCGTCAGCATAATGTGTGCGTGGACGTTCGGCTGATCGCGTTCCGGATCGTGAATACAAACATCGGCACACATACCTTTGCTCACGAAAGTTTCCCGCACGAACCGCCGCGCAAGCTCGATGTTATTCGAAAGCGACAGCTCGTTCGGCAACGATATTTCTATCTCACGGGCAAGCTGTGAGTTCCTCGCTTTTTCAACTTTCTCGACAGCGTTCCAAAGCGTTGAGCGGTCTGCATATTCCGGCGGCGCGTATTCCGGAAGAAGTATCTCCGTGTGAACGACACCGCCCTTGCGCGTGTAATCGTGAGTAAGTCCGTCATACTCGTTGATGAGTTTCTGACCGCTCCGGTATGCTGCCGCCCCAACAGCGGATTTACCCTTGCCGCGGCTGATTATTTTTATCGAACAGTGATAGATCGCGATAAAAATTCCCCCTTTTTTTCACGGCAGTAGTGCCGATTTTGTTTTTCCGCTGCCGCAGCAGCCGCACATACCACTTTTGTGGTATATAAGTGCGCCCTTGTCCCAAGGGGACACTTTCTTGTGAATAAATTTTTCCAGAAAATCATTCGTCATCGACCAATCTCGTCCCGAATATTTCTTCGCGCTGCTTCTCCGGCACAGTACTGATTAACGAAAGGAGAATGTGTTTCATTTCCTCATTGGAGCGGAACTCAGCGTCCGGTATCAGCTTTTCGAGCATTGCCCCACGCACGATCAAACGGCAAGTACGTTTTCTCCTTTTCTCTTCGGTGTTCTTCATCGCCGCTTCAAAGATCTGATGTTCAAGCTGCACCTTTCTTTTCTCGTAATCATTGAGCTGACGCTCGGTGTTGTTCTGATTTTTCTGTTCGTCCATTGTCTGTTCCTCCTGTACAGATATTGATTTGAAAATAGATGTGTTTGATGTGTAAAGTAGATTACCGCGCCGTTTGTGCCGTGTAAAAATACACGCTGCATACACATTGAAAACACGGCACTGTACACACCGCAAATGCAGTCGCAGAACGGAATACACACCAAACACAGCACTTTTTGAATCGGTTACGTCACTATTGTCCGGTAAGTCGTGTCGATGCCGCGATAACCTCTCGCTTTCTTTCCGCTCGTGTGATTTATCACCGCGTCGCTGTATGTGATTTTGTAGCGCCCGTGGTTTTGTTTCAGCCACGAATTGAAGCTCTCGCGTTTAAGTGCAGTCACACTGTTGAGGTTGCACCAGTAGCAATATGCGGAGTATAAATCTGCTGTCGAGCATTCCAGTCCAGCGCCGAAATTTATGAGCTGCTCGTCTTTCAGAAAACCGATGATATTGCAGTTGTCCTCTTTCATCTGCGCGAGATTTTCACGCGACTTCTCGCTTACCGTGAACTTATAATCATTCGCTATCAGACGGCGCAGTCCGCGATACGCCCAAAGGAATATCCCCTCTTTCTCTGCTATCAGTTTTTCCGAGAGGAACTGGTCGTTCACCCTGTCCGGCGGGACGGACTTTGCCGAGAGAATTATCAACCTGCGTTCCCAGCCGTCCGTCTTGTCATACAGCGACTTCGGTGCGCTGTTGGAGAAGCACATAGCTCTGCATTTCAGCTTGACCTGATGACCCTGCTTGCCCTTCGCCTGCACCGTGATCGGCGTTTCCGATGTTGCAAGCGAGATTTCAGAAAACTCGTATCTTTTAAGCCTTCGAGGTTCATATCATCATCAATGAGAACCATTTTCCCGACAAGGTTCGCTTTCAGAAACTTGTCGCCTGCAAGGTCTGTAATACTGCCGAAGTATGCAGCTTCTCCGAAGATGCTGTACATTACAACTCCAATGCGCGACTTGCCCTCGCCGCCTTTGCCGGTGATGAACAACATCTCCTGTCCTTTCGTGGAATGTATCAGGCAATAGCCCATATATTCCTGCAAAGTCACAATGTCCTCCGGTTCGAGCAGTTCATTGAGAAATAAGAGCCAGCGTTCCGGTTCCGGCGCTGTGGGTTCGTAATTCACGTTCAGACGATTCCCGCATATCTTCCGCTCGTCCGGTTTAAACTCAAAGTCTGTTGTCAGAATACCATTGAGAAGATGAATTTCTTTATCATTCCCCTCAAAGTCGGGAGAATAGCAGATGCTTTGCAGCGCTCCAGTGAGCGCGTTTACTTTCTTTGCAAAATCCTTCTGCACGCGCTCTTTCAGCAGCTTGTCCGAGATCATCTTCCGGACAGTCTGAATGTCAACTACGCCGTCCGTGTTGTAAAAAACTCCGTCAACGAATATCATCGGGTGATC
>JAFVBZ010000053.1 GCA_017479645.1 Ruminiclostridium sp. | reverse complement strand
GCAGCCCTGCGTAATTACAGGGCTGTGATCTGATCATATATATCAGCGGAACAGCAATAACCGTTCCGCTGTATTGCCTGTAAGTTGTTCCGGCATATTTGTCCCCGACACCCCTGCCAGCACTCCATATTATGGAGCTTCCGGGAATATATCGTGCTGCCGCCGGCGCGGCATCATGGGACTCTCACCCCCGCATGGTTCTCATGTGGCTGCCCTCATTGCTTGAGACTGTGACTGGACAGAAGTATCATTGTACCATCTTGCTTTTCATCGCACGAACAGCGGTTGCCGCCCACTGCCCGGGATCTTACTCTGCGACTTCTACATTAACGGACGGATCTGAATTGTCGAGCTGTACGCTCTTGGCAAAAGCTGCCTCGCTTATCCTCGCTTGTAATGCCGAACATCGCTTTCATTTCCCGCTCTGCTACGCCCGCAGGCGCAAAAGGGAATGTACCCGATATACTGCTATTCAATTTTCAAAGAACAGGTGAGGGTCGAAATATTTTACCCCTCATAATATTAGGAGATGAAACAGGGTGTTTGATAGCATATTTTCGCATCATTTTTCCTCTTTTCTTAAAAGTTTGTTCATTTTCGATAAAATCTTCATCTTATCATAGTGTATTTTGAACTGTGTAACTCCGAGCTCATTTGCAAGATCGCGTTCTGACCGTCCGTTATAGAACAGAGATTCGATTATGTATCTCTCGTCAAATGTAAGCTGGTCAAGCGCTTGTTCGACAGTAACTGCTGTATCTAAAGCATCAATACTGAAACTCGTATCCTCAAACTCAAATCCAAGCTCTGAAAGCCTGTCAATGGAATCCTCTCTGCTCGGTACGAAAATGACTTTTTCGTTCTCTGTGTCGATTTCGATACGGCTGACCTTCGACCAGCGATACTGTCTTTCCTCATTCTCGGGATCTGTGACATAGAGCTTATATACTGCCTCTGTCACCTCGACCTTTGTTCCGTTGCATACCACTGTGTACTTCTTCTCGCTCATAATGACCGTCCTTTCGGGCGGACGCTCCGTTCAGGCGGATGCTCGGGAACACAGTCTGCAAGGCACACGGCGACAAACGCAAAACGGATGCACAAACAGTGATATTCCGATGATAGGGCAGATTCCCGAAACGGGTATGTGCCTTATCATCTGAACATCCGCTGCCGTATGCATCCGACATAAGATATTATTTTTTTCAAGGGCGGCAGCTCGTTTAGCACCCGTTCCCTTGAACTGAATATATCTTAACATATTTCGGAGTGAAAAACTTTAAGAATTCTTTAATATTTTTGATAAATTATTAAGTATTCTTAAAGTTTTTTGGAGTGAATTGTGGTATAATTAATAATTTAGGTTTATGCTATGTATTCAAGAAAAATAGAACCGCCCATAATACACAGGCGGCTACATAATATCTATCATTGATGCAAACATTTGTATGAGTTTGCGCTGTTCTTCTGGAGATTTCTTTTTTAGTTTTGGTAAGAGAGGAATAAGCTCTGATGGTATTTCGGAGTATTTTTCCAATTTTCCGGGCTGCAAATAAGATAAAGGCACCTTTAGGACATCTGCTATCCGGATAAGCTTGTCTGTTCCTATTGCACTGTGTCCCGATTCTGCGGAGGAAAGAGTGACTGTAGAAATATCCGCATAAATTGATAGCTCCGTTGCCGTCATACCGAGTTCCTCGCGTCTTGCAACTATTTTCGTTCCCATTTCGGCAAGCTGCGGGTTATACTCCTTTGCCATGCGCTCTCCCTCCTTCCGGTAAAATAGAATGGGGTCGAAACATACGCATTGTCAAATTCCGCGTTGCCGAACAAGAGCGCAGGATAATCCTGTGCAGAAATTCGGACAAGCAGTTCATTGACATTTAATGCGTTATGCTTCGACCCCACTCGGTCCTTCGTACAGCCCACTCGCTGCACGGTTTTTTACAATAAATATCGTTTTACTGTCTGTATTCAGTTGTGATCATATGTTTATGGGTTTATACGAAACAAGCCACCGCTCCTGAGCGAATCGACAGAGAGCTGTGTATATTCATACAAGCGTCTGCTTTCCGGGTTCTTTGTGCTGACGTGCTTTTTCTTAAGCTCTATCACATCTATGCCATCTTTCTTCTTTTTCAATTCTATGTCCTTGCCATTACAGAGATTTTCGCAGATCGTATCAAGCAGTTCTATATTGATAAGCACCTCGCCGAAGGTATCAGTCTGATATCCGTCAAGCACACGGACAAGTTCTTCTTCGGTGTCAAGCTCCTGTGTGCTCATATCGAAACGTTCTTGTCCGTCGTGATCCACATACAGCTCCGGCGGGATATCGCCGCATCTGCCGGTGGAAATAACAAACCTTCTCATTGAACGGACGATAGGATCATACCTTGCCTCATCAGCAGACATGACAATGTGCAGTGTTCCCATTGCAAAGGCATAGAACTCAAACCCACATTCACAGTTTACTATCTCGTCAACATAGCGTTCATTGAAGCTGTGTATTTTTCCGCATTTCGGGCAGCATACAACATATCCGACCGTATTCATCTTTTTCCTTTCTCGTTCTGCTGTCAAAGGTCTTTCAGAACCTTTACCGCAATTCCCCTGACTGTAAATTTCCTGCCGAACATACGTTTCCTGTCCGACCATGACTCATTCTCTGCCCAGAGATATGAGCCTTTTTTATCTGTACAATAACGTTTAAGCGTATTGCCTTCGCCGTCAATATATGCTACTACTATATCTCCCTCATTGGGTTCACATTTATCATTGAAAATAACGATATCTCCGTCATCTATTCCGGCACTTATCATAGAGTCACCGCGCACGGGCATAGAATAGAATTTACCGCTCATACCTCGAAGGAGTGAGGACGGAAGAGGAAAGTATTCCTCAACATATGCATCATCGACCATATCCGGTATTCCGGCGGGAACAGAAGCATCTATT
>JAFVBZ010000052.1 GCA_017479645.1 Ruminiclostridium sp. | reverse complement strand
TTTTATGTTCGGAGCTGTTATGAGCGAGCCGAAACATCTTAAACCCTTACTTGAATACATTCTCGGTATCAAGATTGCCGAGATCACTTACACCGAAAAGCAAAAGACCATAGATGTGAACTACGGATACAAAGGCGTAAGGCTCGATGTTTATTGTGAAGATGATGAAAAGACGGTTTACTCTGTTGAGATACAGACCACCGATCAGAGAAATCTTCCGAAGCGCATACGCTACTATCGGGATATGATAGATATTAACATTCTCGACAAGGGCGGCAACTACAAGGAACTGAAAAAGAGCTTTGTTATCTTTATCTGTACTTTCGATTACTATGAAAAAGGCAGATATATGTACACCTTTAAGAATCAGTGTCAGGAGGACAGCAGCCTTTATCTGAAAGATGAAACGACTGCAATAGTTCTGAACACAACCGGAACTGTGGGAGAAATAAACGAAGAACTTAAATCAGTGCTCAGGTATATGTCAGGCAGCAAACCGGCAGGCGGATATGCGGAAGTCCTTGACAATGCTGTAACTGCTGTCAAAGGCAACGAGAAATGGAGGCGAGACTATATGACACTTGCTATGAAACTTGATGAAGAGCGTGAGATTTCACGCCTTGAAGAAAAAATATCAGTAATCCGAAACGGAATAGGAAATGCAGCAGATGATTTAGTCATTAAATTACTTGGCATTGACAGGAAACAATATACTACAATATATGATATGATTAAAACTAATCCCGACAAAAGCGACTGGGATATAGCCAATACCATTCTTTACGGCTGATATGTATGCGGGCGGTTTATTCCGTCCGCTTTTCTTTTATCACTCGCGAAGTTCAGCGTCCGTAGAGATAAGCCGTTTCAGCTCATCCACGACAATCTCCCTTACCGTATCCGAGATGTGACAAGACCAGAGATATGCAACATAAAAGCCGGCAGAGCCTCAGACTCTGCCGGCTTTACGCTGTAAGCCTACACAAACAGCGAACATTTTCCCGTACTGCGGTAGTATTCGATCAGTTCTTCAATATTGCTGCGCCTGCATCCGAGCTTTCCGGCAAGACAGTCAATGCAGAAAAACGTATCGGCGCCCCGGTCTATCAGCTTGCGGTGTATTGCGATATCGTCCGCATGGATATCTGCGCCGCATTCCTTACAGTTCTTGTAATCCGGCATCAGACCTTTACCGCCCTCGCCTTGAAAACATCACAGCCGTGGGAATCAAGCTGTGTCACATATCTTTCTGTGAATGTGCCGGTGACGGAATGGGAATAGCAGTTATACAGCTCCAGTCCTCTGCCGGAAGATACAGGCAGACCGATATCATAGAACTGCAATGACATCTCTGCCCGCTTATCGCTGAGGTTGAACATACCTATCGCGTATTCACCGTCCGCAAGCGGCTTCACAAGTGCAAACACATTTTCGGGATTGTTCCACTGTCTGATGATATACGGTCCCCTGCATTCCGGATCCTGATTTATGGAGATGATGTCTCTGTTCATCAGGATCTCTTTTGTCGTATCCGTCATTTTCCTTACATCACAGCCGATGATAAGCGGAGAATTCATCATAGCCCACAGCGCAAAATGCGTCCTGTACTCGGTATCGGTGCAGCCGCCCACAACTCCGCCGAGCACTTCCCCGTTATCGGAATTTCCGTGCATACCAACAACGAGCATATCCATATCGTTATGGCAGTATGCTCCGCCATAAGGCTGCTTGTCAAGCTGTGAAACCGCGATCTCATTTATCTTGAACCAGTTGTCCTGTATATCGCCGGTCGAACGGAACATCTGCGCACCGGAAGAGCGAATCCATTCAAACACCTTGTCGGAACCCCAGTTGCAGGCTGAGAACAGTATGTCTCTGCCGCAGCTGCGGAGTGCCATTGCCATTCTCCTGTAAAGATTTGCGCCGTCCGCGGAGAGAGGCTTGTAGCAGTAGTCGTATTTAAGGTAGTCAACTCCCCATTCCGCAAAAGTCTCCGCGTCCTCAAATTCGTGTTCAAAGCTGCCCGGATAACCGGCACAGGTATGTGTTCCGGCGCAGGAATACATTCCGAATTTCAGCCCCTTTGAATGTATGTAATCCGCAAGAGCTTTCATACCGTCCGGGAATTTTTCCCTGTCGGGAACAAGCCTTCCGTTTTTGTCACGCTGTTTCTCGCTCCAGCAGTCATCAATTATGATATACTCATAGCCGGCATCTTTCAGCCCGCTCTCTGCGAATATATCCGCGGTAGCCCTTATCAGCCCGTCGCTGATGTTCCAGCCGAATGTGTTCCATGAGTTCCACCCCATAGGCGGTACAGGCGCAAGTGGTGTTTTCATTGAATTACTTCCTTTCATCTTTCTGATCTCTCCTTTCAAACTCTTCTTGCTTTTCCGGTCATCTCATAATATCTGTTTTTGTCATCGTACATTCTCTTGTCCGCAAGTTCCTGGAGTTCGTTAATATTCCCGTCAAAGTGTTCCGCATACGCAAGACCTATTGACGCGCTTACGCTCACGCCGGACAAGTATTTTCTTACAAGATCTATGTCGCTCATTATCTCGTTTTCTCCGAAATCCTGCAGCACTACAAGAAACTCGTCACCGCCTGTCCGGAATACACGCTCCACACCGAACTCGTTTGCAAGCGCATGGGCAGTTTCGATTATAAGCCGGTCGCCTGCACCGTGACCCTCCGTATCATTCGCGTGTTTCAGTCCGTTTACGTCCGCAACGATAAGCCCGACAGAATGATCTCCGCCAAACATGGAGCCAAGCTTGCGTTCGTATGCATTCCTGTTCATTACTCCGGTAAGCTGATCGCTGTATGACATTTTCGTGAGGAATACCGTTTCCTCCTTTTCGCTGTAAACACAATTGTGTATCGTGTTGAACCCGTTATGTATCGCGATCATCATTTCCCTGCAAGTCTCATACCCGCAGGCGGAGCAGTTTATTTCCCTTGATACCGCATCGGGTTTGTGCATCGAATTCCAGATCTTTTCGGCTTCTTCATCGGTCGGATATGAGATCGTGCATGCGTTGCTCCTATCCTCGAATCCCGTCAGATAATCATTGATGTCAAGATCGGAGAACTGTCTGTCAAGATTTGCAAGACGCTGTTCACAAGTAAGCGAACCGTTCCACGGCGAGTCCGGAGAACTGTTTTTGCTTTCTGCCCTTATCCCGTGTATTTCGGAGAGACCTCTGTCCTCACGTTCCTCCGCGTCTGTCTTTGCAGTCCCCTCGATACAGCCCTCACGGCAGTTGAGAAGATCAAACAGCATATACGGCATCGCCTTTGCGGCGAGTTTGCTTCTGTTCTTTACAAAGCGCTGATAGAGATATGTCTTTCCGGAAATGACCCTTATCGGCGTATCATCTCCGAGAAGCCACTTTATGTTATCCGCAAGTCCTCCGGGTGCGGGATAGAATGTGCCAAGCCCTGCATCAAGCTCCCCGAAGTTCTCATCAGCCCACAGATCATGCTCCCGTATATACTTGATAAGTTTCGGGAATGTGATATTATACTGCACGAGATCGGGGTATTTATCCATTTCCATACGCTTTGCGATACAGGGTCCGACAAACGCGAAGCTGTCGCTTATGCCAAGCTTCTCTCTGAAATACACCGCCGCACACATCATAGGGCTCTTTACCGGCATAAGCAGCGGTATCAGCTCCGGCATCCAGTGCTCCACAAACGAGACCACTACCGGACATGGTGTTGATATCATGCCGGTGTATCCCTTTTCACGGATTAGTTTCAGATACGCCCATGTGCAGATGTCCGCACCCAGTGCCACCGGCAGCATACGCTTAACTCCGAGAGCCTTGAGTGTGCCGAGAATGCTCTTGTATTCATCGGGATACTTTGCTTCAAATGACGGCGCAATAAGAAGTGAGATCTGTTTTCCTTTTTTCAGATCTTCAAAGAAACGTTCCGTATCATCGTGATAATCCCTTGCGTCATGCGTACAGACATCTATGCACGCTCCGCAGTTGATACAGCGTTCCGGGTTGATCTCAATAGTCGAATGATCCGGACGGGTGTGAGATATGCTCGCGCCGAACGAACCGCATATTCTGACGCATTTATTGCAGCCTATACATTTCTCATTTGTAAAAATAAGTCCTTCATTCATTTGTATGATCCTGCTCCATTGTTTGTTTTTTAGTATTTTCTTTATTGGAAGTATGTTTTTATTTTCATCTGTGTTACTAATATTTCATATCCAATCTCAGTTACCGGTGAAAGTTCCATTATCCCCTCCGGACAAGTGTTATAGTTCTATTATAGCCCTTTTTCCGTAATGTGTCAATACGGCTTATGCGATATAGCCATAAATCAGTCAAAGATTTTGAGGCAGCAGATCACTGCGGCTCCCATGCTCCCTGTTGACGAATGCCTGTCCTGCGTGCATAATCTGTAAAGCTGACTTTTAACGCTTTCGGCAGCTTTTCCGCACAGGACGGTTTTGTGATGCCCGGTATAAACCCCGAAGAGCAGTTATTGCTCTTCGGGCAACAAAAAGACGCAGAGCCGGAACTCTGCGTCTGCTGTTTTCTGTAAGGACTTTGTTACTGCGCGGTATCTGTCCCCGGCTGAGCCACAAGGTATTCCTCACCCGTTTCCCCGTGGACAGCTGAGATTATATTGAATTTCCAGGTCTTGCTCTTTCCGCCCATCACAGCGTTATCGGCGATGATCTGATGACCCTCTACCGTTATGTAGATCTCGGCTGAATGCTCGCCTTCGGTACGGTCGCTGTAATTGTCGATATATACCGAGTATTCTCCGGCATCAGGCTTGTCGAAGTAGATATGTTCGACGGATTCCATGCGGTCACCGCTTATATTCATATCCACATCAAGGTATCCGCCGTCCGCTTCCTTGTTGTTGTAGGATATATGACCGCCCTGCGGAGTGATGCAGTGAAGATCGAGGTCATCGCGTCCGAACCAGTGGAGTGTTATGGTGATCTTGCCGTCATGTGCGCCCATTTCGGCAAGCAGCGCATTCATACCGCCCGCGTTTGACTCCGGACCGAAGTGCATTTTCCCGTCCTGATCCTTGATGTACTCACACACGGAAACGGTGAAAGTTATCTCATCACGGGAATTTTCCGCTTCTGCGCGCCGGATAAGTGACTGATCGACTATACGTTCAAGATTTATTGAGCGTTCGGAGCCTGCGATACCGGTTGTGAAATACTCGGTATAAGGTCTTTCGGAAGAAGCCGAAGATGTTATTGTCACACGGTATCCGTCTATAAATCCCGCTTTCGCGGCATCACTCAGCGGCGGCATTGTAAATCTTATCTGACCGTTTTCCACAACGGGAGTTATCTCGTCGGGAGCAAGAAGCGTCCAGAGCGAATATCCCTCTGCCGGCGCAGAGAACGAGAACCAGTTTGAGATGCTCGTTCCTATGCCCTGTGTACCGCCGTCCACCTCTATTATAGCTCCTTTTTTAAGGTTCGCCAGAGACTGTGCGGGATAGAACAGTCCGTGCTTGCAGTTCTCACAGTCCGTATTTCCGACGGGTATAAGCGACAGATCCGTGAATGTGTTCCTGAATCCGGGATCCTGCGCCACGAGAAGAGCCGCGGGCTTGCTGTAGTCTTCGGGAGCATAGATATCAAAATACCTTGTCTTTATTGTATAATCCTGGTTCACAAGTTTAGCTTTTCCGCCGTTCTTTGTGGTGCTGCCGACTGTGGGATTATAATACTGGCCTTTGCTCTTGGTCCCGTACGCATAATAATCAGCCTTTGACTCGTCCGCATAAGCCTTGAATTTCCGTGTAAGATCGCTTTCATACAGATCGAATGCCTGCTTGAGCATTGTTGACATTTTCGGCATCGTATTATACCAGTAGTATGAGCCGAACATCTTATTCCATGTCATTTTCCCCTTTTCAAGCTTTTCATAGTCTTTCCAGAGGTAGTCGATAAAACGTGCATACACATATCCCGTATCGGCATCGTCGCCGCCGGTGCCGCTTGAAAATTCCGATGATCCGGAATTCAGCCATGTTTTATATGATGTGCCGTTCATTTCGCAAGCCATATATTTCAGTATCGTGCCGTTTTCCATTGCCGGTTTTGAAGGCGCAAGGCTGTTCTCTTCCGCGCTTTCCGTAAATACGGCAGTGACCTTTTCATTCTCATCGGCGGAAATTCTGATATTGTGCTTTTTATAGAAATCGTATGCCTGCTCTTCGATAAGCTGGGCTGTAGCCTCGTCAAATTTTGGATTTGCGAGTGATTTTATCTTATACTCCCTCTGGCACATGTGGACCATTTCATGCGTCACTGTCAGAAGGATCCCGGCTTCCATGTTTTTTCATAAGAAAGACCTTTTGTATCTATTACGGAAAATGCTCTTCCGCTCGGAACATAGGTGTTGGTAAAAGCGCTGCCTACGCCGGGATTCATGAAGATGTTCGGACAGTATGTCGGTGTCTTGATCTTCACCTTGTCTTTAAGGTAAAAATACGAAGTGCGCACCAACTCCGCCATTCTATGCGCGCTGTTCCATGAATATTCATTGCCTCTTTGAGAAACCAGAATGCCCCTGACCAATATCTTGTAATCGGCGTTCTCATTCAGTCTCTCTGTGGCAAGAGCTATCTTGCGTGAGGTCATTAAGCCGTAAGGATATACAAGCCGCGGATCGTTCATATAGTTCTCGCCGAAATCGCGCTTCATGCTCTCTATGGCTTCCGCTTCACATTCCGCATACGTCTCTTTCTCTATCTTTGCGATCTTCGTCTGGGCGTTTCTTATATCCGGAGACAAGCTGAATTTTATCGTGAATATCTTCTTTCCGTAGTTCTCGTAGATCGGAATATCCCCGTACTCGGTATGCTCCACCGATACTAATTTATCGTGTTCGTAAACCGCAAACGAATCAATATTATTGAGTCTGGTCTGTTCGGGATTGTTGATGTTATTGTTTATAAAAACCGAGCCGCCGACCGCAACTGCCGTCCAGACTACGGTTCTTACAGTAATGTATGAAGCGAGCACGCCTAAAGTCAGGAAAGCGTTATGGTTTGCGTCAACGCTTAATGTACCTCCGTCCACTTCCGAAACATACTCATTCCAGACACCGTTGTCATCAATATGGTATGCGGTTATATAAGGGAACATCTCTTCCGATATGCCGAGCGCGGAAAGATCGAAGTCCATGTGAAACACACCTGGAAGCAATTCTTCCGGAGACATTCCGGCATCTATCTTCCAGCCGAACATCGGTATGAAATCTATATCATCGGATCCGTACGCGATCTCTGTCCAGCTTTGCAGGACATCGTCCGCCACACGCGAGACAGTGAAGTTTCTGTCTTTGTCCAGCGCATTTTCCCCTGCCGACAATGAAAATCCTGTATCGGCACTGATGCTGAAAGCACGGCTGTTACCGAATGCAGGATCCGGCGCGGCTACATCTTCGTCGCTCCCGACAGGCTCCGCTGTCTGCGGTCTGAAAAGGGGGAGCAGGAAACCGGGCTTGGTGATGCCGGTAACGATCACAGCAAGCACAAGCGTGAAACAAAGCAGTATTACAGGAAATTTCTTCGGTCTTGTCATTGCCGTATCCCCCCTTCTTCAATTTTAATCTCATCTCCGTAAAGCCAGCTGTAAAGGTCATGTACGGGAATGAATTCCGGCTGTTCCGGCGGGTTTGCATATATCTCGTCATATCTTGCCTGGAGCTGTGCGGCATCAGTATCGTCCTCAGCCGGAGCGCTGAACGCGCTCGGCTCCCGCATAGCATCTCTGACATTCCTTATGCCGTCCTTCCATGCGAAGAACAGCAGAACCGCACATATCATGATCAATATGATACGCAGGAATATGTAGCGTTTCGGCTTGATATTGTTTACAGCTGCCGTATTCTGCTGCATCATATTGCCGTAGTACGCCTGCTGCGCGAGCTGCTGGGTCAGCGGCTGAACCGGCTGCTGCGGAACGCTCTGCCGATATGCCGGGGGCTGAGGGGCGGGCTGAATATCCGGCTGTGTGTTCGCGGAAGACCCATTCTGCACGGCACTTCCGCAGCTGCCGCAGAATGTCGCTCCGGCTTTTAACGGACTGCCGCATTTATAACAGAAATTTGCCATATCTTTATCCTTTCTGTAACGGTCGCAGAGACGGTAAGCTCTGTTCAGACATATTTTTCAAGCAGCTGCAGAACCGTGACTTTATCGCTGCAATACTGCTTCCTGAAAGTATTGGCATAAGACATTATTACCGCCGTTTTTGTTATGCAATTTAATTATATCATATCGCATCAACAAAAGCAAGTGTGACAGAAATTTTGTCATTGACAATATTACGGTCACACTTGAATCTGTAAGGAATTTATAGTATAATCAATATGTACCCGATAACTCCTTAGTCTTAATTCTTTACAGTAGAGGTGGTATTATAATATGTTCTGTTCGTCATGCGGAGCGCAGATAAACGAAAATGCCCGGTTCTGTCCCGAATGCGGTGTGGTAACGGGAACTGCCCGGAGAGACAGTACGCCGGTTTCTCCCTTGCAAGGCAGAAAGGTCACGGAAAACATATATCTATGCCCGGACGGAGTGTACCGCTGGATATATGAGTTCGCAATGCTGAAAAATCCGACTGTCCTGTTCACGATATGGGCGGTGTTCGGCGGGATCATCGTCGGTATCTGGCTGTTTATGCAGCTTCTTGCACTTATCGAGGGCGATATGAACGCAGAGCGGTTCCTTTCCGGTATAGGCTTTCTCGCCGTCATAGCCGCCGGTGCATTTGTGCTGTCATTTCTGGGCTATCTTATTGTCGCCGCGCGTTACGGCTGGAAATATATAGTGATCTTTGAAATGGACGAGAACGGCGTGACCCATAAGCAGATGCAGCATCAATTCCAAAAAGCACAGGCTATAGGCTGGCTCACGGCAGCGGCAGGATTGCTTGCCGGATCTCCCGCTGTTGCAGGTGCCGGTATAAACTCAGCCGTGCATGACAGCATTCATTCGGAATTTTCCAAAGTTAAAAATATAAAAGTGCGCCGCAGAAGAAATACCATATATGTCAACGAAACGCTTTTTAAGAACCAGGTGTATGCGGCTTCGGAGGACTTTGATTTCGTGCTGAACTATATATCCGAAAGGATCCCGGCAGAAGCGGTACGGAAGTGAGACCGGCTGTGTTCCGTCTGTTATGCGCCTTTTGCATTGGCAGTCAGCT
>JAFVBZ010000008.1 GCA_017479645.1 Ruminiclostridium sp. | reverse complement strand
GCATTAACAGTATGATTCAGGCTGCTAAACGTAAAGCTCGCGGTTATCACACTTTCGAAGGGTTTTCTTCCATGATCTATCTCATTGCTGCAAAACTTAAGCTTGCTTGTCCTAATCCGTTACGATTTTCGGAGTAGAACCAATTTTGTAATATGTATTGAAAAATTATACAAAATGTGTTATACTTGTCATAATTACTATTGAATGGAGATAAGAATGAGAGTTTCAAAGATATTTTTTTCATTGCTTCTTTCTGCATCTCTCCTGCTATGCGGCTGCGGAAACGGCGCTAAGACCGATAATACCGACAATGATACAACGTCTGTGACATCGGCGGCGGTAACGACTGCGGCTGAACCGGAAACTCCGGCGAAAAGCGGCAAAATGCGGGATATCACTGTACAGGAACTTGTCTCGGAAATGCATACAGGCTGGAATCTCGGAAACACTTTCGATGCTCTCGGCGGTGAGACAGCATGGGGAAACCCTTACACAACGAAGGAAATGATAGATTTCGTTGCGGGAGCGGGATTTGATGTTATCCGTATCCCTACAACATGGGGCGAGAAGATGGACGAGAACGATAAAATACCGGACGAGTGGATAAACCGTGTTCAGGAAGTGGTTGATTATGCACTTGACAGCGGAATGTATGTTATTCTCAACAGCCACCACGAAACCTCGTGGATAAAACCAGCCACCGATCAGCTTGACAGCTTTATGCCGAAGTTCGAGGCTATGTGGACGCAGATAGCTGAGAAATTCAAAGATTACGGAGATCACCTTCTTTTCGAGGGACTGAATGAACCGCGTATCGAAGGCGGTAAGAATGAATGGGGCGGCGGTACAAAAGACGGACGTGCGGCGCTGAACGTGCTGAATGCAAAGTTCGTTGAAGTTGTAAGGAACAGCGGCGGAAATAACGAAAAGCGCGCCCTGCTCATAACCTCATTTGCTGCGGCAGTCACAGATTCTGCGCTGAAAGGGCTGGAAATACCGGAAGACGACAGGATCCTCATTTCGCTTCATGCCTACACTCCCTACAACTACACATATCACCCGAATTCCGACTGGGAAGTGTTCGAGTTCGGCGATCAGGTCGGTGCGGATATCGACAGCGTTTTCAATACGATAGACGAATATTTCATATCGAAAGATATCCCGGTAATTATCACGGAATACGGCTCTGTCAGCAAGAATTTCCCCGGCTCGGAGGAGCGTAATGACGCTGAGAACGTCAAGTGGGTGAACTACTATCTTAATCGGGCAAGGAATTCCGGAATACCGTGTATCTGGTGGGATAACGGAAACTATTACGGCAGCGGTGAGAGGTTCGGAATACTTGACAGGCGCAATCTGAAATGGTATGTTCCGGATCTTGTAAAAGCAATAGCAGATGTGTATTATTGATAACAGTAACAGCCTCATACGGCATTATCCGTATGAGGCTGTTGTTTATTCACCGGCTTCCTGAAGCTCCTGTTCAAGTTTCGCTATCTTCTCGCTGTATTCGTTCAGCTTAGTTGAAAATGTTCCGATCTTCTCTTCACACTCCCCGATCTTCTTTTCATATTCGGCAGCCTTTTCTTCTGCATCACCGCTCGCCTTTATCATGTCAAGCTCGTCCTGATAGTTTTCTGACATTGATTTGTAATAATCGAGGATCGTCTTGATATGATTGGATTCTGCCTGATTTACGGCTATCTGCTGACTTATATATTCGGAAAGCGCCTTTTTGCCTTTCAGATCTTCGGTTGTTAGTACCGATACCGCCTCATTTTCAAGATCGTAAGGAGCGATATTATATCCGTTTATTGAAATACTGCTTGCCCAGGGAAGATCGGTAGTCTTATCCATAAAATAGATGACACAGGTGTGATACAGTCCGTTCTCGTCCGGGACATTTGCTGTTGTGTTTGTTACGCCAAGATTTACAACTCTGTCAGGCGGGTATGTGAGCGTAGTCTTGAGTACAGTGCTGTCAATGCGCACTTGTTCTTCGCTTGTAAAGTGGAGCTCAAGACCGAACGGCGACATTATCACCTTATCCATTTTAACTCCCGGAATACCATACGCGGTCATATCCACAACATTGTCATCGTAACGGATATTTTCGTTGTAATAAGAGCGTATCATGAATGTCGGACCGTCCTCAAGGGGAGACCCGCTGCCGCCTGTGAAAGTAAAGGGCAGATGTTTTAATATTAACTGTTCTGACTCTGCATTCGGAATATCGCACAGCATACATAAGGTATATGTGCCGTCCTTATTCTGGAAGCAGATATCATTTACATTTATCCTGTGTGTTATCTCGTCATATCCGGGATAGGGTGATTCATAATGACTGTTCCGAACTAAATACAGCTCCGGATCCCTGCCATCATTGCCCTTGACTTCGACATCCACTCTTGCGATACGCCCGTCATACTCAGCTGAAAGAACAGATACCGACATATCCGAAAAGTCAAACCACTTGCCGTTTGAATACTCATCGGTCTCGATAATCCCCGCCATATCAGGTAAAACAGCAGTCACGGTGGTTTCTTCCGTGCTATCCGCGGTTTCCGGAATTTCGGTTGTGTATTCTTCCGAAGTAACATAGACTGCGGTCGTTGTTGCAACTACATCTTCATCATCTGCCGCCACATTTATTATTTCTGTGTATTCCTCCGGGTTTTCCGAGTTGATAAGTCTTATTTCCGCTATCGGTGTATTATCCTTGAAACGGACTGCGGTATCGAAGTGGACTTTGTTGTCCTGAACCGAACGAGCGAATGAGATAACTTCCATTCCGGAGCCGTTTTCTATCGACGGTTCGGGCTCAGCGGCTGAGTTTGTTACAGTAACGCCGCGAGTATCGCCCAAAGCCTCTTCCGGTATTTCGCCGTAATATTCCACCCAATAGTGAGCATTCATTATCTGTCCGTCAAAATCGAAGTGGTCTATGCGCACATCAAAATCCCTGAACCTGTATAGTGTAGGGTCAGTATCTTCATGCGCAATACCGGAATTTACGGACGGATCAAGAAATTTCACCGTAGTCCACACACCTGTGTTCTGTTCGCCGGCGGAATGTGAAGCGGCGCCCTGCGAAGTGATATCTATTCCGCCGATACCGGGGAGACGTCCTGCAAAGAAGCCTAAACCGGCAGCAGCAAGAGAGATGCCGACTATTCCTGCGATAAGAGGAGCCTTGCTTTTGCGCGGTTCGACGCGGGGGACTGTGATCTCCACGAGCTTTCTTGTGTTAGTGCTTTTTTCGTTATTATCCATATTTTTCGCCCTTTCCTTTACGATCTCGATGATATTATCGCTTTCGGGGGAGCGGTATTTCTCGTAAAGGTCTGAGCAGGCTTTATAAACTATTTCCTTATGATCCATTGTACTCGTTCCTTTCTTCGGACAGAAGCTTTTCGAGCTTTTTTCTTCCGCGCATAAGACGTACTCCGACAGCCGATTCCGATATACCGAGGAGTTTAGCTGTTTCCGTTACAGAATAACCTTGATAATAATGCAGGTACATTGTTATCCTGAGTTTTCTGCTGAGCTTCATAAATACTTCGGAAAGGCTGTCTGTATCGCCGGGCTTTGTGTCTTCCTGTTCCGGGATACTTTCAAGCGGTTCGCTGTACTTCTGCCAGTGTGACCGCAGATGATCCTTGCTGCGGTTCACAGTGCATCGCAGAAGCCATGCTTTGACATGCTCGCTGCCGGAGAATTCGCCACTGTATGTATAAAGCTTCAGAAATACTTCCTGCGAGATGTCATCGGCATCTACGGCATTTTTCACATAGCAGAATGCCGCAGACCAGACTGTTTCCTTATATAGCGTAAAGTATTGCTCAAATTCGCTTTCTGTCATTTCCAACCCTCTTCCCGTATGTTGCTGAAAGGACCTTTCACTTATAATACGATTGGGAATCCTGTTTTTTTACATTTTTCTCAAAAAAAGACAGAGTTTTTTTCTCTGTCTTTTCACATATTAAATTTTCGTTTAATATATCTATCGGAGCATGCGTTCGATAAGTTCTGTTACGAGAGCGGCAGCTGGAGCTATGATCTCGCACAGCTGCAGGAACCAGCCCTCGGTATCACCGGTTATGCCTCCAAAATAACGGTATGCGGAGACCCGGTAATAAATAAGGCAAAGGAAGAATGCGAGAAGTACAGCTGCACCCGCCCATATATCCGCGGCAAGCATAAGGAAATATGAAGATGCGCAGACCGCAATAAGTATTGCCAGTGTTAAAGATCTGTGCGCAGGTTCGGAGAAGCTTTGGAGCGTCCCCTCCTTTTTTGCGCATTTCATTGTAACTGCCGCAATACCGCTGAACGCTCTCGACATAACAAAACACAGCGCGATTATAGCTGCGGTAGAATAATTCCGGACTTCGGAGAAAACCGCTGCCTGTAATATGAAATACACGGCTGAAAGTATCACCGCAAAAGAGCCGATATGCGGATCAGCCATAACTTCGAGCTTTTTTGCACGGTCTCCGAGACACGCTTTAGCATCTGTTACATCAGAGAACCCGTCCGCATGTATTCCGCCGGTAACGAGAAGAGGCAGAGCCATGCTTACAGCGCCTTTCAGAAAAAAGTTTATATTGAGCTGATCGCATATAAAGAACCACAGGAAATACAGCCAGCCGATAACAGCACCGATAAGAGGGAAGAAGCAGAGGGAGTAACGGTGGTTTTCTTCTTTCCATTCGATCTTCGGCATTGGTATGCGCGAGTACATCGCAAATGCTGATATAAGAGACTTGAATACAGTCATAATATGCCTTTCTTTTCTTTTTCTAAAGTATATCACAGCTTTGCGGTCTGTGTCAAGCTGTATATGTGCTTCTTGACAGTTTTCAAGGATTGTGGTATATTACTTCTGTAAGTTTATTTTAAAGGAGCGGAAAACGTATGCTGCAAATATACTGCGGTGAAGGAAAAGGGAAGACTACTGCTTCACTCGGACTTGCTCTGCGAATGGCGGGCGCAGGAATGAACGTTGCATTTGTACAGTTTATGAAAGGCGGAGATACGTCCGAGCTTGCATCACTTGCGCTTATCGACAGGATCGCTGTAATGCGCTGTGATCGGGACTACGGCTTTTTCAACACGCTGTCCGACGATGACAAGAAAGAACTTACCGATTGCCACAATTCACTTCTTGACAGGGCGTTCTCGTCCGGATTTGATGCTGTGATACTCGACGAGTTCAATTTTGCATACGGTCATGCGCTTATGGACTGCCGGAAAGCTGAAATGATGATTATGGAGCAGAAGGACAAGAAAGAGATAGTAATTACCGGAAGAAATCCCGCTGACATATTCACAGACGCGGCAGATTATATAAGCGAGATAAAGTGTGTAAAGCACCCGTATAAAAAAGGAGTAACAGCACGCAAAGGAATTGAATTCTGAAAAATAAAAACTTGCAAAAAACTATTGACGGGGAAAGTGATTTGTGATATAATAACAACGTCAAAAAAATCACAAGCTCAAAAGAAAGCAGAGGACAAAACTATGAATATTGTTTGCCTTGATATGGAAGGCGTACTTGTACCGGAGATATGGATCGCTTTTTCGGAGGCTTCCGGTATCCCGGAGCTTCGCAGAACTACTCGCGATGAGCCGGATTATAACAAGCTTATGAATTTCAGACTCGGAATACTCAAGGAACACAAGCTCGGTCTGAAAGAGATACAGGCTACTATTGCCAAGATAGACCCGCTTCCGGGTGCAAAAGAGTTCCTTGATGAGCTTCGTTCAATAACGCAGGTACTTATACTCAGCGATACATTTGAGCAGTTCGCAATGCCTCTTATGAAGAAGCTCGATTATCCTACGATATTCTGCAATACTCTTGAAGTTGCTCCGAACGGCGAGATTACAGGCTTCAAGATGCGCTGCGAGAAATCCAAGCTCACAACTGTCAAGGCTCTCCAGTCTATCGGCTACGAAACCATAGCCAGCGGTGACAGCTTCAATGACCTTGCAATGATCCAGGCAAGCAAGGCAGGGTTCCTGTTCAAGAGCACCGATAAGATCAAGGCAGACTATCCCGATATTCCCGCATTCGAGGAATTTGACGATCTCCTCAATGCTATAAAGAATGCTCTTTAAGATGAAATCAAGGCGGACTGTTGAACAGCCCGCCTTTGCTCATTTCTCATAATCCAGACCATATCCGGCATAAAATGCTCTGATATCCCGTTCTGTGCGGACAAGCTCGGAATAGTGCAGCTTCTTGTCATGCTTGTCGTAGAAACCTATCGTCTTTTCGCCGGTGCAGGTGCTCGATTCGATCTTTATGTCCTGCACTGTATAGCCCTCGGGAATTGGCAGCGTCTTACTGATTTTCAATGTTCTTTACCTCCCAGTAATATTTTCTTGCACATTCGGGAAAATCTGTCAGCACTCCGTGTTCCGGGTCATAGAACGTACCGTTGGCAAACAGTGACCAGTGCCAGCATCGCGGTGTCTCAAGACTCAGCAGTGCGATTTCGGGCAGGTCTTCTGCTGATCTTGCTTCGCATCTTGTTCCGGCAAGCAGGATCCCGTTTGCCATGAGAAAGTCTTTCATCTCTGAAAGCTTCGTTTCCCGGTCATTGCCAAGCATTTCTGCCACATCTCCCGCATCTTTGCCGGTAAGCATTGCGAGTACAGCCTGTCCGCACTGAAGGTCAGTCGGCTCATGAACATATTTGATCTTTTCTGCTAAACTCATTCTCCAGTCATTCTCCTTATCAGCAGTCTTCCGTTTTCTTTCAGCCATTTATCGCACCTGTCATAGTCCGGAAATACCTTATAAACAGCATCGTAAAATGCTTTTGAGTGGTTAGGGTGGATCCTGTGGCAGAGTTCGTGAACAACAACGCTGTCGAGCACTTCCGGAGGTGTCATGACCAACAGGCAGTTGAAATTCAGGTTTCCTTCCGATGTGCAGCTTCCCCAGCGGGTTTTCTGATTGCGTATCGTAATGCGGTTGTAGCTTATTCCCATCAGCTCTGCGTAATATTCGACACGGCGGGGTATGATCTCGGCTGCCATATCTGCCATTTTCCGTATTTCTGCCGGTGTGAACGGGCGCGTTTCAGAAAGAGCGTCGTTTTCCGCAATATGCTTACGGACATGCTTTTCAATAAGCCTGCTCTTCTCGTTAAGAAAACTTTCGATATCACGCATAGGCAGCTTTAACGGCGCACGGACTATTACTTTCCCGTCCGGCTCTATTTCCGCAGACATTGTTTTTCGTCTGCTTCGTACAATTTCGATCTCGGAGGATATTCCGTCTATTCTCATCTGAAAACTCCGTTTCGTAGGTGATATTATGGATAACAGCGATTACAATACCAAAAAAGTGCGTAAGCACATTATTTTCTACGGCAGGGTACAGGGGGTAGGTTTCCGGTATCGTGCCGAATACGCAGCTGAAAGTTTCGGCGTTTCCGGCTGGGTGCGCAATCTCTATGACGGTTCGGTTGAAATGGAAGCCGAAGGTACCGAACGCAGCATAGATGATATGATTATTGCGATTGAAAAAAGCCGGTATGTCGAAATACAGGATATGAGCGTCAAGACGATACCGGTTGAAGGAAGCTCATATTTTGAGATCCGGTAAAGTTTATTTCTTTTTCTTGCCGCTATGTTTATCGTTCTTTTTGAGAAGCTTTTCCGAATTGACTATCAGTATGTCATTCTCATTTATCGTGACCAAATCGTTAGGTACGATCGTAAGCTCACCGCGTATTATCATATAAACTCTGATCCCGTAAGTCAGGAAAATATCGTCGGTTTTGAGCCCGATAAGCCCGCTCTTGCTGTCGCAGAGAATTTCTCCGACTTCCCGGATATCGTGGAATTTCCTGTCCGAATTCTCGCTTTTTGAAAACTTTTCAACAAATCCGGCGCTTATGATACCGGTAGGTACAGCTACCGCGCATACGCCGAGAAATGCAATGAATATTGCGATTATCCTTCCAACGACGGTTACCGGGTATATGTCACCATAGCCGACGGTAAGCAGGGTAGAAACGCTCCACCATATTCCGGAGAACGCATTCTCGAACGCCTCTGGCTGTGCGTCATGCTCCGCGCCGTACATAGCAAGTGAAGATGCAAGAACAAGAATAACTATCAGAAACAGCGATGAAAACAGCTGTTTTCTTTTTTCTATCAGAACATCTTTTATCAGGTTGAATGAGTCGTATTGTGAGTTTATTCGGAACAGGTGGAATATCCGGACAACACGGAGCATTCTGAAAATAACCATACCGTCCAGAAAGAAGAACGGAAGTATAGTCAGCAGGTCAATAATACCGTCGAATGATATGAGAAATTTCAGTACAGACTTTGTCCGGCTTTTTCTCGGATACAGCAGATCCGCCGTCCATATCCTCAGCACATATTCTATGCAGAAAATGATTATAGTGACGTACTCCACTGCTTTGAAAAGACCGTGGAACGCGGAAAGCTCGCTGAACGTTTCCAGAAGCATCGCAAGAATATTGAGTATGATCACAGCGGAGATAAAGAAGTCAAATGCCCGGCTCGGGATATCTTCTTTGTTTCCTATCTGAATTATATCAAATACACGTTTTTTTGTCATACTGACCTCCGTATATTTATCTTCGTCATCATAAGTCCGAAAAGATTTCCGGACAATAAGTATTATATCATAAAAAATGCGTTAAGTCAATTTTTTGTAAGAAAGTAATAAATTTTTATAAAATTATTGAAATTTTTGTGGAAATGTGATATAATACTACTAATAGTGTAATTCGGAGGCTTGAAATTGATAAACGGGTATAAGATCGCTGCGGTATGTACCGCAAGGATCCATGAAAAATATGTATATAATTTTTTAAGATCGTTCAATAAAGTGCTGACGGAAAACGGCTGGCGGGTATTTGTATATACCGTTGATTCCGATCTCTTCTATAACACGCGTTCCGATAAAGGAGAAGCAGCGGTATTCGGTCTTATTGACTATAGCATGACAGATGCGCTTTTGTTATTCCCGAATAACATTCACAGCGATACGGTGATCGAGGACATCGCGGTAAAATGTGAACAGAACGGTGTCCGGCTTCTGATGATAGACCGGAAACGTGAAGGCGCGATAAATATTATGTTCGACTATCACGGCGGATTCAAGCAAACTGTAAGGCATGTCCTTGAAGTTCATGGGATAAGAAAAATACACTTGATTGCCGGCGTTAAGGGAATGGACATTTCGGAGACTCGTACAGATGCGGTAAGAGAGCTTGCCGAAGAATTCGGTATCCCGTTCGGAGATGAGGATATCAGCTACGGCGATTTCTGGTCTGTGCCTACCGAGAAGGCATGCGAAAAACTGATTATGGAAAACCGTCTCCCGGATGCATTGATCTGTGCAAATGATATGACCGCGATAACAGCATGCAGTGTTCTCCGGAAACACGGTATAAATGTGCCGGAAGACATTATAGTCACCGGGTTTGACGGTATTGAAGAATCAAAATATACATATCCGAAAATAACCACCGCCGGCTGCGATTTCGGAAAGCTCGGAGAAGCGGCAGCAGAAGCGGTTATGGATAAAGATGCCGGCGGCAGAGATATTTATGTTATGCCGGATCCGATCATATCCGAATCCTGCGGGTGTCTGAAAACTTCCGTAGTTGATGCTTCCGAGATAGTAACGGATTATCAGAACGCATTCAACCGTTATCTGAACGAAGAAAGAAAGCTTGCAAGGATCGGGTCAAAATTACAGGTGTGCGGTGATCTTGACGAGCTTGAAGATAAGCTGAGAGACACGGTCTTCTACGATATGACCTGTGTTCTTAAAAAGGAAGTTACCGATCCGACATTCGATCCGCTTGTCATAAATACGCCTACGCTTTTCGGCAAGGATATGGTGGTGCTGTTTGAGGCCGACGAGTCGTACAAGGATAAGCCGCGCGAAATGGCACTTTCTTCCGTGATACCGAGACTTGACGAGATATTTGAGCGTAAGGTTCCGCTGATATTCATATCTTTGCATTTCATAGATATCCCGCTTGGATATGCCTGCTTCTATTTCAACAACGCCGTTATTCAGGATTATAACAAGATAGGTCAGACTTCAAGGACGATCAGCGCTGCGATAGGAGGTTACAGAAACATGCGCTATCAGTATCGGCTTCGTGAATGGATAGAGGAGATATACAAATATGACGAGCTTACCGGACTGTTTACAAGAAACAGCTTCCGCAGGGAGTACGATAAGCTTGTTGAAAGCGGAACGGAAGAGATGACAATGGTGCTGTGTGATCTGAACGGACTTAAGATCATCAATGACAACTACAGTCACTCCGAGGGTGACAATGCAATAAAGAAGGTAGCCGAGGCACTTAAAGCCGCCTGCCCTGGCGGTATATGCTCCAAACACGGGGGAGATGAGCTTGTTGCGGCAATTCCGGAAAAACGGGATCAGAACGAGATACGCGAGTCCGTAAATAAGTACCTTGATGACTACAACAAGGTATCCGGAAAGCCCTACAAAGTCTCCGCAAGTATAGGCATCTGCTGTTCGGAGAACGGAAACCTTGATTTTTCCGCGCTTTTTGCAAAGGCGGACGAACTTATGTATGAAGAAAAAGTTAAAAGCAAGATGCTGAGGGAATGATACCACAGGAGGGAACTATGGAAAGATGTATTGCCGCGTTCAGCGCACGAAGTGAGCGGATAGGGGAGACATATTCTTTTGATGATGTATATGAGCGCCTGTCCGGGAACGGCGTTCCGAAGCTTGTGATATTCTCCTCCGATTTCGATAATTTCAGCCTTTACTCAGGTCTGTTCCATGAAAAGTTCCCAGAGTCCCATGTAATCGGTATGTCCTCCGACTGCATCTATTCTTCGGAAGGCTGTTCCGATACAGGTCTTTCCGCACTCGCAATATACAGCGGTATCGAGTGTGCATGCGGAGTGCTGCATGAAGCGGGAAGATGCCCGATAAAGTACACAAAAAACGCTCTGAAAGCGATAGATGAACTTGGTATTACTGCCCGTGATTCCGGCAGGGTGTGCTGTCTTGAATTTACCGCTTCCTACGAATATAACGAAGAGCTTGTCCTCGATACATTCAGAGAAGCCCGCGGAAACAGCCGGAAGATAACACTTTTCGGTAGTTCTGCCGCACAGCGCCGGGGAACCGAGCGCTCGTATGTTTCTCTTGACGGAGAGGTCTATGAAGACGAAAGCGTATTTGTGTATATAAGAAACCTTAACGGAAGTATAACAGTCATAAGCGAAAATACATATCGTCCTACCGGAAAGTATTTTACAGCAACTGATGTGGACTGTGACAGCAAAACCGTTTATGAATTCAACGAAAGACCTGCCGCGGCGTATCTCGCTTCACTTATAGGTGCTGAAGTTCCGGTTGTTGCGCGGGATATAGCGCGTTATCCGGTAGGCAGGATATATGATAACAAGATATACATAGCGACAGGAAGAAGCGTCGGAAAGAATGCTTCGATTACATTCGGCTCCACGGTTTACAATTATTCCGATACGGTTCTGCTTGAACCGGACGATCCGCATAAAGTTTCGGATAGGCTGATCGCAGATATTGATGATCTGGGATTTAAACCGTCTTTTTCTCTTGCGGTAAACTGTGCGTTCAATTATTGTTATTTGACAAGGAAAATGAAAAAAACGTGATAACCCGAGATAACCGGTGATATACCGAACAAATAGCGTAACCAAGCCGAAAACCGGCATTTAAAACCGTTAGCTTGTGAAAGATTTTTCATTTTGCTTGTCAGAGAATATTTGTTGCCGATTATACGATTTGTTATATTCGCGGTTGAAAACTTTTTTGTTTAAATTTCTGTTCAAAAGCCGTTCAAACCGCTCGGTTAAGCGTTTAAAAATTTTTTTGACACAAAATGAAAAATACATTTAAACGGTTGAAAACTAAAGATTTCTCGACCAACTCGACCAACTAAATTTTCAACAACTTTTCCACCATTTTTAAAACTCGATTTTTGCAAGAATATTCACAAATCACTGCATATTATGCATCTTTTATGCAGGCTGTACGCAAGTAAAAGAGCCCGTAAAACAGGCTCTTTTATTCATTTACAGCCTAATCTGATACGCTCAAATTCACGTTTTGAGATGCGGAAAAAGCTTATAATCTCAGCTTCCGAGAACTTGTCTATAGCAGCCCTTATAAGCTCTTCCTTATTGTAAGAAACGATAGTGTCAAAGCGTGAAATAAACAGTCTGTCGCCGCTGTAATTAAGCAGCAGCTTCCTATAAGCTTCGATACCGATAGTCTCCGCGAGCTCCTTCTGCTCGCCTTT
Organism: Ruminiclostridium sp.; assembly: GCA_017479645.1. Classification (GTDB taxonomy): domain Bacteria; phylum Bacillota; class Clostridia; order Oscillospirales; family Ruminococcaceae; genus Ruminiclostridium_E. Next base: position 7,337 of record JAFVBZ010000008.1, on the reverse strand, counting down.
GAGGTGCTTTATTTCGATGAGATCTATAACGTTCATATTCAATCCTCCTTTTCAAGACGCATCTCCAAGCGCTCATTTTTAAGTTGTTTTATTTTCTCAATATCGTCCTGCCGTATATCGTACATGATCTTCAATTGCTCGATCATTATTTGAACATCTGCGATCTCTTCGCGGAGATTCATTCGGTTGTCAAGATTTGATTTGCGCTGGTACTTGTTTATCGCTCGGATAAGCTCCGCGCATTCTTCCATTGCAACGGCGGACTGCTCACGTACGCCATAGGTTTTTATCGCCTTGGTATAAAGCTCTCGTTCATTCATTTCTCCATTTCCTTTCTGAGACTGTCCTTTATATAGAATGATTTTCCGCAGCTCTTACACATGGATTCTGCCCTATGCCCGAAGGCTTTCCAATCGACATTGGACTTGTGATAATTGAGCTTTCCGATCATTATTTTATCGGCTTTCTGAGCCCGCCACGCAATGTCCCACAGAACACGATCCGGGTCAATGACCGGCTCAAAAGAGATCCATGTGTTAATACCGAGATCGTGAGCCTTTTTCAGCGGACGTACCCTTGACAAAGCTTCTTCATTGCTTTCGCTTCCGTCGAGTGTGATACCATAGAAGTCATTAAGGTCAAGCAGATCAAAGTCTCGACTGCCGTCACCTTTGGTGAGAATCTGCACGCAGTTACCGTATTCCTTTAGGAGCTTGATAATATCCCGGGTCACGGAGCTGTCGCACCCTGTAGGGTACGGGTCGCAGGTGAAGCAGAGATGTATGAGCTTGTCCGTGATATGCTCACGCTCGAGCTGCGTTCGGGTCTCCTCGACGATATTCGGGCGAGGTCTGATGTCGGTGTGGAACTTCTCACGGTCACAGCGCAGAACGTTCGGAACATAGCAGTAAAAGCACCGATGCGGACAGCCTGTGTAGATATTAAGCGCGAGCTCACCGTACTCACGAGCTGCGCCTTTGGGTTCGTATATTGGTTTCATCACGCATCAACCTCCGATTCTAACCATTTTTCCTTGCAGCGCACACATACATCACGCGATATTTCTTTGTCCTTGCACTCGCTTCTGCTGTCTCTGCCGTAGTAAGGGCAATGGATGTGATAATGTACAGCAGCCTCCCTTGTTGCTCCGCCGTCGTCAAATTCATCATTCAATGCCGCTAACAGATATTCTTGATTTGTCATATTCCCTCGCTTTCAGACTTCTTCGGTGATAATCTCAGATAATCGTTCTTTACTCCGGTGTCCTCTTCGTTTACCTCTTCATCAAGAATTGCACTGCAATAAGGACAAAAGTCGCTGAACACTTCTTCGCCGTGCTCATCATAAGTGATATGTCACTTGCAGACAGAACATTCGTATGTATATCCGCTTACAGTCTGACGTTCCTGCCAGTGACCGTGAACCACCGGAGCAACATCGGCATCATCCGCAAGAGCAATGGAGACCATCAGATGATTTTTGCTATCCGTGATATCTATCATTTTCTGAACAAAGGCTTTACTGAGATACCCGCTCACGGCTTCCACCTCCTTCCTAAATACTCGATCTTGACGATATTCCCGCCGTGTCCGTAAAGACCGCCGAATACATCAAGCTTTGTGAACGTTCCCGCGTAACCCACGCACGGATCCAGCTTGTCGGCATCGTAAATGAACTCCAAAACACAAGTGTACGGTTTTCCATCGCAGTTCAAAAGCGGCGTTCCGTCCTGATGTGTGGTATGTCCGAAGAAATCCGGATCACTGCCATCGTCTTTGAATTCGCCGAGCATTACATATATAACAGTGCTGCACTGCAATGTGATCCGGAACGCATCACCGATCGTGCGCCCGTAAGCCGAACCCATTGCGGAAAGAAAATATGTACGCTCTCCGTCGTTGTAGCAGCGGATCCCATAGTCTCCGGTGAAGGTATTCGTGTCGCACTGGAGCTTCCACTGCTCAGATCTCTTGTTTGTGATAGAGGTCAGCGGCATACCGGAGATCCAGTTCGTATTCCCTTCCGGCAGCCGTTCCTTTGAGTGTTCAGTGATCTCCTGTGCAGCTTCCGGCTCCTGCTGCTCCTCTCTGTTCTCCTCTTCCGGGAAAGTAATGTCAAGAAAAGCGCGTTCAAGCATCATATAGTTGACGTTTACGGAGTTAAGCTCCTGCGTCAGCTCTGTGTTCCGGCGTTTCAGATCATCGCAGTCCGACTGTAAAGCACCGATCTGTACAACAGCGTCGGAATACTGTTTTGAAGAATCCCGTGCATCATTGCGGTACCGGACTGTTGCAGCACCGAGGACGGTCGCAGAAGCCGCCAACAGCGCGATAATTATTATCTCAAGTGTCATTTTTCGCATTCATTCTCCTCCTGCGGTTCACCGCCGTCCGGATATACCGTTTCAGTTCTTCGATCACAGCCGCACCCTGTGCCTCTGTGAGCCCTTTGAACATATCGCTGGAGCTGTTTATCTGCAAGCCCGTAACCTTGCTCAAAACGCCTGCCAAGCGTTCTCTGAACGGCACATCGGACGGCTCTGTATCATACGATACAAGCTTATGCATCTTCCGGAAGATCAATGCTATCTGACCCTCGGTGATAAGCGCGTCTGAGGGCGGCGGCGGGGCGCTTTTTTCGAGTTCAGCAAGGTCAACATACTGTTGAAGTTCTTTTATCACAGAGACAGCTTCGCCCTCGGTCAGATCTCTGACCGAGGACTTGCCCGTTACCCTGTAGATAAGATAGTGCAGATCGTCACTGTGCGTGCCGTCTGACATTTCAAGCTTATTCGCCAGCGCGAATATCTGTCTGACTTTCTTCTGTTCCGGCATCTTTGTTCCTTTCCAGTTTGAGTTTAGAGGTCTCATCTACCGATACCGAGATATTAATACCGTGGATAACTGTATCAAGGTTTTCGGGAGTAGCAGCCATACCTGCAAGCCCGCAGACCGTAATAACCGCCGACCATATAACCGCATCGGCGAACAGGTAAGCGAGATCGCTTGCATCGGTTTCAGAGAAACCACCAAACCACATCAGATTATCCCGGTCTTTCTCAAAGTCGCTTCCTTTGAGCTTGCGGCGAAGAACCTTCTTGTGTTCCTCGTCACAATCGAGCTGCTGCCAGAACTCGTCTGTTGTTATCTTGGTGAGATCCTTTGTGTACAGAGCTATGAGCATACGCTTGAACAGAGGTGTGCGCACCTCATATTTTGTTTCAGTCGTTTCTTTGATGAGATCGTTGTAGGCTTTGCCAAAGAGCTGTCTGAGGTATTCAGGGCTGATGATCGTCAGGCTCTGAGCTTCGGTATATGTCGCTTTGTTGCCGTCCGGGTCGTAATGGCTTACAGACTTGAATTTCGTGTCCTTAAGTTCCCCGGCGGAAGCAGACGAAAGCTCCGCCTCGATCTCTTTCTTACGCTTGTTGAGATTTGCAACCTTGTCAGTGATCTCGACAAGCTCAGCTATAAGTGCATTATAGTTCGTCATTCTGATACCGCCTTTCCGAGTGCAGCAGCACATTTCGGGCATATCTCAATGCCCCTGTACTTCTTTGCGTGGAGCTTATCACCGCAGAACCGGCACTGCGGTGCGTGCTTCTCGATCACGATCTTCCCGCCGTCGCTGTAGATGTCGATAGGGGTGTTCGCGTCTATCCCCGTATCGAACGCAAGCGTCTTCGGGATCGTAATCCCGCGCTTTGATGTTACCTTTTTGTGAAACATTGTCATACCTCCTTGAAATTTCCTCACTCTGCATTATCGGGCTTGTGACCGTTATGTCGCAGATGCGGCAATAGCTGCATTAAGGCGGGAGCTGTGCTCCCGGAGATTATTTTTTCTTTAACGGACACCACCGAGGAGAGGTTTTAATATCCGGAGATTGTCCGATACCGAACGAAATAAAACTGTGTTCTTTTAAGATCTTATGCTCTTTTTCGTAATCGTGGATATGTTGCTGTTCCGGGTGGTTACAGTAGAAAAGGGATTTAAGTCCGCCGCTGTATATATGGGGCGGTTTGCAGCTACAGTGTTCGCAACTTTTACATTTCATCTCTTCTTTTCTCCTTAATGTTATCCAGTTTACCGACAACAGCGGCAATTGCTATAGCTGCTATGCACGCAGCGTCTTTGATGATGTCAACCGTGAAGTCCTCAGAACCCGAGCTTATAAGTGTGAAAAACGCTATCAGAAAGACTAACGAGCAGACGGTCTGTTTGTATTTAAATACTGTTTTAGGGTGTATGTAATAGCATTTAAACATTTTTCAAATCAACTCCCTTGAGGTCTATGCTCATAGCCTTTGCCATTTCAGCAAGTCCGGCGAGATCATAGTGCTCGTTCTCGTAAGCATTGGTGAAAAGTCTGACTGCACCGCGAACACCTTCGACGCTCTGAGCGACCTTATGCAAAAACTTGATCTCTGAACTCCCGGGCGCGAGCATAGGAAACAGCATTACTATATCATCCTGCTTTACGTCGGTCGTCTGAATGAACGGACGCTGTCATGCACGGTTATTGACCTGTCTGTATATCTCGCGGGTCTTTCCTTCAATACGTTCCCGGATACCGTTATTGCCTATGAGGGCAACACCGAGTGTCTGATCATAACTGTCGAAGTAATCCGCTATGGAGCGGAGTGTTTCTATCGCTTGGAACGTAAGGAGCTGGGCTTCATCTACTATCACGACCATGCCGTCATGGAGCTTTGAGACTATCGAGAACCACATATCGTCAGTCGGCTGAGACACCGGGACACCGAGACGGAGTGCAAGAAGTTTCAGGACAGCTTTAGCGGACTTCGCGGCAGGATTAGCTGTTATCACTATCGTGTTTACCTCGTTATCCTTCCGATACTGCTGTATCGCCTTGGTCTTCCCGACACCTGCGTCTCCTGTGGCAATAGCGAAACCACCCTTGATGTGGCATCTTTGGATAGTGGTGTAGATCTTGTAGCTTGTGGAGATCGGCGCGTATTCGATCTCCTTGAACGAACCGACAGCAGCATCTTTTACTGCGAAATACTTTTCAAGCTTAAAGAGCTGACGCTGTTCATTAGCTCCATAAGTGCCGCTCTTGATCTGAGATATAGCCGAAGCGCTTACTCCGACAAGCTCGGCGGCTTTGTTCTGTGATCCGACCTCGGCAACGAGTTCATCAAATCTTTTAAGTAATTCTTCTTTGCTCATAGACTGTTTCTCCTTTTCAGTGCATTGGCGTTCATACGGTCAAGGTCGATCGTGATGCTATCGACGCTTTCAAATATCGGGTTTTCTTCCTTAGCCTTATCCGAGAAAACGGGCTTGAAGCTGTTAGGCATATCAATGTGGAACCTGCCCTCAGTTTTATTACGCTCTGCTTTCGCGAGTGTGGCGTGAAGGAAGTCAACTCTTTCGTCGGAGCTGAGCTTGTCGGTAAGTCCTTTCTTGTAGTTTCGGATAAGCTTTTCGGCAGCAACACGGGTTTTCTCGAATTCCGCGATATCCTCGTTGTTTTCGGTTATGTACGGGATGTTGATAACATCGTTGAGCTGCCATGTTGTAAGATACTGGTCAGTGCCGAACTCATACACACGAACTTCATTGATGTTAGCCGGGTCGTATCTGACATATACTGTCTTATCACCGTTCCACAACGTGGCTTCTTTACCGCTGTACCACAGCTTTTCACCCGCAAAGTTTACAAATACGCCGTTGCGCTTTACGATCTGAGGCTTGGTAACTCTTGCCAGCAGGATATTCAGATCGTCGTTGCTCTGAGGACGGCGAATAACAGTGCGCTTTGCGCTTTCGTTCCAGACCTCGATACGGCTCATGCCTTTATAGCGGCGTTCCTTGCCTCCGTAAGGCTCAACGTTGTAATCGTAATTGATAAGCTGTTCGAGCAGATCGCGTATCTGCTGATCTTCCGGGACGATACCCTTTTTGAGCTTGTACTTGAGGCTTTCCGGACGTTCGAGTATTGTGCCGCCACAGAACGTCTCCATTATTCTTGAAATATGGTTCTTGAACGTACCGAAGAAGCGTTCTATCGGCTTTGCTTTTGCGTTCCGGACTTCGGCGTTATACATTTTGATGCCAAGAGACTGTAAGATCGTAGGCGGAAGCTCTTCTTTGTTCCAGTCTTTTTTGCGGCGATGTCCTCTGCCACCGAGGTCGTGAGTGAGAAACTCGGAACCATTGTCTACATATATGGACTGCGGTATTCCATAGTGTATGATGCCGTGTCTGAGCGCAAGCAGCGTTGACTGCGAAGAGGGGTTCTCGGTCACATTCCAACCGACAAGCACGCCGCTTTTGGCATCAAAGAACGCTGTCAGATACAAACGATGTGCCCTGCCATTCTCACCGGCTGTGATAAAATCGACAGTGTGGTTATCCGCTACCCATATACCGTTAGCCTCAAAGTCTTCATACAGACGCTCGACATATGGTATGTAACCGTCTTTCATAGCTTTTTCACCTTGTCTTGAAAGAACAACTACCGCCTCCGGGAGAGCTTCAGCCATTCTGCGGAATGTGCGTTCACATGGAATGTTACCGTACAGTTCCGGACGGAACTCCAGCGTCCACTCTTTCATCAGCTCGTAACAGCGAGACACCGGCAGGCAGCGTTCATCAAGGAAGAAGTGAAAGAACGCATCACTGAGTATGTCTATGTCTGTACCTTCAATCTTGTTTTTCCCTTTGTTGGATCCACCGCGATTATCCACGAGTCCGGAAAGATCTCCATCCTGATATGCTTTGTTTTTGCGGTAGAGAATAGACTTGCTGATATTGATATCGGGGCGTTCAGACCTTACTTTCAGGCAGTAGCTCTCATCGATCTCTGACTTCTTCATTTCTCCGGAATAATCTGCACGGAAGAGCAGCCACTCTTCCAGTATTCTCTTCCATACCGCGATCTGTTCGCGCTGCGCCACCGAAAATTCTTCGAGAGACTTCTTAGGCTTGAAGGACTTAGGCTCTTTCAGCGGTTTCAAGCCGTTTATAGAGCGTATGCGGTTAGTGTATAACCACTGTTCGCGGTCTGTGAGCTCGGAAAGCGGGATAAGATACTCTTTTTGGTTGTTGGCGGCTGTAGGTGCTTCAACAGCCCTTATTTTTCCGTCAAGAATAGATTTCTGTATGTACTGTAAGCTGCACCCTCTCAGCTCCGCGAGTTCTGATGTGCTGCAATAGTTAGGCAAAAATATCGCCTCCTTGCACTATTGACAAATTTTGTGTTTTCTGATATACTCTTATTTGGAGCCAGTCTGTTCAAGCGCGTCTATCATCTCCTGATAAATGCACTGAACTTCGGTTAAGGCGGATAAAGATGTAGCCAACACTTTG
>JAFVBZ010000051.1 GCA_017479645.1 Ruminiclostridium sp. | reverse complement strand
GGATGCCCGATAAGTGCGTACTTTTTCATTTTTCTGCCTTTCTTAAATCAATAATAAAGTTCTTTTGGGTGAGGGACTTCCGGAGGCGCAGATCATAGATCGGTGGCTTCTGCCGTTATGCCTTCGAGCGTCTTCTTCACCATACCGGTGAGGGCTTTGCCGGGACCGCACTCAACGAAGCTGTCTATGCCGTCCGCCTGCATTGCGGCAAGCTCCGAGGTGAAGCGCACGGGGGAATAGATATGGCGGGAGAGTATGTCGTGTATGTCGGAGAAATCGTCGAGCCGGGCGCCGGTAACGTTGGAATAAAAGGCTTTCTGCGGCTTCGCTATGTCGATGTCCTTGATGAGCTCCTTGAATTCGAGCCCGGCTTCCTTCATGTAATCGCTGTGGAAAGCCGCCGCCACCGCCAGCGGAACGGCGCGTTTCGCGCCTTTTGCTTTCAGCAGTTCCGCTGCCTTTGCGACGCCGGCTTCGCTGCCCGCGATGACAGTCTGGACCGAGGTGTTGTAGTTTACCGGAACAACGTAATCTCCGCTGCCGTTCACCTCGGCACATACAGTCTCTATGACATCGGACGGAAGCCCTATGATCGCAGCCATTTTTCCGCCGTTCTTCTTCGCCGCCTTGTCCATGCAGGCAGCGCGGTGCTTTATAAGCGTGAACCCTGTGGTAAGATCGACAGCTCCTGCTGTAACAAGAGCCGCGTATTCACCGAGAGAATGACCCGCGACGGCCGCAAACTCCTTTCCGTCAAGCGCATACTTCTTTGCGCACATAAGCGACATCGTGAAGATAGCGGGCTGGGAAACGCTTGTGACGGCGAGCTCCTCGGCTGTACCCTCAAACATTGTTTTCTTCACATCGAATCCGAGGATCTCCGAGCCGACAGAGAATATCTCATCATAGGCGGAGGGATTTTCGTCATATAATTTCCTGCCCATTCCGCTGTACTGGGAACCTTGTCCGGAGAATAAAAGTGCAGTTGCCATAGTAAAAATCCTTTCTTTTTGTCATACAGTTTATCCGAAATTTCATTTTTTTCTTTGTGCGATATTGACAAAAACGGGCTGTACTGTTATAATATTAATATGTATGTACGGGCGGACCCGCACATTTTCACATCTACTATTATATAACATTTTTATAATAAAATCAACAGCAATCGGAGAGAAAAATGCGAGGAATAAGAATTATCGGTACGGGAATGTACGTTCCCGATACTGTGGCAAGCAATGACTGGCTTTCCACAATACTCGATACGAACGACGAATGGATATATTCAAGGACAGGGATAAGGGAGCGCCGCATATCCACAGACAAGCCGAACTTCTACATGGCGGAGCAGGCGTCACTTGCCGCGGTGAAGAACAGCGGCATTGACCCGTCGGAGATAGACCTTGTACTTGCAGCTACCTGTTCGCCGGATTTCTTTTATCCGGCTCTCTCCTGCCTTGTGCAGCACACAGTCGGTGCGGTGAACGCGGCGGCGTTCGACATCAATTCCGCCTGCACCGGCTTCATAAACGCGCTTGATACGGCATCAAGATTCCTTGAGGACAGCGATTACAGGAATATCCTCATTGTGGCGAGCGAGAGACTTGCACCGCACTGCGACTATACCGACAGGAGCGCGAGCATTCTCTTCGGAGACGGCGCGGGTGCGGCAGTAGTTACGAAGAACAACAAGCCGATGTGGTCATATCTTAATGCAAAGGGCGATTATTTCAACGCGCTTTACTGCAAGGTAGATCAGAGCCGCTCCAACTGCCCGCTGCTGAAGGAGGACACGGTTCCCGAGGGGCTGATAGACAGCGAAGCAAAGACGCACACACTCCAGATGAACGGAAAGGCTGTATATAAGTTTGCGGTTGACGCGATGCAGACAGCGGTAACAAAGGTGCTTGAAAAGTCGGGGCTCACGAAGGAAGATATTGATCTTTATATACCGCATCAGGCGAATGCGCGCATAATAGAAAGCGCGGTAAAGGGGCTTGGCTTGCCGGAAGAAAAGGTCTATGTGAACCTCGAAAAACGCGGCAACACTTCCAGTGCCTGCATTCCCACCTGTCTTGCCGAACTCGGCGAAGCCGGACGCTTGAAGGACGGAATGAAGATCTGCCTCGTAGGCTTCGGCGCCGGTCTCACCAGCGGTGCCATAGTGTTCGAGCAGTAAGACGAGCGCGCACAGCGCGCGAGAAGGACGCGCACGGCGCGTGAGAGTGGCGCGCACAGCGCTTGAGACTGGGGGCACCCCTTTTTGTGAATCGAAGTTTTCTGTATAGCGCGCATCGTGCGCGCTTTTGGAAAACTTCTCACCGCTTCCGTGCGGTGCAAAAGGGGTTTCCCCTACGACAGGAAGTCGTACAGAAGGTTTCCAAAATGCCGCAAGGACGCGGCAATAAGAGAAACCTTCGACAGACCCCCTCCTCAAAAAACTTTAATCGCTCTGCAGTTAAGCGGCGGGTCTTCCGAACAGCTTGAAGATAAAGCGAGAAAGGATAGAATGATGAATACAAGAATTACAGAACTCCTGGGGATAAAATACCCGATATTGCAGGGCGGTATGGCTTGGGTGGCTGAAAGCACCCTTGCGGCGGCAGTTTCAAATGCCGGCGGTGCCGGAATAATCGCAGGCGGCGCGGCTCCCATAGACTATCTGAGAGATCAGATACGCAGGGCAAAATCGCTTACCGACAAGCCTTTCGGCGTGAATGTTATGCTTATGAGCCCCAACGCGGAGGATCTTGCACAGCTCGTTATAGATGAGAAAGTGGCGTTTGTTACTACAGGCGCGGGAAACCCCGGAAAGTATATGGAAGGCTGGAAAGGCGCAGGGATAAAGGTAATACCGGTCGTTCCCTCTGTTGCTCTCGCAAAGAGAATGGAGCGTTCCGGCGCAGATGCGGTCATCGCGGAAGGCACCGAAAGCGGCGGACATATCGGTGAGAACACGACAATGTGCCTTGTTCCGCAGGTGGTTGACGCAGTAGAGATACCCGTCCTTGCGGCCGGCGGTATAGCTGACGGACGCGGTGTCGCGGCATCGTTTATGCTCGGCGCGGAGGGTGTCCAGGTAGGCACAAGGTTCCTTGCAAGCGAAGAGTGCCGGATACACGCAAACTACAAAGAACTCGTTCTCGGCGCGAAAGATACGGACAGCATCGTTACCGGAAGATTTACCGGTCACCCCTGCCGCAACGTAAAGTCGAAGCTTGCAAAGAAGCTCCAGACATTCGAGAAGGACGGCGGCACTCCCGAAGAATTTGAGCAGATCTCGGCAGGTTCGCTCCGGAAAGCGGTTGTGGACGGCGACCTTGAAAACGGCTCGTTCATGTGCGGAGCAATAGCCGGTATGATAAACGAGATTAAGCCCTGCAAGGACATAATCGAAGAGATGTTTGCGCAGGCGGAGAAGCTGCTTGGCAGATAAAGACATTCGCTTTCGCTTCCTTTCGCGGACGAAAGGAAGCAGGGCGGGAGCTCGGGAGAGGGACGGAGTCCCGATCTCGTCCGCGTGAGCGGAGACGAAAGGAGCACATAATATGGCAGTTGCACTTATAACAGGAGCATCGCAGGGCATAGGAGCCTGCATAGCGAAGAGACTTGCGAAGGACGGCTGGGACATAGCGATAAACCACTACCCCTCCGACGGAGACAAGGCTAAGGCTGAAGCAGTGGCGGAGGAATGCCGTACTGTCGGCGTAAAGGCGGAGATCTTTGCGGCTGACGTTTCGGATTTCAGCCAGTGCGCGGATATGGTAAAGGCTGTCAAGGACGCCTTTGGGTCGATCGACGCGCTTGTGAATAATGCGGGCATTACGAAAGATACCCTGCTGACACTTATGAGCGAAGAGCAGTACGATCAGGTCATCGCGGTCAACCAGAAGTCTGTTTTCAATATGATGAAGCCTGTGGTCAAAGTCATGATGAAGCAGAAGCACGGCGCGATCGTAAATATGGCATCTGTTGCGGGTCTTTACGGTAATGCCGGTCAGTTCAACTACTCCGCTTCCAAGGCGGCTATAATCGGTATGACCATGACCGCGGCGAAAGAAGTCGGAGCAAGAAATATCCGCGTGAACGCGGTAGCTCCGGGACTTATAAAGACCCCCATGACCGATGTGCTTACAGATGAGCAGAAGGCGAAGATATTCGATCAGATAGCGCTCCGCAGATTTGGTGAAGTTGAGGAGATAGCGTCGGTAGTGGCGTTCCTTCTCTCCGACAGCGCTTCATATATCACCGGTCAGACAATAGAGATAAGCGGCGGACTGTCAATGTAAACGGCTTTGCCGTTTGCATTAATGCACAATTCACAATTCACAATGCACAATTATGGTATCCGCTTCGCGGATATATCTGAATTGAGCAAAACTAAACATTGATCATATCCTTTTATGAATTGTGCAGGCGGGAGAATATTATTTCAAATCCCGTCACGATTTAAATTCGCGTGCGAAGCACGCACCTTAATTGTGAATTGTGCATTGTAAATTGTGCATTTTCAAAAATTGTGCATTTTCAAAAATTGTGAATTTTCAAAAAAGGAGATAATATGAGAAGAGTTGTTATAACCGGACTCGGCGTTTTAAGCCCGACGGGAAACACCGTAGAAGCTTTCTGTGAGAGCCTGAAAGCCGGAAAGCACGGCTTTACGCTTGAATCGTGGTTCCCGGGACAGACAGAGGAAAAGAACGTAGTTGCAAAGATAAAGGATTTCGATGTTTCCGAGTATATAGACAGAAAAGAAGCGCGGCGCACCGACCCTGTGACGCAGTACGCAGTGTATGCTGCAAAAAAGGCGCTTGAGGACGCGGGGACGGACTTCTCCGATATAGACCCTTACAGGCGCGGTGTTATCATAGCTTCCGGTATCGGCGGCATACAGACCACCGAGGAGCAGATACTCAACTACCACAACAAGGGCAACGGAAGAGTTTCCGTGTTCACTATCCCGATGATGATAAGCAATATGGCTCCCGGCGAAGTTGCGATAAAGACCGGCTTCAAAGGTGCGAACTACACGATCGTTTCGGCTTGCGCTTCATCTACGCATGCCATAGGCGAAGCATTCAGAATGGTAAAGCACGGCTACCTTGACTGCGCAATCGCGGGCGGAGCCGAGGCGTGCAGCATAGGATTCGCAATGGCAGGATTCAATAATATGCACGCTGTCACAAGAAGCACCGATCCCGACAGAGCTTCGATACCGTTCGACAAGGAGCGTTCCGGATTCGTGCTCGGCGAAGGCGCTGGAGCGGTAATCCTCGAAGAATACGAGCATGCGGTAAAGCGCGGTGCGAAGATATATGCGGAGATCGCCGGTTACGGCGCGACCTGCGACGCATACCATGAGACAAGTCCCGACCCGGCAGGCACAGCCGGTGCGAAGGCGATGGAATTTGCGGTAGCGGAAGCCGGAGTTGCTCCGGAGACGATTAACTACTGCAACGCTCACGGCACGTCCACGAAGTTAAACGATTCCACCGAGACTGCGGCGCTCAAGACAGTCTTTGGTGACCACGCGTACAAAATGGCGGTGAACTCCACCAAATCCATGACCGGGCATCTTCTCGGTGCGGCGGGCGGACTTGAAGCTGTGGCAGTCGCACTTCAGATGAAGTACGGATTTGTACACGCAACTGTCGGACTGAGCGTAGATGATGAGGAATGCGATCTCGACTGCTGCAAGGGCAGTGCGAGGGACATGAAGATTACCGGTGCGATAAGCAATTCTCTCGGCTTCGGCGGACACAACGCAACGCTGTGCTTCCTGCCTGTTGAGTAATACGGAGGTTTTATGCAGTACGAACATGGTGAGCTGCTCGGTGCAGCAAAGGAATATATCGGGCTTATGAAGGAAAGCGGGCTCGGCTATTTCCGCATAAAGAACGACAAGTTTGAGATAGAGCTGGGTGAGAAGCAGCCTCCTATGGCTCCCCCGCCTCCTCCGATGCAGATACCGTTTCCGGCTATGGGACAGATGCCGACGGTACAGCAGGCTTCCATACCTGCTCCGAGCGCGGAATGCTCGAAGAGCGGTAATATTGTAAGTTCGCCGATAGTCGGCACATTCTACGCGGCTCCCTCGCCGGAGAAGCCGCCCTATGTTACGGTAGGCAAGCAGGTACATAAAGGCGATGTGCTCTTTATAATCGAGAGCATGAAGCTGATGAACGAGGTTACGAGCGAGTATGACGGCGTAGTTGCCGAGATACTTGTTGACGACGGCGAGGCTGTTGAATTCGGCGAGCCGATAATGCGCATAGAGTAAGGTGAAAGATATGAAAATGGATATCGAGCAGATAAAGGAGATAATCCCCCACCGCGATCCGTTCCTTCTCATAGACGAGATCGAGGAGATCGAGGAAGGAAAGCGGGTAGTTGCGCTCAAGCACATCAAGCCCGACGATTTCTGGTTCAAGGGTCATTTCCCCAATTACCCGGTGGTTCCCGGCGTGCTTATCCTTGAGATGATGGCGCAGGCGGGCGCTGTTGCGATGCTGATGCTTCCCGAAAACAAGGGAAAGATCGGCTTCTTCGGCGGTGTAAAGGAAGCCAAGTTCCGCCGTCAGGTAGCTCCCGGCGATACCCTCCGCCTTGAAGTAGAGATCATAAAGGTAAAGGGTCCCGTAGGTGTCGGCAAGGGCATCGCTACCGTAAACGGCGAAAAAGCCTGCACAGCAGAGATCACATTCGCGATCAAATAGCGCGCTTGTCCTTTTGCGGTCACTTTGTATGCGCGCATCGTGCGCGCTTTCGGTGACCGCTGTCAATGCCTCCTGCATTGCGCGGACGGCGGCGGGGAACGCCCCGCGGCGAATGACCGTAACACGGAAATTGAAAAGATACTGAACAAAGAGAAGAGACACTATATACCGATGATTGATAAGATACTTATAGCAAACCGCGGCGAGATAGCGCTCCGTATCATAAGAGCCTGCCGCGAGCTCGGAATAGAGACCGTGGCGGTATATTCCACCGCGGACAAAAACGCGCTCCACGCGCAGATCGCCGATCGCTCGGTATGTATCGGCGGCGCGAGAAGCACCGACAGCTACCTCAATACCCGCGCTATACTTGCCGCCTGCGAGATAACCGGCGCAAGAGCCATACACCCCGGTTTCGGATTCCTTTCCGAGAGCAGCAGGTTCGTGCGGCTCTGTGACAGGTGCGGCATAAAGTGGATAGGTCCCGGAGCGGAAGCTATGGAAGCTATGGGCGACAAGGCGAATGCTAAGGCGACTATGATAAAGGCGGGAGTCCCGGTAGTGCGCGGTTCCGACGGGGTTGTGGCAGACCTTGACGAAGCAAAGCGCATTTCCGCGGAAATAGGCTACCCGGTTCTTGTAAAGGCAAGTGCGGGCGGCGGCGGACGCGGGATAAGACGTGCCGACAGCGAAAAAGACCTTGAAAGCGCACTCACTGCCGCAAAACAGGAGGCGCTCCGCTTTTTCGGCAACGACGATGTTTACATAGAGAAGTTTATCGTAAATCCGCGCCACGTCGAGATACAGATACTCGCCGACGAGCACGGGAACGTGATACATCTCGGTGAACGCGACTGCTCCTGCCAGCGCCGCAATCAGAAGGTGCTGGAAGAATCTCCGAGCCCGATAATGACGCCGGAGCTGCGGGAAAGAATGGGAGAGGCCGCGGTAAAAGCGGCGAAGGCGTGCGGATATCAGAACGCCGGAACAGTGGAATTTCTTGTGGATAACGACAGGAACTTCTACTTTATGGAGATGAACGCGCGTATCCAGGTCGAGCACCCCGTTACCGAAATGGAGACAGGGATAGACCTTATAAAACAGCAGATAATGATCGCAGACGGTATGCCACTCGGCATTAAGCAGGAAGATGTAAAGCTCTGCGGTCATACCATAGAATGCCGTATCAACGCGGAGGACCCGAAGAACGGATTTCGTCCCTGCCCCGGCAGGATCGAGTCTGTACACTGCCCCGGCGGTTTTGGCGTGAGAATAGATACCGCCGTTTATCAGGGCTATGAGATCCCCCAGTATTACGACAACATGATCGCGAAGCTGATAGTTCACGGTCAGGACAGAGAAGAAGCTATAACGAAGATGCGCGTTGCGCTGGGCGAAATGCTGATCGAGGGCGTGCAGACGAATATCGACTACCAGCTGAATCTGCTGCGTGACAAGGAGTTCCGCAGCGGAAGGTTCGATATAGGCTTCCTTAACCGCAAGGATTTTTCGTGACAACCGACAACCACCTGTCCGCGTAAAGCAGGCACAGGCAGTATTCAGAGGTGATAAAAAGCATGGCTCTGGAAGATCTTTTCAAAGTCGTGAAAGACAGGTCAAAGGCTGATACCAAACCCAAGACCGATGCAAAAACAAAAAAGCCCGCAGCGGGTGTTGAAATACCCAAGGGGCTGCTTTTCAAGTGTCCGAGATGCGGCACAGTTGTTTACAGAGACGATTTCGAGCGCAATAAGTCGGTCTGTTCCTCCTGCAATTACCATGCACGCATAGGCTACCGCGAAAGGCTTGAAATGACCGTTGACAAGGGAACGTTCGTCGAGCTCGATCCGGGTCTCGCATCGCTCAATCCTATCGAGTTCCCCGGCTACGAGGACAAGATCGCGGAGCTTCAGGCAAGCTGCGGCATGAAAGAGGCTGTCATAACCGGCACCTGCAAGATACACAAGTACAACGCGGTCATCGGCATTATGGACAGTAACTTCATGATGGCGAGCATGGGCAGCGTAGTGGGCGAGAAGATCACCCGCGCATTCGAGTACGCCACAGAGCATAAGCTGCCGGTAGTGCTTTTTACAGCGTCGGGAGGAGCGAGAATGCAGGAGGGCATCATATCCCTCATGCAGATGGCAAAGACTTCCGGAGCTATCGCACGCCACAGTGAAGCAGGTCAGCTCTACGTCACCGTAATGACAGACCCCACTACCGGCGGCGTGACCGCTTCGTTCGCAAGCCTCGGCGACATCATAATCGCCGAGCCGAAAGTGCTTATCGGATTTGCCGGAAGACGCGTCATAGAAGGCACCATAAAGCAGAAGCTTCCGGATGATTTCCAGTCCGCAGAGTTTATGCTTGAGAACGGATTCGTTGATATGATCGTCGAGAGGAAATATCTTCGCCCGACGCTTTCAAAGATCTTCCGCACCCACAACTACACCCGGGCGGAAGAATACAAGGGAGGTGCGGGAGCATGAGCGATCTTACGGCTACACAAAGACTCGCGCTTATCCGCGAAAAGGGCAGACCCACGGTAAGGGATTATATCCCCGCGCTTTTCACGAACTTCCTTGAGCTCCATGGAGACAGGCATTTCGGAGACGATGCCGCGATAATCGGCGGTGTGGGTATGTTTGCGGGAAAGCCTGTTACCGTGCTTGCACAGGTAAAGGGACGCAACCTCGAAGAAAACAAGCAGTCCAACTTCTCAATGCCGCACCCGGAGGGTTACCGCAAGGCGCTCCGTCTTGCAAAGCAGGCGGAAAAGTTCCACAGACCGGTGATATGCCTTGTTGACACGCCCGGCGCATTCTGCGGCATTGAAGCAGAGAAGCGCGGACAGGGTGAAGCTATCGCCCGTAACCTTATGGAATTTATGACCCTGCGCACACCGATAATCTCCATTGTTCTCGGAGAGGGCGGAAGCGGCGGAGCACTTGCCCTTGCGGTATGCGACGAGCTGGCGATGCTTGAGAATGCGCTCTACTCGGTCATTTCCCCGAGAGGATTCGCTTCCATACTCTGGAAGGACGCTTCCCGTGAATCGGAAGCGGCAGAGCTTATGAAGATAACCGCGGAAGATCTTGTCCGCTTCGGCGTATGCGAGCATATCATAGATGAGCCGGACGGCGGTGCGCAGACCGCGCCCGATCTTACAGCGGAGAGTATCGGCGATTACCTTGCCGATGCGATACCGCGGTTAAAGGCACTCGATACCGAAACACTTCTTGCCCGCAGATATGACAAGTTCCGTAAAATAGGCGTTTTCGCGGAAGAGTGAGACAGTGCATTCGGCAAAATGCTTAAATATAAGGCAATCGTTTGTTAAAAATTGCCAATTTTTTAAAAAATAAAAAAAGCTATTGATTTTTTGAATACTATCATTTATAATGGTGATACAGTAATAAAAATAAACGGAGGCTATATTATGATTTTTGACAAGGTAAAGAGCATTATCGTTGACCAGCTCGATGTTGATGAGGATAAGGTAACTCTTAACGCTAACATTCAGGACGATCTCGGTGCAGATTCTCTCGATATCGTTGATCTCGTTATGAGCTTTGAGGACGAGTTTGATCTTGAGATCCCTGACGATCAGGTCGAGAACATAAAGACTGTCGGCGATGTAGTAAAGTACATCGAGGAGAACACAGAGGGCTGATTTATATAATGGAAGAATACCCCGCCGGCAACGGCGGGGTTTTTGTTTGATCAACAGAAAAATGAATAAAAGAATAAAACCGTTGTTTATAGCTGCCACAATCGCGGAAGCGATAACGGCGCTTCTTGAATTACTGATATTTATAAGCAGTCCGCCCGACAGCGCTTTCGATCATGTTAGCTTTTTTGCGATAACTTTATTTGCGGGGGTCTGGCTGCCGATACTTGCGGGATTTATCGGGATCTGTACCGAAACGAGGTTCAAGCGGCTGAAAGCTATGCCGATCACTGTCGGAATACCGCTTGCCGCCTGTGCAGCCGGTATTATTTATGATGAGCTGAACCCGCCGTCCGGCTGGGCGTTCAGCGGATTGTCCCGGATACCGCGGGAGATTTTCTGTGTGATATGTGGCGGAGTTTCATTTCTGATACTTATCGGAGCGATAATTCATATCATACTAATAAAAAGGAAGCACTATGCGGAGTTTCTTGCTATGCCGAACAAGCTTTTTACTGGCAGATCATTCCTATGGCTTATTCCACTTGCTGTACTTACCGCAGTGTGCCTTATCCCCGCAATAAACGGATATTCAGAGACTTTCCATGTATAATCCGTCTCAAGATGCACATAATATCACCAAAACAAAGGAAAGAGGCTGATATTATGCAGTTAGACGGTTCAAGGACGCTGGAGAATCTGAAAACGGCGGTTGCCGGGGAGGCGCAGGCGCGGACGAAATACAACATATACGGTGAGATCGCGCGTAAAGAGGGAAACCGCGAGATAGCGGACATTTTCGATATGACAGCAGACAACGAGCGGGCGCATGCGGAGCTGTGGCTGTCGCTTATAAGCGAGGGTATTCCTGCGAACACGAAAGCGGCGCTTGAAAACGCGGCGGGCGGCGAGCATTACGAGTGGACGGATATGTATGCGGGATTTGCGCAGGTAGCGCGGGAGGAAGGCTTTGACAATATCGCCTCGCTTTTTGAGCAGGTCGGCAATATCGAAAAGGAGCACGAAGCGCGCTACCGCCGTCTTATCGAGCTTATCGACAGCGGCAAGGTGTTCAGCGAGGACGGCGAGATCGTGTGGAGATGTCGGAACTGCGGTCACCTCCATTGCGGCAAGGAAGCGCCGGAGTTCTGCCCCGTCTGCAAGAAGCCGCAAGAGTATTTCGAGAGAGCGGTCTGAGAGATTTTGTTGAGACTTTTTAGAGACTTTAAGAGATTTTGAGAGATTTTGGAGACGGGGCGCTGCCCCGGACCCCGCCAGCCCCCTTTAAAAAAGGGTGCTGGACACCCTAAATTAATGCAGTATTTCAGAGCGCACAGCTATGGGCGGGTATCGGCTGAAACGCAGTGGGGTTGGCGAAGACTCCATTCAGAAAATAAGAAAGACCTTATGAAATAAATAAAGACTGCTGAAAGCATAAGTTTTCAGCAGTCTTTTTTGAACCAAAACTCCGGAATCTGTCTCCCCATTGATGAATACAGAATAGTAGAATCAAAACTATGAAATAGTCTGAAAGCGGTCAATGAGTCGCCGCCTGTGCAAGATGTGAGATAAAACTTCACTTGTGCGGCGCATTAGTTTAGGGGGTTAAGACCCCTTTTTTAAAGGGTAATCTCCCCGCAAACGGGGAGGTGTCACCGTTAGGTGACAGAGGGGCTGACCGACAGACATTGCGGGGGGTTGGGGGGCAGAGCCCCCTCTCTGAAATCTCAAATTCTCTCAAAATCTCTCTCAAAGTCTCTCTGCCAATTCGCTGATAAGCAGTACAGCCGACGCGCGGACGTCACGCTTGGCGAAGATGCCCAGTCCGGAGAACTTCTCGGCATTCCGGGCAAGCTCTATCGCCTTTTTCGGCTCGCTCTCCGCTTTTGCGAGTTCGAGATATGACATCGCCGCCACCGAGCATGCTTCATCATACACGATGTTACCGCTCTCCGTGAACGGCATTGCAAGTTCAGCCGCAAGAGCATAGTCACCGCGGTTGAAAGCACTCTTCATACGGATAAGCGCGTCGAGATCCTTGACCGCGGCATTTTCGCTGTCATCAAATGTCTCCAGCTCGTCCGGAAGCAGATAGTTCACCGGGAGCTGCAATACCTTCGCAAGATAAGTGAGCGTTTTCACGGACGGGTTCGCCGTACCGCTCTCTATCTGGCTCAGCATATTTCTGGTGATGAAATCACCTACTACGTCCGCCTGCGTCATCTTCCTTGCAAGCCGGGCTTCCTTTATTCTTTTACCGAGTTCCGCGGGATCCATAGGCGCTGTCTCCTTTCTGTATTATAATACCGTGCGGTTTGTCACTTTACTATCCTTACCGCAGTTCCGTAAGCCATTATCTCCGCCGCACTCGCCATTACCGCGGAAGTGGTGTATCTCACGCCTACTATCGCGTCAGCTCCCATCATTCCCGCTTCCTGTACCATGCGGTCAGTTGCTATCGCACGGGCTGTGTCCATCATCTCGGTGTAGTTCTTGAGCTCACCGCCTACGATAGTCTTGAGGCTTGCACCGAAATCGCGGATAGCATTCACAGTCTGTATCGTGCTGCCCTTTACAAGCCCGAGCATCTGGATATTCGCGCCTGCAATAAATTCTGTAGTTACGAGAAGCATAGTAAACTCCTTTCACGGTCTGAAACTCATTTACAATAGGTAAATCTTATTTACTTACGATTTTATCACATAAATACCAAAAAATCAATAGTTTTCCCTGCATTTTTTCATTTTCGGCATATTGCTAAATTTCGCAGAGCGGTGTTGTGCAGTATCACGATTTTGAAAAATCGTTCGATTAATTATTGACACCGGGCGAAAATGTGGTATAATTATAGTAAATTACATTTACACAATTGTTCCATGCGTTCATTTTCGTGAAAGGAAGTGTTTATATGGAATGGTTCAATAACTGGTGGAATACACTGGAGCTGTTCGAGCAGATAATGTACTGCGTAGCAATACCGGCGACACTGATACTGCTGATACAGACGATAATGCTTATCCTCGGATTCGGACACAGCGGCGCGGGCGTTAACCCGAGCGACACTTCCGGATTTGACGGCGGAGGAGATATGGACTTCGACGCCGGCGGTGCAGACGGAGATATGAGCGGCGGAGACTTCGACAGTTCCGACGGCTCCGATGCCTCTGACATCGACTACGGCGACGGAAGCAACCCGTCCGATGTGGGAACGCTGAATTTCTTCACGGTGCAGGGAATAATCACATTCCTCTGCGTGTTCGGCTGGGCGGGCATAGTTACATACACGCTCACTAAAATAGCCATAATAGCTGTCGTAGTCGGATTCGTGCTCGGACTTGCGGCAATGTACGGAGTTGCAAAGCTGATGCAGCTTTCCCGGAAACTCGCACAGAACGGCACTCTTAATGTAAGAAATCTTCTCGGTGCGAACGGCACTGTTTATCTCGTGATCCCGGCGAACGGCATGGGCAAAGGCAAAGTAAATGTGACAAGCGGCGAAAGACTTGTGGAATACGACGCTATGACTGACGGGAACGAAACGCTCCCGGACGGTACACAGATAAGAGTTATTGACATAAGAAGCGACAACGTGCTTGTTGTCGAAAAGGTGTGAACGGAGGCGAAGCATGGAGCTTCAGATGATAGACTATATTTTCTGGGGATTTATAGCTCTGGTGGTTATCGGAGGTGTAGGCTGCCTCATAGTATTTCTGCCGAAGGAGCATGACCTTGAGGAACGGACCGCCGACTGCTACCGCATACAGTACCGGGACGGAGCCTACTCGATAAGTCCGCGAAAGGCAAGTTACGGCGAGAATGTTTATTCCCTGCGTAGCAAGTTCTTCTATATAAAGAAGGTACCGTTCCATACAGAAGCCTTCTGCGATGAAGCGGAGGGAAAGAACGGCAGAAGTTACCGTGCTGCGGCTATGCTTACGGTATATTTCCCCGAAGACAAGCTCCAGATATTTGCGCCGACATTCCACGGCTCGTCTCACGAAGCAATTGAGGAAACCGTCAGCGAGACAGTCTCGGCTGCACTTACGGAAGCTATGAAGGAATACGACGAGAATGCGGAAAAAGCAGTGTTTGAGGAGCATCTCAAAAAAGTAATAAACGAAAAGCTCGCCATATTCGGCTTGATCCTTATGTCGATAGGCGATGTAAAGATCACAGAGAACAAATAACGGTAAAATGCGGCGAAAGCTGCACAGATATAAGGGAAAATCCAAAGGAGGAAAACACTATGGATCCTATCATTATTGTTGCAATAGCGGTCGGCGTGATAATACTGTTCGCGCTGTTCGGAGGGATACTCTCCCGGTACCGCAAATGCCCGTCTGACAAGATACTCGTTATCTACGGTAAGGTCGGCAGCGACAAGAGCGGTCAGGCACGCAGCGCACGCTGCATTCACGGAGGCGCGGCATTCATCGTGCCGATAATCCAGTCGTACCAGTACATGGATCTTACGCCTATATCGATAAACGTCGATCTGCGCAACGCGCTGTCGAAGCAGAATATCCGTGTTGACGTACCTTCGAGCTTTACTGTCGGCATCTCCACAGAGCCCGGCGTAATGCAGAACGCAGCGGAAAGACTGCTCGGACTTAAGATGCAGCAGATCCAGGAGCTTGCAAAGGATATCATCTTCGGTCAGCTCCGTCTTGTAATTGCTACAATGGAGATCGAGGAGATCAACACAGACCGTGACAAGTTCCTTATCGCAGTTTCCAAGAACGTTGAGATCGAGCTTCGCAAGATCGGACTCCGTCTTATCAATGTAAACGTAACCGATATCCGCGACGAGTCCGGATATATCGAGGCTCTCGGTAAGGAAGCGGCTGCAAAGGCTATCAACGACGCGAAGAAATCCGTTGCAGAGAAGAACCGTGACGGTGCGATCGGTGAAGCTAACGCGAACCGTGACCAGCGTATCCAGGTAGCAGCTGCAAATGCAAGTGCAATTGACGGTGAGAACGCGGCAAAGGTAGAGGTAGCACAGTCCGAGGCATCGAGAAGATTCCGCGAGGCTGAGGCTGACGCAAAGGCTGCAAATGACGCGAAGATCGCTATCGCGCAGACCGGCAGAGACGGTGAGATCGGACAGGCGAACGCTCTGCGCGAGCAGCGTATCGAAGTTGCGGCTGCTAACGCAAAGGCGGTAGAGGGTGAAAACTCGGCTAAGATCGCGATAGCGCAGTCCGACGCACAGAGACGCGAGAAGGAAGCGGAAGCGCTGAAACTTGCTACTGCAGCGGAAGCGGTACAGGCTGCAAAGGCACGCGAAGAAGCGTACGCTGCACAGAAACTCGCGGAGCAGCAGCGTGCACAGCTTGAAATGGCGACCCAGCAGGCTGATATAATTGTAAAGGCGCAGATAGCCAAGGAACAGGCTCAGATCGCTGCGGAAGCGGAAGCTGAGGTTATCCGCCGCAAGGCAAAGGGTGAAGCGGACGCTATTTACGCGAAAATGGAAGCACAGGCAAACGGTATGCGCGAGATGCTCCAGAAGCAGGCGGAAGGTATGCGCGAACTCGTAAATACAGCCGGAACCGCGGACGACGCAGTAAAGCTGATACTTGCGGACAAGATGGAAGACCTTCTCCGCATTCAGGTGGACGCTATCAAGAACATCAAGATCGACAAGGTCACTGTCTGGGACGGCGGTTCAAAGGGCGGCGACGGCAAGAACTCAACTGCCGACTTTATCAGCGGACTTTTCAAGTCTGTTCCTCCCCTCGGTGAGATGTTCGACCAGGCCGGCATGAAGCTTCCCGACTACCTCGGCACACCCGTTACAGCTTCTGCCGCAGACGAGACTCCCACAGAGGCTTGAGAGAGATTTTGAGAGATTTTCAAGACGGGGGGCTGCTTCGGCTGCTCTATATGCACGCATCGTGCGTGCCTTTTGGCAGCCTACTCACGGCTTCCTGCCGTGACCCGGACCCCGCCAGCCCCCTTTGAAAAAGGGGGGCGGCGGACGCGCCGCGACGAAATGCGTAGCGACATTCTTCTATTGACGGGTGCGCCACCTCGGTTAGTTATACTCATCAGATTAAAAACAGCTTGCAGTGATTGTTTCTGCAAGCTGTTTTCTTGTTATTTTCTGAATGGAGTATTTGCCAACCCCACTGCGTTTCAGTCGGCATTCGCCCATAGCTGTACGCTCTGAAATACTGCATTTATTTAGGGTGTCCAGCACCCTTTTTCAAAGGGGGCTGGCGGGGTCCGGGGCAGCGCCCCGTCTTGAAAATCTCTCAAAATCTCTCACTCACATCTCTCTCGACAGCCAGATATTCGCGATATCCAGTGCGTCGTAAAGGCTTGTGCGGTCGCTGGACTTGACGATAGCGGAGATAGGGTCGAGACCCTTTTCCGTCTTCATCATAAACACCTTTATCTTATCGGCAGCCGCTATCCCGTTTTCGTCGTGTGTAGATACAACATTCATATACGTCACATATTCGTCGCTCATATTACCGTAATATATCTCGTTTCCCTTTCTTACCAGCGGGAAACCCTTGTATGTTATAAATCCTTCAGCCATAGTATCATCTTCCTCCTAAATATTTGACAATGCGGGATCATTCGTGCATTACTGCTGCTGGTTGTTCTTGATATCCTGCGGACGCTGACGCACCTTGATATGAACCTCACGCAGCTGCTGTTCCGTAACCTCGGTAGGCGCGCCGAGCAGGAGATCCTGTGCGTTGGAGTTCAGCGGGAATGCGATTACCTCGCGTATGCTGTCCTCGTCAAGAAGCAGCATTATCATTCTGTCTATGCCGAATGCCATACCTGCATGAGGCGGAGCGCCATACTTGAATGCACTGTAAAGCGCACCGAACTTCTCCTTTACGTCCTCCTCGGTATATCCGGCTATCTCGAATGCCTTTACCATAACGTCAATATCATGGTTGCGGACTGCGCCGGACGCAAGCTCTACGCCGTTGCATACAACGTCGTACTGGTATGCGAGAACGTCGCAGGGGTTCTTGGTGTTGAGCGCTTCCAGCTCACCCTGGGGCATAGAGAACGGGTTGTGTGTAAAGATCGGCTTTCCGGTCTCCTCGTCCTCCTCGTACATCGGGAAGTCAACTATCCAGCAGATCTCAAATCTGTCCTCGTCGATAAGTCCCATTCTCGATGCAACTTCATTTCTTATCTGACCTGCGAACTTCTCCGCATTCTTCTTGTTGTCAGCGATAAAGTAGAGTACGTCGCCTACTTCAAGCCCGGCACGCTTTGCAAGCTCTTCCCTGTCGCCTTCACGCAGGAACTTGTCGATAGGACCGTTGAACTTGAGCCCCTCTTCTACCTTGAAGTAGCCGAGACCCTTCATTCCTATTGACAGCGCGTATTCCTCCATTTTCTCAAAGAAGCTCTTTGACTTTTCTGCCATTTTCGGAACGCGTATTGCACGGACGGTCTTGTTCGAGAACGGCTTGAACGAGCTGTCAACGAACAGATCGGAAACGTCGATTATAAACAGCGGATTGCGGAGATCCGGCTTGTCGGAGCCGTATTTAAGCATTGCTTCCTCGTAGGTGATGCGCGGGAAAGGAGCATGGGTGTACTGCTTCTTTCCGAACTTTTCGAGGATAGCCGGGAATACCTGCTCTGCGGCTGCGAAAACGTCCTCCTGGGTAGCAAAGCTCATTTCGAGATCGAGCTGATAGAACTCGCCCGGTGTGCGGTCTGCACGCGCGTCCTCGTCACGGAAGCATGGTGCAAGCTGGAAGTACTTGTCGAAGCCGGAAACCATGTAGAGCTGTTTGAATATCTGCGGAGCCTGCGGCAGCGCATAAAATCTGCCGTGGTGCTTTCTGCTCGGTATCAGGTAGTCTCTCGCGCCCTCGGGGGACGATGTGGAGAGTATGGGAGTCTGGAGCTCCAGGAATCCCAGCTCTGTCATTTTCTCGCGCATGAAGCTCATTACCTGCGAACGGAACACGATGTTCTCATGCACCTTTCTGTTTCTCATATCGAGGAAACGGTAGCGCAGACGGATATCCTCGTTGTTCTCGTGAGATGTGGGAATCTCAAAAGGAAGCTGTGTTGTCACCTTTCCGAGTATATCCACGCTCTCTGCGGCAAGCTCGACTGTACCTGTAGCGATCTTGGGGTTGTAGGTGCTCTCGTCACGCTTGATGATCGTGCCGGCGATAGAGATCGCGCACTCCTTGTTTATGCCCTCAAGAAGTTTCTCGTTGTTCTGGAATGTGACCTGCAGCATTCCGTAGTGATCGCGGAGATCGATGAACTCGATACCGCCGTGATCTCTGATATTCTCCACCCAGCCGGAGACTCTGACCTGTTTTCCGATATCCGCTTCGGATATCATAGCCGTGTTGTGGTCACGGTACTTGTTTGCTGTGAACATTGTTTTATGTTCCTTTCTTTATCCTTTTAATTTCTGTTCAAGAATTGCCTTGATCGTATTCGGGGTTGCCTGACCCTTGAGAGCCTTGTTTGCCTGACCCATGAAGAAGCCGAACACTTTCTGTTCGCCGGCGCGGTACTGCTCAACGGGCTTGGGGTTGTCGGCGATGAGCTTGTCGATTACTGCTTCAACAGCCGAGCTGTCTTCCTTTACCCAGAGGTCAAGCCTGTCACATACGGCATCGGGCTTGTCGCCGGTGTTTATCATCTCGACAAAGATCGTCTTGTAGTTGTTCTTGTTGATCTTGTCGGTATCGCCCAGCTCTATGAGTCTTGCAAGATCCTCCGGCGCGAATTTCAGGCTGTCCATTGACATTTCGCCGAGATTTATGCGGCGCATGAACTCGCCGAGAATGAAGTTCGCAACGGTCTTGGGCTTGTTGTAAGCCTTTATTGCAGCTTCATAGAAGTCGCAGATATCCTTGTCGTTTATGATGTTGTCCGCATCTGCGGGAGCAAGTCCGTACTGGGAGATATAGCGCTCCCTGCGCTGTTCGGGCATTTCCGGAAGAGCTTCCTTTATTGCGGCAAGTTCTTCCTCGGTGAAGATTATCGGCGGGATATCCGGATCGGGGAAATATCTGTAGTCGTGGGCGTCCTCTTTGGAGCGGAGCGCCGTGGTCTCGCCCGTGGAATCGGAGAAGCGCCTTGTTTCCTGCAATACCTTTCCGCCGGACTCGATGATCTCCGTCTGACGGTATATCTCATACTCTATCGCGCGGACTATCGCCTTTGTGGAGTTGAGGTTTTTCAGCTCCGCACGCGTTCCGAGCACGTCCGAACCCTTCGGCGCGAGGGAGATATTGACATCGCATCTGAGGGAGCCCTGCTCCATTTTGCAGTCGCAGATGCCGGCGTACTTATAGAGAAGCTTTATCTTCTCGACATAAGCAACGACTTCTTCCGCGCTGTGGAAATCCGGCTCGGTGACCATTTCGATCAGCGGTATTCCGCAGCGGTTGTAGTCT
Source organism: Ruminiclostridium sp. (assembly GCA_017479645.1). GTDB lineage: Bacteria > Bacillota > Clostridia > Oscillospirales > Ruminococcaceae > Ruminiclostridium_E. The sequence goes on along the minus strand of JAFVBZ010000051.1, from coordinate 20,650 downwards.
GCAAGGCTGGAGCGGGTAGCCTCGTCATGGACGAGCTTTCCTGCGTCCTCTTCAAGGTGTATGCGGTTTACTCGGATACGTTTTTCCTGCCCGTTCACCATTATGTCCACATATCCGTTAAGGCATACGGGTCTCGGCATCTGCGAGATCTGGTAAGCCTTCGGGAGATCGGGATAGAAGTAGTTCTTTCTGTCCCATTTTGTGAACCGCGAGATCTCGCAGTTCGTTACATAACCCGCTCTTATGATATATTCAACGGCGGTATGGTTCAGTACCGGCAGAGTTCCGGGCATACCGGAGCATACCGGGCAGCAGCGGGAATTCGGTTCGCCGCCGAATTTCGCGGAACAGGTGCAGAATACTTTGGACTTTGTCAGGAGCTCGGCGTGTATCTCCAGACCTATCGTGGGGTAAAGATCAGACATTTTTCCGATGCTCCTTTCTTATAATGTGCAGCGAACGGGCGAGAATGTCTTCTCGAACGCGTCCGCAGTCTGTATGATCGTTGCTTCATCGAAGCGCTTTCCTACTATCGACATACCGATCGGCATTCCGTCGCCGTTGTAGCCGCAGGTAGTATTGATCGCGGGAAGCCCTGCTATATTCACCGTTACGGTGCAGATATCGGCGGTGTACATCTTTACGGGGTCATTGTCCTGGACGCCGATCCTGTATGCAACACTGGGCGCTGTGGGAGTGAGGATAACGTCCGCATTCTCAAATACGGCATTGTATTCCTCGATTATCTTCTGCTTGAGCGCGAGAGCTTTGCGGTAGTAGGCATCGTAGTAGCCGCTTGAAAGCGCATAGTTTCCGAGGAGGATACGGCGCTTTACTTCTGCGCCGAAACCGCGGTTGCGGCTGTCGCGGATCATCTCGTCGAAGCTGTGACCTTCACCGCGCAGACCGTACTTGATGCCGTCGTAGCGGGAGAGGTTGGAAGCGGCTTCCGCAGAGGAGATGAGGTAGTAAGCCTGCACCGCGTAACGAAGCGTGCTTATCGAGCAGTCAACCAGTGATGCTCCCATTTTCTCATATTCGTGAGCGGCATTCATTACCGCATTTCTTACTTCTTCGTCAACTGCATCGCCGTAAAACTCTTTCGGGATAGCGATCTTCATACCGCTGATGCTCTGTCCGAGCTTTTCATTGAAGTCGGTGAACGGTACATTCTTGCTTGTAGCGTCTTTCGGATCGGCTCCGGCGATAGCGTTCAGAATAATACCGCAGTCCTCGGCAGATCTTGCGATAGGTCCGATCTGGTCAAGGGAGCTGGCGAATGCGACAAGACCGTATCTTGAAACGCGCCCGTAGGTTGGCTTGAGACCGGTAACACCGCAGAAAGACGCAGGCTGGCGGATAGAGCCTCCGGTATCGCTTCCGAGTGCAGCCGCGCAGAATCCGGCGGCGACTGCGGCAGCGGAACCGCCGGAGGAACCTCCGGGAACGCAGTCTGTATTATAGGGGTTCTTTGTCTTTGCGAAGGCGCTGGTCTGCGTGGAACCGCCCATTGCGAACTCGTCCATGGAGACCTTGCCGAGGAGGGTGTAGTCCTGCACGGCGAGCCTTTCGACGGCGGTGGCGCTGTACGGCGGTACGAAATCGCCGAGCATCTTCGAGGAGCAGGTGGTTCTTATGCCGTCGGTGCAGAGGTTATCTTTCAGCGCGATCGGGATACCGGTGAGCGGTGCGGCATTACCCGCGTCGATGCGCTTCTGGGCTGCTTCTGCATTCTTCATAGCCTCGTCCTCGGTAACGGTGATGTATGAGAGGACTTTTCCGTCATTTTTCTTTATCTCGGAGAGAAACTCCGAAGCCGCTTCTTTGGCGCTTATCTCTTTGGAATCGAGCATTCCGCGCAGCTTTGCGGCGGTAATATTTTTCAGATCCATGTTATCCCTCCGTTATTCCATCATTTTCGGCACAACGTAGCAGTTGTCACGCGGCGTTGTATTCTGCTGGAGCTTTTCGGTAGGGAAAGACGGCTCGGGGATATCTTTCCGGAGATCGTCGTAGCGGATCTCGTTGTGATCCTTGGTGTCATCGTAAGTTATATCGTATTCTTTGATTGTGTCCATAAGCCCGATAATATCGGACATCTCGGCAAGAGCCTTCTGCTGTTCCTCTTCTGTGAAGTTCAGCTTCGACAGCCTGCAGATATGGTCGAGAGTAGCTATGTCCATACTTCTTGTCCTTTCTTGGTATGCTATTACATTATCCATATTATTATACTATAAAATACATAATAATGCAAGTCTTTTTTGAGAGTTTTAAGAGATTTAGAGATGTAAAGTGAGTTTTTGAGAGGCGACGCTGCTTCGGATGCTCTGTATGGGCGCGTCCTGCGTGACTTTACACAAGTCTCTGCTGTACCTGCTGCCTTCGGCTGATGGGGCGGCGGACGCGCCGCGGCGAAATGCGTAGCGACATTCTTCAATGGGCGGGTGCAGCTCCACGGTTAGCTATATTGATCTGAATACAAAAAAGACTGCTGAAATTCGTTAGTTTCAGCAGTCTTTATTCTGTTCTGATTACCCTCTCCCTTAACTGCGGAGCGATTAAAAGTCTTTGGAAAGGGGTTTGGGGTGTCTCCCCTTCAGAGGGGAGGTGTCACCGTCAGGTGACAGAGGGGCTGACCGACAGACGAACCTTTCTTCAGAAAGGTTTCCCCCAAGTCTCGAGCGCAAGCGACCCTCTCGAGCGCAAGCGACTCTTCTCGAGCGTAAGCGACCCTCTCGAGCGCAGTGCGCGACTCTCTCTTACGGGTCACGGATAAAGCTCTGCCAATCGAGGGGGAAGCCAATATAGGACAGGTCTATGGCTTCGTCGTACTCGGCGATGAGAAGTTCCAGCTTGGTGACGAAGGCGGTATTCCACACATCGCTGCGCGGGTAGAGTTTCTTGAGTATGATCACATAATCGAACAGCGTGTTCGAGATAGGGCGTGCAAGATCGGGCGGCTGCTTCGGCACAGATGTCATGTTATTAGCATAAAGTCTGTTATAGTGCGCACAGTGGTTGCGCAGCTCGGACAGGCAGATAAGCCAGTTCTCGACACACCGGTACGGCAGCCCGAATGCGTTCTCCGCTATCGCGCGCTTGTCCTCCGTTTTCAGATCGCCGTAAAAGCTGTTGAGAAGCCCGAAGCTGAACAGCTCCATAATAACCCAGAGCGGGAATGCACCGCCGTACTTCTTCATGTGGTGGGTTACAAGCTGCTCGCCTGTATTGTTCTCGATAACGCGGTCTATCTTCTTCAGAAATTGCTTGTGGTTGTGGCGGGCGTCAAAGCCCGACTCGTTCAGATAGCCGAGCGCGCCGTATTTCAGCGCATGGTAGTTGGATATATTCGCGCGCATGGTTATCTCGACTTCCTCCAGTGCTGTAAGAAGCAGCGAGCGCAGAAGCCTGTCAAAATCGTATATGTGCATTACCGTCTCGAAGCTCGTTCCCTCACGGTACTTGCTCTTTGTTTCAAGAAATACCGCAAAATAGTGCGCAAGCCGGTAGTAGTTTATGTTCGACAGGGCGCAGACCGCATGATCCATATCCTCGATTATGCAGCCCCTGCTGCGCAGTTTTTCTATCTGATCTTCGACAGTAGCCGGGCTCTTGACCCGTCGTACCTGTGTGTCACGGATATCCCGGTCAGTGCGGTTAGCCATTCCTATCATTCCTTTCGGAAGAGAATGCGCCGTAAAGTCCGCCGCGAGGCATTATGAACGGTGCTATACTGTTATTATATTACTTTTTGAGGGCGATGTCAATCAAATATCGTGCAATATGCAAAAAAGGTAGTGACAAATCGGAGAAAATGTGTTATAATATATATAATTTACAGCAGAACGCGCGTGATCGGCGCGGCTGCTCCCATTATTCTGAAAGGATGAACCGATGAATTACGAAAAATCCTGCGGCGCGGTAGTGTACAGGAAATTTCACGGCAATACCGAAATACTGCTTATCCGCCATATCAAATCGGGATATTGGTCTTTCCCGAAAGGTCATGTCGAAAAAGGCGAGACCGAGATCGAAACTGCCGAGCGTGAAATAAAGGAGGAAACCAATATCGATGTCCTTATCGACAGCGGCTTCCGTGAGACTGTAACTTTCAGTCCCCGCAAGGACACCAGCAAGACCGTCGTTTACTTCGTAGGCAAGGCTATCAGCCGCGATGCAAAGCCCCAGCTCGATGAGATCTCCGAGATGCGCTGGGTGGAGATAGATCAGGCCGCTTCGTTCCTTACATACGAAAACGACAAGATCATAGCGCATAAAGCACGCGCTTTCATTGCCCTTATGAAATGAGTACCCGCCCGTTCAGCCGTTCCCTGAGGCAGTGTTGCCGGAAGGAACGGCATTTTTTTTGCAAGGACGTGAAAAAATTTATGCGAAAACAGGTGACAAAACAAAAAAAATATGATATAATGAAGTGTGTTGATATTTCGCAGGAAAGGAGTGTCGTTAATGGCAGAATCTTCTTCCATGAAGATCAAAGTCGAGGAACTTGAGTCCGGTATGGTCACAGCCGATAACGTCATCGAGCCCGGTACCGACAGAGTGCTTCTCCTCAAGGGAACTACCCTCGACAGCGTTATGATCTTCAACCTCAAAGAGCGCTACAACGTCGGCGAGGTGCTTATCAGAAAGAATTTCAGCGCTTCCACCATTTCCGCGGAGATGCGCGCCGAAATAGATATCCATCAGTCGCTCAGTACGCTGAAAGATGTCTTTGGCTCGGACGATGAAAAGCCGCTGAAAGAATTCACGAAAGAAGCTTCAAAACAGATCTCCAACGTCGCAAATGACCTTATAACAAGTCTGTACGCCGATGACAACATTCTGCTCAAAATGCACCAGCTCCAGTCTTACGACGACTATACATACAAGCACTGCCTGCGTGTGGCGATGATGTCAGTCACAATAGGAAAAAGCCTTGATCTCCCGCGCAGCAAGATGCGCGATCTGTGTGAGGCGGCGCTCCTGCATGATATCGGCAAGCGTACCATAGATATCGACATAATAAGAAAGCCCGGACGGCTCACCGATGATGAGTTCACCGCTATAAAAAAGCACCCCCAGAACGGCTATATCCTTCTCCGCAAAAACGGCGGATATTCGGAAGAGATAATGAACGCCGTGCTGATGCACCATGAAAAGTTCGACGGCACAGGCTATCCGCTCGGTCTTAAAGGCGAGCAGATAACCTATCTTGCAAGGATAATCACAGTCGCCGATGTATATGACGCTCTGACTTCCAACAGACCCTACCGCCAGCCGTGGAGCGTTGCCGAAGCCGAGGAGTTCATGATGGGCGGTGCAAACACCCACTTTGACTACGATATAATCACCGCGTTCCTTAACGCATTCGCGCCGTATCCGGTAGGCGAAAAGGTGATACTGAGCGACGGCAGACACGCCGTGGTCATAAGCAACAACTCCAATGTACTGCGCCCGGTGATAAGACTTACGGACGAGGGCGAGGGCGACGAAGTGATAGACCTCTACAACAATTTCAAGTACCTTACGCTGTCAATAAAGTCGCTGGATAAAGACGGTATAAATGAGTAAACATATATAGAAAGGAACAACAGACAATGGCAAAAGTAGTAAAATTCGGAGGAAGCTCGCTCGCCGATGCAAACCAGTTCCGCAAAGTCGCAGAGATAATCAGAAGCGACAAGGAACGCAGATATGTGGTTCCAAGCGCACCCGGAAAGCGCTTCTCCGATGACACAAAGGTAACGGATATGCTGTATAAGTGCTACGACGATGTTTGCGCAGGAGCAAACGCGGTAGCGGCATTCCTCCCGATCGCGGAGCGCTACAACGGCATCATTTCCGATCTCGGACTCACTATCTCGCTTGACCGCGAATACGAGGAGATCACCGACAACTTCACCAGGCGTGCGGGCAGAGACTATGCCGCAAGCCGCGGAGAGTACCTCAACGGCATTATCCTTGCGAACTACCTCGGCTTCAACTTCGTTGACGCTGCAAAGGGCATCTTCTTCAAGCCCAACGGCGAATTTGACGCGGAGCTTACCGATGCAACGCTTGCTTCTATCCTTGAGGGCTATGACTGCGCAGTTATCCCCGGATTCTACGGCGCCAATCCCGACGGCTCTATCCGCACTTTCTCCCGCGGCGGAAGCGACTTCACCGGCTCGGTAGTTGCAAAGGCTATCGGTGCCGAGCTTTACGAGAACTGGACGGACGTACCGGGATTTGCCGTTGCGGATCCGCGTATCGTAAAGGATCCCCAGTTCATCGACGTTATCACATACAGAGAGCTCCGCGAGCTTTCTTATATGGGTGCGACGGTACTGCACCAGGACGCTATCTTCCCGGTAAGAAACGCGAAGATCCCGATCAACATCAAGAACACAAATGACCCGTCGGCAAAGGGAACGATGATCGTTCCGGAAGCACCCGAGGGCAAGAATGAGCATATAATCACAGGTATCGCCGGCAAGAAGAATTTCAGTGCCGTAGCAATAGAAAAGGACGAGATGAACGGCGAGATAGGATTCCTCCGCCGCATACTCACCCTTATGGACGTTGAGAAGATAAACTTTGAGCATATCCCGACCGGAATCGACACGATGACGCTCATCATCGACAGCGATGACCTCAAGGCTCACCCGAACTTTGTTGAGCGCGTAAAGGAAGTATCGGACCCGAACCATATCGAAGTCGAGGAAGGACTTGCGCTGATAGCTGTCGTAGGACGCGGAATGAAGGCGACGAAGGGTACTGCTACCCGTATCTTCGCGGCTCTCTCCCACGCCAACATCAATATCAAGATGATCGACCAGGGCTCCTCCGAGCTTAATATCATCATCGGTATCAGGGAAGAGGATTTTGAAGAAGCTATCCGTGTTATCTATGATATGTTTATGCTGCAGGAATAAGCCGGGAACGTTCCGCGGAGATCACGGGGTCTCCGAAAAAGATCAATGTAAATAATAATTCCCCCGCTTTACGGCGGGGGAAATTTGTAGAAGGAGAATAAAAATGAAGCTTGAAAACATCAAAGTATATGACCTCGAAGAGAGCTTCAAGGCAAGCAAATACCCCATGGCAGTCGATACCGACGCGGTGAACGGAGATATTACGGAGCGTATAGTAAAGCTTGCTCAGTCCGGCAAGGGCGAAGGTCACGACCAGTTCATGACCGGCATACGCGTCGCATTCGACCTTACTTTCACGGTAAAGGCATGGACAGAAGCCGAAAGATACCGCTTCCTCGAGTTCGTTTCCAGCCAGTCAACAATGCACCGCATAGCTAAATTCGATCTCTCGAAGCAGTACTGCAAGTACGTCGATCCGCGCATGATAGAGATAATGAACGAGCTGAAAGACAGGTACAACGAGACACAGGATCCGGAGGACTATTTGCGGCTGCTGTACAGCAACCCCTGCGGATTTGAGCTTACCGCGCGCCTTACGACCAACTACCGCGCGCTGAAAACTATCTATTCACAGCGGAAGAACCACAGGCTCCCGGAATGGAGAGAGTTCTGCAAGGAGATAGAGAAGCTGCCCTATGCGAAGGAACTTATCGTAGGAAAGCAGAAAGAACCCGGAACCGACAAGTAAAGGAGATGCTTATGAAGAAAAGAACGCTGGCGGCGCTGCTTGCAGCGGCAATGGTGATGTCGGGCTGCGGCGGGAATACGGAAAGCCCGGCGCCCGCAGATACGCAGGATAACGGCGGAACAGAACAGTCTGCCGAAACAGAGGAGCCGGAGCTTTCCGGCGCGGCTGCCGAGTACGAATGGGGAAACGTTCAGATCGTAGGCGGCGGATATACTACGGGTATAATCTATAACAAGGGTGAAGAGGGGCTGGTATATGCCAAGACGGATATCGGCGGCCTTTACCGGATGGATAAGAACACCGGCGGGAAGTGGAAGCCGCTTACCGATATGTTCGGCAACGACCATTACAGCTACTACGGCATCGAGGGCGTAGCGACGGACGCGAAATCCCCGAACAAAGTCTATGCGCTGGTGGGAATGTACAGCAATATGGAAGCTGCGGTGCTCTGCTCCGATGATTACGGCGACCACTGGAACATAACGCCCCTTGAATTCAATATGGGCGGAAACGAGCCCCACAGACAGGCGAACCGCCTTGAACTTGACCCCCATGACAGCTCGGTGCTGTATCTCGGCTCCCGTCACGACGGGCTTTGGGTGAGCCGTGACAGCGGCGCTTCCTTCACGAAGGTGGCAAGCTTCCCCACGGACGGCAAGGGCTATTCCGAGGACGGCTACACCTTCGGAGTTACGGCGATCGCGTTTGATCCGGCTTCTTCGGCAGACGGAGAACCCTGCAGGACGATTTATGTCGGCACTGGCGACAGGGTGATGTATGTGACGCATGACGCGGGCGAGACATGGGAAGTGCTTGAAGGCGCGCCGAAGTCTTTCCTTGCATCGCATATATATGTGCAGGGCGAGAATGTTTATTTTGCATTTACCGGCGAAGCCAACCCTTACAGACCTATAAAGGGAGCGATAAGGAAGTATAATTCTGTTACCGGAGAATGGACTGACATCACGCCTGACGACACGGGACACGGCTGGGGCGATATCGCGATAGACCCCAAGGATCCGGACACGCTGTATGTCAGCTCAATGGGCAGATATAAGGCTAACGAGGACGACAACATCTTCCGCTCCACCGACGGAGGAGCGACATGGGAGGGCATATTCGGCGGAGCCGATGATACCGAGCGCCTGTTCAGCCTTGACTACTCGGCTGCACCGTGGCTTGACTGGGGCAGAGGGAACGCTATGCTCGGCTGGATGATGGGCGATATTGAAATAAACCCGTTTGACAGCAACGAGATAATGTACGGTACCGGCGCAACGATCTTCCACACCACGAACCTTACCGAATGGGGCAAGGAGACGATAAATGTGGAGGTGAAGTGCGAGGGGCTTGAAGAGACCGCGGTGAACGTGGTAAAGGCGGCGAACTCTGACGAGATACGGCTTTACTCGGGAATGTGGGATATTGACGGATTCACTCACCGCGATGTTGACAAGGCTCCGTCCCACATGAACGGGAACGGTTTTATGACAAAGACACTGAGCATAGCTTGTGCGTATAATGCTCCGGAAGTTGCGGCGAGAACAGGCGAAGGAAATCTCCCGATTTCAATAACCCGTGACGGCGGCGAGACATGGAAAGATGTAAAGAAGCCGAAAGATGTGGGCGGCGACTGCGGAACGGTTGAGGTTAGCTGCAACGGCAATATCATCTACTGGACGAACACATCGGCTGCGGCGATATACTACACGAAGGACGACGGCGACACATGGGAGCGCTTTGAAAAGGCGTTTGCGAGCCCGAAAATGGCAGCGGACTGCTTCAACGAGGATATCCTGTACGTTTACACGGGAACGGGAATGTATGTGACATCGGACGGCGGCAAGACTTTCTCGAATTCGGATCAGTTCATACCGGACGGCTGCATTCCCACAGCGAGCCCCGAAAAGGAGGGCGATGTATGGCTGAACACGGCTATGGGCGGTGTTTACCTGCTCACCGACTGCGGCAAGGGAACGCTCCAGCGCAAGAACATACAGTCCGCGAAAGCGTTTGCCATAGGAGCGGCAAAAGACGAAAACAGCCCTATGACGCTGTATGCGATAGGCACGAATGACGATGTTGCCGGGGTATGGCGTTCGCTGGACAGCGGCGACACCTGGGAGCGCATAAACGATGACAGCCACCAGTTCGGCGCTATCGGCGGTTCTCTCGCAGCAGACCTGCGCACCTACGGTCAGATCTATTTCGGCACCAACGGCCGCGGTATCATCATGGGAAGGATCAGAAAGTAAGAGAGACTGTGCTGCAGCGCTGACGCGCCTTGTCCTTCCGGACGGGACCAGCCTGCGCGGCTGGATCGCGCCAGCGTGACGCTGGACCCAATGACCGTAATACGGAGATCAGAAACTTACTTCATAAAACAAACAACCGCTGAATGTGTTAGCACTCAGCGGTTGTTTTATTATACTTCAGCCGGTATATTGATTAAGCAGGAAAATAGCGTAAACCCACAGAAAAACAGTTATGACCGCCTGCGGTAAGGCAATAAATGTAAGGCTCATCACATACATTTTCTTCGGTATGATCCGTCCTTCGCGCCCGGCATTTGTCCTGCGTATCAGCGCTATTGGCAGTAATACAAGCCCAGCCGAACCGATGACTGCAATAATTATCAGTATCGGCATATATTTCAGAACTATTGCTGCAGTCAGTCCCAATGCCGCTATCCCGAAGCCAGCCATACTGCCTCCCTTTTCCGACGATCGCGTCCTTTTTTAATCTTTTACCAGTTTTGTGAAAGCTTCTGCGTACTTTGCCTGGAGAGCGGCAGCTTCATCGTTGGACTTGCCGACAGTGGTGTAGTAGATCTTGATCTTGGGTTCTGTGCCGGAAGGACGGATAACGAGTGTTGCGCTGTCCTCAAGATAGAGCGTGATAACGTTCGACTTCGGAAGATCTATCTTTGTCTTTGCACCCGTCACAATGTCGGTCTTTTCGCTTGCCTCATAATCGGCAAAAGCTATGACCTTTGTGCCTGCGATGTCCTTCGGGATATTGGTGCGTATGCTTGTCATTATCTCCTGCATCTTCGCCATACCGCTTGCGCCCTCAAAAGCGAAGTTGTCAAGCTTGTTGCAGTAGCAGCCGTACTCCTCGTACATTCTCTTTCTTGCTTCGATAAGGGAAATGCCCTGTGCGCGGTAGAATGCAGCCATTTCGCAGATGAGCATAGATGCTACGACAGCGTCCTTGTCGCGTACATAACCGCCTGCAAGATAGCCGTAGCTCTCTTCAAAACCAAAGATATAGCGGTCAGTCTCGCCCTTCTTCTCAAGGAATCCTATTTGCTCGCCGATGAACTTGAAGCCGGTGAGAACTTCGATAAGCTCAATGCCGTACTTCTTGGCAATAGCGCGGGTAAGATCGGTAGTAACGATCGTCTTTACCGCAACAGGGTTCTTCGGCATCGTACCGAGTGCTGTTCTCTCGCGTGCAACGTAGTCGAGAAGCAGACAGCCTGTCTCATTACCGGAGAACAGCGCGTAGTCGTCACCGTCGGGGACAGCTATGCCCACACGGTCGCAGTCGGGGTCGGTAGCAAGAAGAAGATCCGGCTTTTCCTTTGCGCAAAGTTCAAGACCTTTCTGGAGAGCTTCCTTGAATTCGGGGTTCGGATACGGGCAGGTGGTGAAGTTGCCGTCGGGATTTTCCTGCTCCGGAACAACAACGACTTCCTTTATGCCGATCTCTTTGAGGATACGGCGGACAGGCTTGTTTCCTGTACCGTTAAGAGGTGTATATACAACTTTGAGCCCTGCGCTTGCGCAGATATCGGGGTGGAGGGACTGCTTTCTTACTTCTGCCATATAGTCATCGATGCACTTGTCGTCGATGTACTTGATAAGACCGCTCTTGATGCCCTCTTCAAGGGAGATCGATCTGATCCCCTCAAATACGTCTGTCTTGTTGATCTCGGCGAGTACGGCGTTCGCAGCGTCGATAGTGAGCTGGCAGCCGTCGGATCCGTAAACCTTGTATCCGTTGTATTTAGCGGGGTTGTGAGATGCGGTCACCATAACACCGGCATCACAGCCGTGATATCTTACTGCCCACGAAAGCATAGGCGTAGGCATAAGCTCTTTATAGATAAAGACGCGTATGCCGTTTGCGGAGAGGACTCCTGCTACGGATTCGGCAAAATAATCGGACTTTATGCGGCTGTCATAGGAAACTGCAACAGCGGCGCCCTCGGGCTTTATCTTCATAAGGTAAGAAGCGAGACCCTGTGTAGCCTTGCATACTGTATAGTAGTTCATGCGGTTGGTTCCGGCACCGATAACGCCGCGAAGACCGCCTGTACCGAATTCAAGTTCGCGGTAGAATCTGTCGTTTATCTCTTCGGTATTGCCCTTTACGGATTCGAGTTCCTTTTTGAGGTCGGGGTCTTTTACTGCTTTTTCGAGCCAGAGCTGGTAAAGTGCATTGATGTCCATATTAATTATCCTTTCCGCCGGGAAAAGCCGGCAACGGCATTTGGTGCCATAATACCCGATATAAGCGGTTGCTTACCGATTATTTCTATTATACCATAACCGCCGGAAAAATGCAATATTCATACAAAATTTTCTCCCGAATGTGCAGGAATGCAAAAATAAACGGCCGCAGTCTTTGTGCCGTTGACTGAGGCCGTGCGAAAGGGGTAAGGAGGGTATATTTCTGTTTTTTATATAAAAGCGGGAAGCGGCTTTTCCGTTAAGGGAGGACACCGTGGTAATGACATTGACTGAGCCGGTGGGTTGTTCCGGCTTTAAGGAGGACATTGACAGACATCTGAACGTTATTCGGTCGGTCAAGCCGCTTCACTCGCCTGTTTACTTCTGTTTTTCTCTGTTTCCCTCTTTCTGTCTGTATTATATCACGTTTTCCGGCGCAATACAACAACAAACCGGTTACAATGCTGTTACAATGCGGTTACAATTTTTGGCAATTTATTACAATTTGTAATTTGCGGGTATTCCGATCCTGTTTTCTGCCTTTTAAAGTTCCGTGTTACGGCATTTGGGTCAAGGGCTTTGCCCTTGCGCGAGCCGGCTGCGTAAGCCGGCCCTGTCCGGGAGGACAAGCGCGTCAGCGCAGCAGCCGGCAGCACAAGACTCTCACACTGTAAGCACGCCGCCGGAGCCGATCTTTAATATCAAGATCTGCTCCTCTCTGCCGGTTACGGCATTGAGATAGACGAGAATGTTCTCGCCCTCGGAGCCGGTGCAGCGCACCTCATGGCAGAACACCTCGTTCTGACCGCTGGAGGGGATAACGCAGAGCTTTGATGATATCGGCGTGAGACTGTCGGAAACAAGAGTCTTTGCGTATTCTCCGGATATCTTCGGAGGCGGAAGTTCGCGGATAGTGTGGTTCGTGATATAGCCGCGCATATCGAATGAGAGCACTTCCCCGTTGTCGAGCGCAACCCCTACTTTTATCAGATCGGTGTACATCGTCACCCCGTTCTGCTCCGCCGCAAGGTTCACAACGCAGATGCCGTTCCTTATCTCATAGTAAGAGTCGGTAAGACCGCGTATGCCGAGCTTTGCAAGAAATTCCTCGGCGCGGATAACGGCTTCCTTCGCCGTCAGTGTCTGCTTGCCGGTGTTGCGTGAGGACAGCATATACGAATACATTCCGCCCGCCTTTGTTATAGCTATCGTGCGCTTTCCGTCAGTGAAAACGTAGGACGGCATCTTGCCTTCCTCCTGTGTGAGCAGTTCCAGCTCATTCCCGTCGGCAAGCTTCTTCGCTTTGCGGAGCGCTTCCGCCTGGTCTATCTTCTTCTCGTTTTTGAGCATAAGCGGAGACTTGTTCATTATATGATCGGAGTAGGGTCCGTCGTATATCAGCGTCGGGAAAGTGCTGTCGCTGTCGGCAAGATCGGTAAAGCCGTCGGTGACGCTGACAAGTCCGTCCGCTTCGAGGTTCGATGCCGCGTAAGCCGTGTCCGCAAGCGTTATCTCGCCGTTTCCGATCCTGCGCTCGATATCCCACATACTTCCGCTTATTTTCTGGGCGTAGGAATGCAGAGCGGAGATGTTCTTCCGCTCATCGGCAGTAAGGCTTCCGCCCTCGGCACACTTCTCCGCGAGGGATTTCGAGTAATTGCCCACCTGTGAGAGGAAGCGGTAGGTCTCGGTGAGATCAAGCTCCTTTATCGGCAGGCGAGACAGCGAATTCTTCGCGTTGGAAGCATCGCTGCATAGCTTTTCGGACAGGTCGGAGAGCATTGATATGCTGTTGGTGTACATTCCTTTCTGGAGGTTGTTCTTTATGTTGTCGAGGTCGAGCGAAAGCTCCTCAATTGCGTGCATATAGCTGTTTTCGACAGCTCTCTCTGCTTTATCGGCACGGGTGCCGTTGTTTATCGCGGCGACCGAAAGCACAAGTATAAACGCGAGCGCAAAGGTGAGTAGTCTTGCAAGCGCGCGGCGTGACATTGTTACATTTGCCATTTCAATTATCCTTTCAATTTTGGTCAAGGATATGCTTATTTGCATTTCCTTACCGATATTTTTGTGCAAATTTTCGGGTAATATGCTATTTAATTTTTTTACAAAATGTGGTATAATATCTATAATTATACTATATTAATATCGAGTGATAAAATGATATATCTTGACAATTCGTCCACCACAAGACCCTTCGACAGCGTAATAAAGGCTGTATCGGACAATATGGCGGACAATTTCGGAAATGCGTCCTCGCTTCACCGTATGGGCGTGAATGCTGAGAAAACGCTTAAAGAAGCGAAAAAGACGATACTTGACAGACTTTCCGCAGAGGGAGAGCTTTACTTTACGTCAGGAGCAACGGAAAGCAACAATACCGTGCTTTTCGGCATACCGAAAGCCTACCGCCACAACGGAAAGCGCATAGTGACCACATCGTTCGAGCATCCGAGCGTTGCAAACCCGCTGAAAAAGCTGGAAGAAGCGGGATATGAGATAGTCCGCGTAAAACCGCCGAAGCGCGATGAGGCGCAGGACTACGAGCAGCGCATAATCGACGCAGTTGATGATAACACGCTCATGGTCAGTGCTATGTGGGTGAACAACGAGACCGGTTTTATAACCGATATCGCAAAGATATACACGGCTGTAAAGCGCAGGAACCCGAAAACTATCGTGCATGCCGACGCTGTGCAGGGCTTCTGCAAGCTCCCGTCAAAGGGGCTTAAAGCCGATCTCATAAGCCTTTCGGCGCATAAGATACACGGCACAAAGGGCGTAGGCGCGCTGTACTGCGCAAAGGGCGTGCGCTTTGAACCTCTCCTGTACGGCGGAGGTCAGCAGAAAAACCTACGTTCCGGCACGGAGCCGATAGACCTGATAGCCGGATTTGCCGAGGCGGTGCGCAGTTATCCGGACTGCACGGGAAAGTACGGGGCGCTGAACGAACGGCTGTGCGGGAAGCTTGCGGAGCTGCCCGATATCGCAGTAAACAGCTATAACAATGCAAAGAATATACTGAACTTTTCGGTACGGGGAGTTCGGAGCGAGATAATGCTGCACTTCCTCGAAGAGCGGGAGATATATGTGTCAAGCGGTTCCGCCTGCTCAAAGGGCAAGACAAGCGGGGTGCTGGCGGAATTCGGAGTTCCGGACAGGGACGCGGACTGCGCGATAAGGGTAAGTATGTCGCCGTTCACGTCGGAGAGCGACATTGACGCGCTTGTGACCGGTATAGCGGACGGGATAGTGAGATTCAGGCGATAGATCCCCCGGATGCAAATTAAGAATTAAGAATTGTGGAGCGCGGCTGCACCGCGATATAGGATATGAAACAAAGAATCAGCAAGAGATCGCTTATATTCCCGATAATATGCGCTGCGGTTGTAAATTTCGCGTTCATAGCATCGTTAAGCCTGAACTCTATTTCCGACAGGATATTCGCCGCCGCCTGTGCGGTCACGTCTCTGCTTCCCGTCCTCTCGGTGTGCCTGCTGAAGACTGACATTTCGCGGCTGATAAAATGGCAGGCGCTGTTTACTGCGGCAACGGCGGCTATAATAGTGGTTTCGCTTATATTGGTCTCCGGAGCCCGGATATATGGAGACCGCGATTTGTATATCTTTGCTGTGCCGGTATTTGTACCGCTTGCACTTAACGTCGCCGCAGGTGTGGTCTACGGGGTAAAGCTCCGGAATGAGGATAAAAGGGTGCAGAAATGGTTCACAGCGTTTTTGTCTTTGCCGACGGTGTACATCACGGCTTTGTTCGTTTATGTATTTCTCGACCTGATGATAAACGGACTGAATTTTCCCGATTTAGGATAAACGAAAGGAAAAAGATATAATGCAGGAAGTAATAATGGCAAAATACGGCGAGATAGCGCTCAAAGGTCTTAACAAAAACACCTTTGAGGATCTTCTCGTGCGCAATATAAAGCGCAGGATCAAGAACTGCGGAGAGTTTCACATCACCCGCAACCAGTCCACGATCTACATATCCCCGGAGAATGAAAGCGCGGATATGGAGAAGGCAATAGACTGGGTGTCCAAGACTTTCGGAGTTGCCGCGGTGCAGCGTGCCGCCGTTCTCCCGAAGGATTTCGGCGAGATAGTGAAGCAGGGTATGCCCTATCTTGAGGAGGCGCTCTCCGGCGCAAAGACATTCAAGGTAGATGCAAAGCGTTCGGACAAGAAGTTCCCTCTGAAAACCCCGGATATCCAGCGTGAGCTGGGTGCCGCGATACTCGAAGCGTACCCGCATCTCACGGTAGATGTGCATGACCCGGATGTTACGGTGCTGTGCGAGATACGCGACACAAACGCATACCTTAACGCACAGCGCATTATCGGCGTCGGCGGTATCCCCGTCGGAAGCAGCGGCACTGCGCTCCTCCTCCTCTCCGGCGGTATCGACAGCCCCGTTGCCGCTTATATGATGGCGAAGCGCGGCATCGGCGTTGACGCTATTCATTTCCAGAGTCCGCCCTACACCTCCGAGCGTGCGCTTATGAAGGTGGAGGAGCTTTGCACGGAGCTTGTTCCCTACTGCGGGGATATACGGTTCTACATCGTGCCGTTCACTGAGATACAGGAAGCTCTGCGGGACAACTGCCCTGAGGAATATTTCACGGTAATAATGCGCAGGCTTATGATAAAGATCACAAACCGTGTCTGCACCGCCCACGACTACAAGGCTATCATCACCGGCGAGAGCGTCGGGCAGGTGGCGAGCCAGACGATAATGGCGCTGGGCTGCACGGACAAGGCTGCGGAATACCCGGTTTTTCGTCCCGTTATCGGAATGGACAAGAAAGAGATAACCGAGATCGCGCGTAAGATCGGCACATTCGAGACTTCCATACAGCCTTATGAGGACTGCTGCACCGTATTTACTCCCAAGCACCCCCGCACAAAGCCGGTGCTTGCGGACGTTGAAAAGGCGGAAGCGCGCTTTGACTTCGAACCGCTCATTGAAAAGGCGATAAACGGCATAACCGTCAAGGATTTCAAGCTCGGAACAACAGAATAAAAGGGTACGGATCATATTCCGTGCATAGGTGAAAGAATTGATAAAGAACGATTTTCTTCAGAACATCGTGCAGATAAACTGCATACCGGTACTGATAATATTATTCCTGATCTTCTTTCTCAAGATAAACTATACTTACGAAAAAGACCTTACGAAGAAGTTCATACCGTCGCTGGTCATTCTTCTGGCGCTGATAGTGGTGGATAACGTGGATTACTACGCCTACGACGCCGCGGAAGTCACCGGAGCGATAGATCTGCTGCACAGAACGGCGGCGATGCTCGGCTACGATCTTCGCATAACGCTTATGGCAAGCCTTATCTCGGTTGCGGCGGACAGGCTCATCGACCGCAGGAATACGGTGCTTTGGACATATCTGCCGGCGCTTGTGAATGTTATAATACTTCTGCCCTGCCTGTTTACTGACCTGTTCTTCTATTACAACCCGGACGGCTCTGTCGGACGCGGTCCTCTCGCATACGAACCGCATATCCTGTCGGCAGTATATATGCTTTTCCTTTTTGCACTCGGTTTCCTGTGCAAAAGAAAGGGCAGGCACGACGAAATGGGCATACTTATTCTGTGCGGTACGCTGACGATAATGGGATTCCTGGCTGAATTCCTGTTCGCGCTGCGGGGCATACTGATAGGAGTAGTAGCGCTGGACATCACGTTCTACTACCTGTATCTCCATATCGAGCATTTCCGTTTTGACGCCCTCACCCGCATCTTCAACCGTGACGCGTTCATTGCTGATGTCGAGAAGTACGGCAGCGGCGCCATTTCTCACATACTCAGCATTGACCTCAACAACCTCAAGGTGCTTAACGATACTTACGGCCACGGCGAGGGCGACAAGGCGCTCAAAGCTATCGCAAAAGCACTGGAAAGGTCATGCCTGCCCGGCTGCTTTGCCTACCGTGTAGGCGGCGACGAGTTTGCGGCGATATGCCTGCATAAAAAGTCCGAGGCTGTGGAAGCTATGATAACGGAGATGTACAAGGCTGTGGAAGAAGCGGGATATTCCTGCGCTATCGGCTATGCCGAATGGGGAAGCGGTCAGTCATTCACCGAGGTATATAAGGACGCGGACGACAAGATGTACCACAAGAAGAGACAGATGAAGAATATAGCGTCAGACCCCATGCGCGTAAGATATGAAAACAAAGCTCCGGCAGGGGAAAATGTGTGATAAAAAATTGCAGTAAATGACAGCCGTGTTAAAATCTGCGGGAACCGGAGTGAAATATATTACAATATGGTAACAAAACTTGACAAAACAGCACAAAATGTAGTACAATTACTGAAAGAGCGCCATTTTACTCTTGCGACAGCCGAAAGCTGCACCGGCGGGCTTATCTCCGCGGAGATAACCTCGGTATCCGGTTCGTCGGAGGTTTTCGGGTATGGGGTATGCACCTATGCCAACGAAGCGAAAATGAAGCTGCTGGGCGTTAAGGAAGAGACTCTTGCAAGCGTCGGCGCGGTGTCGGAAGAAACTGCCGTGCAGATGGCGGAAGGCGCAAGAAAGCTCTCCGGCGCGGATATCGCGGTATCGGTCACCGGAATAGCGGGTCCCGGCGGCGGAACTCCCGAAAAGCCGGTGGGAACAGTGTATATCGGCTTTGCGTCGGACAAGACCGTTTACGCGAAAAGATACCTGTTCACGGGGGAAGGCTTCCCCGACGCCGCGGACAGCCGTGAGGCGGTAAGGTTTGAAACAGCGTACACAGCGCTGAACACGATAATAGAAGAAACAGAAACAATGTGATAGAATAAAAGGAGAAAGCTATGGCAGGCTTTTCAAAGAAACCGCACAGAAAGACAAGCGGTCAGCACCATGAGGAGAAAAAGTTCGACATGCCCGAGGATAAGGACGAGGACAGTGTCACCTATATAACTCCGGGGCTTTTCGGGGACGATGATGACGACGATGAGCCGGATACAAGGCGGAAAGCTTCAAAGAGCCGCGTTATCTACGATGACGACGACGAGTTCGAGGAGAAGAAGAAGCCCAACATCTTCGTCCGTGCTCTCCGCGCTATATTCCCCGTAAAGGGCGACGGCGTGGGCGAGTCGGTCCGCAAGATCATCTTCGATATCGCCGTAGTCGCGTTTATCATCACCGGCGGTTCGGTTCTGAAAGACGTTCTGAATGAAGCCGGAAACGTGATCATCGTTGATAAGGAGATATCGGATCTCCACGATGTCGCTTCGGCTGGAGAAGAAGGCGAGTCTCCGAAATCCGAGGAAGAAAAAATAAAGATAATACAGGGAAAGATCGGTATTTCCGACGAAGAAGTTGAGAATATCCAGAGGGAAAAGCCCGGTATCCAGGCGGATTTCCTCGGACTCTACTCCCAGAACTCCGATATCGTCGGCTGGATACACCTCGGCAGCAAGGACGATCCGATCGTAAATATCGACTACCCGGTAATGCAGGCGGAGGACAACGACTACTACCTCACCCACAACTTCAAGCGTGAGGACGCACCGAGAGGCGCTATATTCGCGGATTACCGCAACAAGTTCGATAACGGTACGCTTTCCGGAAATACTATCCTCTACGGTCACAATATGTGGAACGGAGATACGATGTTTGCGAAGCTCTCCCGTTACTACCAGCCCAAAGAGACCACCGACCCGCTCCAGTTCTACCGTGATCACCCGACTATCGAGTTCGATACGCTGTATAACAACGCGGACTGGAAGGTTTTTGCATGCGTATTGTTCAATACTCAGGAGGAGCTCGGCGAAGTATATCCGTACATCAACGTGCGCGATTTCGCAAATGCCGATCAGTTCAACAACTTTATCCTCGATATAATGGACAGAAGCGTGCTGTGGACAGATGTTGACCTGCAGTACGGCGACAATATCCTCACCCTTTCCACCTGCTACTACCCTTACGGCAAGGAGACTGCCGATACCCGTGTGGCAGTGTTCGCAAGAAAGGTGAGAGAGGGCGAAAGCGCGGAAGTCGATGTATCAAAGGCTATGCGCAACCCCGATCCGCTGCTGTTCGCATACGAGTACCGCGTAAAGGGCGGTTCGTGGGGCGGACGCAAATGGGACAGCTCAAAGCTGCTCAGCTATAACGGTTAAGAACGGAAAAACGGCGCGGAGCCGGAGCCGGTCTGTGTAGGGCAGACGGCGCGTGACCCGCGGCGGAATATCCGATAAGAAACAAGTATATATAAAGGAATGAAAAAACTATGTCAAGATCAGGTAAATTCAAGAGAATAGCGGCACTTGCGGCATCCGTGAGCATGGTAATGGCAGCAGGTTCCTGCGGTGAAAGCAATCAGCCGGAACAGACTTCCGACTCCACCGAGTCCGCTGTTGAAACATCGGCTCCCGAGGAATCCACCACCGAGGCGAAAACATCAAAAGTTCCGCTGGTCACCACCACTACGACTACCACCCCCGCTCCCCTGCCGGTAATGTCGGACGAGGTGCCTGCCGAGAACACAGACTTTGCTTCAGTCGGCAGCCCCAAGACATTTGAGGAATACTATAATATCAACAAGGATATGATCGGCTGGATCAATATCTAT
>JAFVBZ010000050.1 GCA_017479645.1 Ruminiclostridium sp. | reverse complement strand
CGCAGAGCCTGCGCACGCAATGCGCAGCGACATTCTTCTTTGGTCGGGTGCAGCATCTCGGTTAGGCAGTCTCTGCTGATTTCAAGCAGAATTTGCGGCGGCGGCGCAGAGCCTGCGCACGCAATGCGCAGCGACATTCTTCTTTGGTCGGGTGCAGCATCTCGGTTAGGCAGTCTCTGCTGATTTCAAGCAGAATTTGCGGCGGCGGTTCATCATTTCTTCCATGTCGCCGGCGAGAATAGGAGCAGTATCGGGAACAGTTCCAGTCGTCCGGTGAGCATATCGAAGATAAGGACAAGCTTTACCGGATCGGAGAAAACACTGAAATTCGATGCCGGTCCCACAAGATCAAGCCCGGGACCTACGTTATTGATCGCGGACGCGACAGCAGTGAAGTTCGTGATAAGATCCATGTTGTCGAATGACAGCACCACCATTGATACCGCAAACACAAGCACATACCCTACCATATACACGTTTACCGAACGCACTACTTCGTGCTCTATCGGGTGACCGTCGATCTTTATCTTCTTGACCTGTTTCGGGTGGATAAGAACTTCAAGCTCCTTGCCCATGCTCTTGAAAAGAATCAGGATACGGGATATCTTGATGCCGCCGCTGGTGCTTCCCGCACAGCCGCCCACAAACATCAGCATCACTATCAGCGATCTCGAAAGCTCCGGCCACAGATTGAAGTCCTCGGTGCTGAAACCGGTGGTTGACATTATCGACGCTACCGTGAATGCGGAATGGCGCACGGACGTTCCCATATCCATGTATATGCTGTTGATGTTGAGCGCAATAACTGCCGATGAAGCGGCAAAGATGCCGAGGAATACCAGAACCTCGGTGGTGAACGCTTCACGAAATTTCGCATGGATAAGGAAGAAGTATGTATTGAAGTTTATCGCAAACAGCGCCATGAACACTGTTACTATTATCTGAATGTGCGGGGCATATTCGCCCATGCTTGCATTGCGGACACCCATACCGCCGGTGCCGGCTGTCGCAAATGCGGTATTAAGCGCCTCAAACGCGTCCATGCCCGCAATCAGCAGCGTAACGAACTCCGCAAGCGTCATCACGAGATAGATCGTATAAAGCAGCATCGCTGTCGTCTTGACATGAGGAACGAGCTTGCCGACAGAAGGCCCCGGGCTCTCCGCCTTCATTATGTGCATATTCTGTCCGCCGGAAAGCGGGATAAATGCCATTATAAAGACCAGAACTCCCATACCGCCTACCCAGTGGGTGAAGCTTCTCCACATAAGTATGGAGCGCGGCGCACTTTCAACATCGTTCATTATCGTCGAACCGGTGGTTGAAAAGCCGGATACCGCTTCAAAAAGCGCGTCAACGAATGACGGGATAACTCCCGTCAGCATAAACGGCAATGCACCGAAAAGCGAAAGGATTATCCAGCTCAGCGCTACTATTATAAAGCCTTCTCTTGAATAAAGCGTGGTATTAGCCGGCTTTTTGCGCGTTATGAGCACTCCGGCTGCAAGACAGAACGCAGCAGTTCCGAGGAATGCCCAGAATGTACTCTCCCAATATACCACAGCCGTAAGCATCGGCACCGCCAGAAACATACTCTCAAATATCAGCAGCCAGCCGAGGATATTCGAGATCATCTTATAA
Organism: Ruminiclostridium sp.; assembly: GCA_017479645.1. Taxonomy (GTDB): domain Bacteria; phylum Bacillota; class Clostridia; order Oscillospirales; family Ruminococcaceae; genus Ruminiclostridium_E. The sequence continues at coordinate 1,664 of JAFVBZ010000050.1, read as the reverse complement.
TTCATCTGTAAAGCTCCGTTGGTTATTTTTCAAGGATATCCGCGATATCATGCAGTGCGAAGTTCGATACGATTATTACCGAATCCCCGACTTCGATAGTGTCGCCGCCGCGCGGTATTATGACTTTCCTGTCACGAAGTATCGAAGCCACCAGCACATTCGGTCTGAGCTTCATCTCCATAAGCGGCTTGCCGATCACTGGAGACTTGTCTTTTATAATAAATTCCGCGGCATCTACCTTGCCCTTGATGATGCTGTAAAGCGTCTCAACATTGCTTCCTATGGTGTTCTTCATCGCGCGTACATAGCGGATAATGCTCTCCGCGGTGATGTTCTTCGGATAGATCACCGTGCCTATCTCAAGGTGACGGATAACATCGTCAAAGTCGATGCGGTTTACCTTTGTGATAAGCTTGCATTTGCTGACGGATTTAGCGAAAAGCGACAGCAGTATATTCTCCTCGTCAAGGTTGGTTAGCGCCACAAAACCGCCGGTATTCTCGATCCCCTCTTCATAGAGCACCTGCTGATCCACAGCGTCGCCGTTTATCACCTTGACGTGCTCCAGCTCCTCCGCAAGCTCCTCGCAGCGCTCACGGTCCATTTCGATGACTTTCATATCTATGCCGGAGCGGTTCAGTATCTCGCAGAGATAGTGGGTGATATTCCCGCCGCCGACTATCATAACGTCCTTGACCGTGTTTGTTCTGTACTTTATCTGTTTGAAGAAGGCGTTTGCGTTCTTCGGTGAAGCGATCATCGAGATAACGTCCTTCTCCATAAAGCGGAATTCACCGTTTGCTATGTAGGCGGAATCCCCACGCTCTACTGTGCAAACCAGCACATCGCAGTGCAGCTTCGTGGATATCTCCTTTACCGCAAGCCCTTCAAGCGGGCTGTCCTCCGGGAGCTGGAACTTGAGCAGCTCCACCCTGCCCTTTGCAAATGTATCTATCTTGAGAGCTGACGGAAAGCGCAGAACTCTTGCGATCTCCTGTGCGGCAGCCTGCTCCGGATTTATGACCATTGCAAGACCGAGTTCCTCTTTGAGGTACGGCGCTTCGCTGCTGTACTGGGGGCTTCTTACTCTCGCTATTGTGTGACAGTTACCGGCTTTCTTCGCTATAAGGCAGCACAGCAGGTTCAGTTCGTCCGAGCCGGTGACCGCAATAAGAAGATCTGCGCTTTTTATGCCTGCTTCCTGCTGGGTGAGATGTGTTGCGCCGTTGCCGACAACTCCGAGTACGTCATATCTTGCGGCAGTCTCGTTCACCTTTGCGGGAAGCATATCTATAACGGTAATATTGTTGCCTTCCTCATTAAGCTGTTCGGCAAGGGTCTGACCTACCTTGCCGCAGCCGACAATGATTATATTCATACATTCGCTCCAGGATAATTATATTCTTACTTTATACTATACTCTTTTTCGTGCAAAATGTCAAGAAATAAAAACCGCGGAAACAGTATGTAACCGTTTCCGCGGATATTTTTTCATTTCATTCCGGTTTTAAGCATTTGCCGGACTTCCGAGCCTTTGACCGATGTACCCTGCAACTTCATTCTCAGCTATGCCGAGCACGAAGGAGAACTCCGGGTATATCAGATTTTCTGCCGCACGCAGAGCGTTTTCGTCAGAGACAAGAACCTTCTTGCCGTTATCTCTG
>JAFVBZ010000049.1 GCA_017479645.1 Ruminiclostridium sp. | reverse complement strand
TCATGACTGCCGCTGTCAGCGCAGAAATATCCACTGCGTAATTGCGAAGGACGCGTTCACAGCCCTCGCTCGGATAATACTGCGGCGATGCTGTTTTCATAGGCTCGTATGCAGCCTTCGTGAGGACCGAGTTTTTCCGCTCAAATTCGCCGCCGATAATGGACAGCAATACATCGTTGCCGTTTGTTATGCCGTCAATGTGAGCGCTGTAATTCTGCAATCCTATATAGCGCGAATACTCACGCTTGTACAGTTTGAGCAGGTCATAGACTTCCACTGAATTTTTGGTGTTGTTCTTATACTTCTCAATGTATTTCGCGGAGCGCTCGTCACTGAATGCAGGAGTGTCAAGCTCTCCCCACAGCAGAGCGTCATATATCGTCAGCTCAAGCACCCGTTCTTCAAGATGTACACCGATCTCCTCGTCAGACAGTACGGATATGTCCGCGCGGAATTCGTTATATGCTGTCTGTGAGCTGTCCTCTATCGGCAGGAGCGCAGTATATGCTGCTATTCCCGCAAGCATTATAAAAAACGTAATGATATAGTTTCTGCGGGAAATGACCTTCAAAAACTCATTCAGTATCATCTTTCTCTCCAAAAAGTTTCAAATACAGTTCTTCAAGCTCCGAGCAGCCGTACCGTTCAAGCAATGCGCTGTTTGTACCGCTTGCAGTTATTTCTCCGGCTTTCATGATAATGATATTATCCGCCTGCGCCTCGATATCCGAGACAATATGCGTTGAAACTATCACCGTGTTATTTACGGAATATTCCCGCATCATATTCCGGAATATCACACGCTGTCTGGGATCGAGTCCGGCAGTAGGCTCATCGAGAATAAGGATATCCGGGCTGCCGAGCATTGCCTGAGCAAGCATGAGCCGCTGCTTCATACCGCCGGAAAAGCCGCCGCATTTTTCGTTCCTGTTACCATAAAGCTCAACTTTTTTCATAAGCTCCGCTATCTCGCTGTCGGTGTTTTTCAGCCCCTTCAAGCCGGAGATATATTTCATGAACCGAAGCGCGGAAAAGCTGTCGATAAGCGCATTTCTCTGCGGCATAAATCCGATATGCGAGCGGTAATCGTCCCCAAGCTCGCCAATGCTCCTGCCGGCAAGGAATATCCCGCTGCCCTTATCAGCTTCGATAACTCCCGCGATGATGTTCATAAGCGTGGATTTTCCTGCTCCATTGGGTCCGAGCAGAGCGTAGATGCCGCTTGAAAAACTGTATGTAAAACCGTTCAGTGCCAGCTTCTTCCTGTAATGCTTCGATACGTTTTTGAGTTCAAGCGTCATTGTTTCATCTCCAATTCTCTGAATTCAGGCGCGCCGGAAAAATAGCTTTCTTTCGTGCAATAGTAATATGTGTTTGTTTCGTTTGAGTAATCGCAGACATAATAATCGCGGCTTTCAAAATAGATACTTTGACTGTATGGTGCTGACTTCACAACGCCGTTATTGTATAGGTAAACATTTTCTTTGTCGTAATCATAGTAGATAAGCCCGTCCTCGGCGGCGTACATACTATAGGCTTCAGCTATATATGTCCCGTCAGCGGTGTAGAGTGAATTTCCGAGCATATACCAGCAGCCCGCCGGAGATGTGACATACCATTCCATTTGCGAATCGCTTTCCGAAACACCACCGTCCGCTGCGCTTATTTTCAGCGTCTTGCGGAATTTTGTTCTGTTGTAGTCCGAGTTTTCGTCCTGCACGGCGGCTATCCTGTCCTCGACGGTCTCAAACTCATATTCCTTTGTATTACCGCTGAAATGGGCGTAGATCGTGTCGTTATATACACCGTAAAGCTGCATATAGCAGTCGAAGTAGATACCTGTTTCGTACAGCACGGAATAGCTGCCATCGCGCAGATCATAACAGCCGATCTTGTAATTTGTCATTCCGTTGGTGCTGTAGCCGTATTTTGTCTTCGCGAGTACCGACTCCATCAACAGTATGTATAGCTTATCTTCATACATCTGTACACCATATACCATGGGTGAGACGTATTCCTCTTCATCTCCGTACCGCTCAAAAACAAGCACTGTCTCCCGCAAAGTGCCGTTTTCCTCACAACTGTACAGTCTGGACGAATTGTCAGCTCCAAGCCCGAAATAATAAAGCTTGCCGCCGTATCTGAACGGGTATGAGAGAAACTCATCTTTTATCCTCGCGGTGCAGTTTTCGCTGCTCCCGTCGTGCTTGCAGCCGGGAACGCTGCACACGGGAGTGCTTTCTCCCGTATCGAGATCGCAGTATGTCAGCTTTCGCTCGGAGAGTGTCACATAGCAGTTATCGTATACCGAGCCGTGTGATGTGCTGAACTTTATAAATGCCCCGTCGGAGGATTTATCCCCGGAGCAGCCTGTCAGAACAAGCAGCAGTGCCGCGATAAACCCTGTAATTTTTAGTTCTCCCATAGTTTAATTATCTCGCTGTTCATTTGTTGAATCTATAAACCCTGACATCTCGTTTTTTTCAGCAAGTTCTCTAATATATTCTTTTGAACCGCTTCCTGACAGTTCAAAAACATAATCCTCGCTGTTCCAGAAAATTATAGAGTCGGTAAACCCATCTTTACTGTGTTCCGCATATATGGCTTTATAGCCATTAACGGTTGTTTCTGTAAATTCAACATCAACATTATTTACATAAGGATCGAATTCCTTTTTCACATATTGGATCAAAAATATATCTTCCCCCTCATTATTTCTGTAAACAATAAAATTCATAGAGTATCCGGTTGTGTAATGCTCCAAAGTAAAACCCTCCGGCAAAACTGACAGGAAACAGCATTTTTCTATTGTTTCCGGAGAGCCTTCAATATCCGATACATACAATCTTATATGGTCGGAATGTACAATACCCTTAAATCCATCAGCCCAAAACATTATAACACCACCGGTGAGCACAAGCAGACACGCAAGTATTATCGCTATCCACACATATTTCAGCTTGAATCGCGTTCTTGTGGTCGGCGGTGCGACATCACCGTCAAAAAGCCGCTTCATTTTTACCTTGTGCGAATGGGAAAACCTATGCCTCGGTACATTATCGAAATCCGCAAACTCTTTGCTATAGGCTTCCGCCAAAACTTCATGTAACAGTTGCTCACTCATTATTGCTCACCTCGTCCAGAAATATTCGGATAGATTTTTTGGCAGAATATACGCGATGTCTGAACGCCGCCTCGCTTATACCCAGCATTTCTGCTCCTTCAGCGCCGGACATACCGAGAACAGCCCTTGCATACATAGCGTCACGCTGTCCGGACGGAAGCGACAGTATAAACCCGACAAGCTCATCGCGCGATACTCTTGAAATGATGTCATCTTCTATCGTGAGTTCATCGGTAATGATGACATCATCGTCGTAAACGGTCTCCGTTTTACGCTTTTTTAACATATCAACGGAGATGTTTCTGATAATAATATCTGTATAGGCGACTATTTTGTTAGGTGAGATCTCAAAAATTTTTGTTTTTCCTCCCGCGATACGAAGAAAAGCCTCGTGTACAGCGTCCTCGGCATCGGATCTGTTATGCAGATAGCGCATAGCTACTGCGAACATCCTGTCTCGGTGTTCGACATATACCTTTTCGAGCAAATTGCGCTTTTCATCGGTATCGACCATTGAGAGATAAATAGAAAGCACATAATCACCTCTTTTATAACAGTCTCATTATACATATCGTTTTTGGAAAGCATTTTGTTAGCAGCGATTTTCACAAATTTGCGGTCGATTTATTGTGCATCTTGTCGGTCGGTTTTTATGTGGCTGTTACTGTTGAACTTGACTTTTTTCGGTATTACTGTTTTGATATTCTGAGTACAGCAAGATTGAACGAAAATATCCCCGTACCGCTTCTCAGCGATACGGGGGTTCTGTGTTAATCTGATGTCTCGCCGAGAACGATAGTCTGACCGTACAAGGAGACAGATTGGATATTGTCAAGGTCAAGCGGCGCGTCAAACACACCGAACGTGTATTCATAGCTTGAATACTTATCATAATGACCGGTAGAGAGCATCGTATGGGCTTCCTCTCTTCCGTCAGTGAGCACAACAGTGCAGTCGGTGTTTTTCGGGTCAAGGAAGAAGTCGCTGCCGTCCTTTTCGATCACAAATCCCATAGGTGACAGCGTGATCTCCCACCTGCCGAATTCGTCATTTTCTGTCACAGTCTTTATCGGCTCATGTCTCGGAACGGTAAGCGGTACTTCCACATAGCCTGCTCGGCGTTCGACGTGATCGGTAAGATCGCCGATGTACAGTTTCAGCGTATCGTCCTTGTCGAGCGGAACAAAGAAGCTTGTGTATTTTATGACGCTGCCTTTCTCGTCCGAGATTATTTCGATCTTTCCGCTGCCGCATTCCTTTGTCATTGTGGAATGAGGACTAAGGAATATGCTGTACGACGGGTCATCTTTGGATTTGTATGACTTATGCTCATAGTATTCGGGGTCTGTGGAGCGCAGCTCCATTTCCGCCTTGCAGACATGACCGTCATACTGCACCGAGGTGACAATGCCCTTGCTGCCGTCCGCGAGTGCGAATTCCTTACCGAGCTCCAGCGCTCTTTCGCAGTTGTAGATCTCCCAGCCGTTGACCGTTATCGTCACGACTTTGTTTATGTCTATCGGGTCAAGGAACTGATAGAACTTATACGCCTTTCCGTCCGGCATCGCTATCCCGGAAGGTTCATCGACGAGTCCGCGCATTTCTTTCGTACTGCCGTCGGCAAAGTTTATCGAGACCTCAAAATCCGAGACTGCGTGCGAGAAAGCAACGCCCTCTTCGGTAGAGTAATCCGTCGGTCCGTCTGTCACGATAAAGCTCAGGCTGTAAGGCGTGAGCACGAATCTGTCGAAACGGTAATAAGCACTGCCGCTGACTTCCTTGTTTATCTCACGTTCGATCTTCGGGATATTGCTGTTATAACTTACGGAGAAGAAGCTGTCACCGAACGGCACCTCAAGCGAGTCAACAGGTTCGGTGGAGTAAATATTCTGCAGTGTCTCAACAATGCCCTCTTCCGCTCTGTCATAGCTTATATCCGCAGAAGAGCATCCTGCTGAGTTGTCGGGAAATACATTTGTTATTTGATAAAAATATGCTGCACTCGAAGACTTTTTTATAGGTTCATCATAGCAGGTCTCATAGCGAATGCGCAGATTTACGGTGTCGAATGCATACCCCGTGACGTGAACGCGCTTTCCGTCGCAGTCAAACCACTCGTCGGCGGGCGTATAGAGCGGTGATGACTCTATGTCGCGGAGCTTATCGTAATTGTCGAGCATTTTCTTGATTTCTTCACTATCTTCGCCGTATATGCCCGAAGCTTCGTCACCCGAGAAAGCGATCTTCTCGCCTGCTACCGTTACGCTCTCGATATTGTAGATATCTATCGTGTCGGGCTTAAGCCACATCATATAATTAATACAGTATTCCGGCATTGCAGCGATCATCTCCGCACCGTCGGCTTCACTTATTCCGGATTTTCTGAACAGATTATCAAATTCCAGCTGTTCAGCCGGGGTAATGTCATCGGGAGACAGACGCAGCTGCATAAAATTGCCGGTATTTGGAAATTCCTCATGTGTGCCGTCTTTATAGTTGATTATAAAGAACTGTGGTTCATGCGCTTTCTTCAATACCGTATCATCGTCATAATCGCTGATGATCGTGGCTCCGAGCGGGGAGACGGTAACGCCCTGTATTCCGGGCTTGTCGGTAACGGCACAGATATGCTCCTGCTCTTTCCCGGGTATATAGTATGAGCCGACATGGATAGCTTCTTCGGAAGTTTTTGCTCCGTCCGGCATATACTCGAATGTAATATTGTCTATATTTTCGCCTTCACCGGTAAACAACTCCTTAGAGAACACATAATAGTTGTCACCGAGCTCCGGCAGCTTTGCAAACGAACCGTACCAGTGCCTTACAACCGTTTCCTGATACTCATAAGGGGTTATAAGACAAGGGTCTGTATTCCAGGTTTTATTTTCATCAAATTGATAATTCAGCATTTTCGGGTCTGTTTCACGTTCTCCGTGATAGTCCGCTTTATAGATCACCCTCAGGAAATGCCCGTCATATTCTACACTCTCGATAGTCGCGGTAAGATCACCGAATTCAAGCACATCGCCCGCCGCCTCAAGCAAATTCCTGCTGTCTCCGCTGTTTACTTGTGCAGGAATAGTCTCATCATGATACCCCGCGCCGTTGCTGCTCTCAATACCGCCCTCTTTCAGCCCGCCGTGCTCACTCAGCCAGTTCAGCCCGAATACCGCTCCGGTGAGAACTGCGGCTGCACCCGCAATACCGACCGCCGCGTGAAGTATCTTTGCGCTTTTTTTCGGCTCAATGTATTCCGGAGTTATCTCCGTGAACTGCATCTGCTTTACATTATCGTCTTTCTTCATATTTTTTGCCCTTTCTAAAACATCATTGAATGCTGTTTCATGTTCAGGACAGGAATAATTGCCGCCGAGCTGTGAAAACGCCTGCTTGAATATATCTTTTGTATCCATTCTACCCATTCCTTTCATTTCCGATGATTTTTTTCAGACGGTCTCTTCCGCGCCGAAGTCTCGAACGAAGAGCCTGTTCGCTTATACCGAGCATTTCCGCAAGCTCCTTCACCGGGTATTCTTCATAATAATACAGATAAAGAGCAACACGGTATTTCTTGTCAAGCTTCATTATCATCGGTAACAGATCAGATCCCTGTGTCTCGTCCGCTGCCATGTCCGACGCGGCTTCAAGCGGACGTGAAAACCTGTACCAATGCGATCTCACATGATCTATGCTTTTGTTTACCGCGCACCGCAGCAGCCATGCCTTGATATGCTCGTCATCAGTGAATGACGTACCGCAGGTGTACAGTTTCAGAAAGACCTCCTGCGCTATGTCGTATGAATCGTCCGGATTTTTGCAGCAGCAAAGAGCGACGGCATACACACTTTTGTAATACAGCCGCATATATCGGTCAAGCTCGCTTTCCGTCATTCCTATCCTTCTTTCCTGCTTATGTTTCAGGGGCGCCTCTGATAATAAAACGAATGAGTGTCGGATTTTTGGTCACCTTTTTGAGAAGAAGATCACTTTTGTAACAATTGACAATATTATACATCACTTTTACAGCAATTGCAACAAAATCCCCGTACCGCTTGTGCAGTACGGGGTTCTGCTTATTCTGTTGTTTCGGCTTCTGTATCGCCTTCAGTCGTTTCTTCGGGTAATTCATCCTGCTGCATGGTCGGAACGGGTTCCGTGTCACCGTAAACGCACTCGCCGCAGACATATATCTCTTTGACCTGTGCGATATTTAATTTCTCTGAAAGAATAAAGTGATATATGTTCTGTGAATTCTCGACAAACGTTCCGCCCTTGTTTTCAAGCGAATCAAGATTGATCCTGCTTCCGTCGTTCATTACGAGATATGTGTCGTTTGTGTCAAATCCGGCAACTGTTTCACAGTCAAACGTGATCATCACCGAGTAATCTCCAAGCGTCACACTCTCGACGTTTATCTTTTTGTCTGACAAAAGCGTGACTTCCTTGCCGACATTATATGTACTCGTTCCTATGTTGGGCAGTTCTTCGGGCATGAAAACTATAATACCCGTGTTTTTTTCGTCGAATGGTATAAACACCTCGCTTGCCCATGTATGGTCGTCCATGAAGTATATCTTTATCGGTTCGTCAAATATTACTCTGTTATAGACGATCTCTCCGATGTAGCTTACGGTATCTCCGTTCACATCGAGCTTATCAACTCTCGAACCGTGTGTTGTATAAGGTTTTTCGGTATTATCGCCAAAAGCCCATATCGGAACGACAGAACCGTCCGCAGGAAGTCCGTTCTTGAATGTAACGTCATACTGCAAAACAAGAGTCATTCCGTCAAACGCCAGCCAGTTGGCCTTTATATCGCACTTTTCGGTCTCGGCGTGCGCATCGGTCAGCGGCATTCTGTCCTCCTCGGGAGGGATATAGAAGCTCTGGAAGCAGGAGGGCTGATAAAATGTATTTGTATCCCCGTCCTTGCTTATAACACATTTACCGCCAAGATAAACGGCTCTAACGTCGTCCCAGCCGAACTCTCTGTCGGAATAGTAGAATGTATAGATCGTGTCACCAAACTTACAGTGACGAGCCCATTTCTCTTCTGCGTATTCGTCATATACGTGATTCGGCGTTTCCGACATCTTGATATCGTCCGTTTCATTGATGAGAAAGACTTCCATATCTGCGATATCATCGTCCCAGTCATTGAATATATCCTCGCCGACATTCCGGTAAACACACATTATCACGGAGTTTGCGATATACATACGGTCAAGCTCCAGGCTCTTTCCGTTAGGCTGCTCCACCCATGCTGACACATCGACAACATCTGTACCATTCTCCGTATTTACAGGGAGCGTGCAGTGAACGATATCTTTTACCGTTTCGCGGCGCAGATCGCTATTTATCCCGTTGACCTCGGTATCGTCTATGCGCCGCACTATCTCCGGCGGTCCAACTATTTGATTATCGCTCTCGGTAATAAAGCCCACATCTATCTCGTCCGCGGGGGAAAACAGCATATACGATGTTTTATTTCCGTAACTTGGATACGGTTCGTGTTTTTCAAAGGCTTCCATGTCGATTGTTCCAAATGCAGAGCCGATGTTTGTCGCGGTACTGCCAAGCAGGATATGATACCCGCTCTTCAGGTATTTCGGGTAATAATCGTATGTCAGATCGAGCCGGAGACCGTCAAACTTATAATCGGTTATCACGATAGTACAATCATCATATTCAAGCGCTGCAACACCATTATGATATATCATTTTTCCGGTATTTTCATTGACCGCAGGCTGAACATTATCCGCATTTACGGTCGCAGTGAAGGTATATTCGGGAACGTCGAAATCATCATGAACGGTAGGCGGGATTATCAGGTCAATGCTGTCCGCAGGATTTTCCAGTTCAACAGTCATGGAGCAATTCTTTATTCTTTCCGAAACGGAGAAGCTGTTTGTCACAGTAAATATGTGCTTTATGTTCTCATCAGGTTCACCCATAAAGGGAAAAGCGTCCATATTCTTCATGCCGTTTACAAGCAGATACCAATTTTTTTCTGGATCATTATACTTTTCAAGTTCGTTATCAAATAACACATCCCAATTCAGATTAAGTGTCTTTCCGTCAAACTCATAGCTGTTTATTATGACAGTTACGGCTGATGTGGTGAGTTCAAAAGTCGCAGGAACTTCTGTCTTAGCTTTTGATACGGTCATTGCTTCCATTGTCGCTGCTTCACTCTGCGCGGGCTCGGTCATATCCTCATGATACCCCGCGCCGTTGCTGCTCCCGATACCTCCCTCTTTAAGTCCCCCGTGCTCGTTCAGCCAGTTCAGCCCGAATACCGCTCCGGTGAGAACTGCGGCTGTCCCGGCTATGCCTGCGACTACGCTGAGGGCTTTATGTCCTTTTGTCGGTGTTGGCTGTACTTCATACGCCTGCGTATTGTATGTTCTTTCGTTTTCGTTGTTATTGTTCATTGTTTTTGCCCTTTCCAGTATGTTGTTGACTACTGTTTCATCATCGGGGCATGAATGTTCTTTCCGGATATCGGAAAAAGCTTTTTTGAAAAACATTTTATAATCCATGATCGTTTTCTCCTTTTTCCAAAAGCAGTCTGAGCTGATTTTTGCCGCGTTTTATCCTTGCTCTCACGGCAAATACGCTTATACCCAGTATTTCAGCGATCTCATTCACGGTATATTCCTCATAGTAATACAGGTACAACGCAATGCGGCATTTCCTGCTGACTTTCATAAGTATCGGAATAAGACTGTTTTCGTCTTTATTATAGTTCATACCGCTTGTCTTTTCCGAGGCGGCTTCCAACGGCAGCGAATATCTGTTCCAGTGTGATCTCAGGATATCCTTGCATTTATTCATAGTACATCGGAGCAGCCATGCTTTAACATGCTCATCTTCGTTAAATTTCCCATTATGAAGGTACAGCTTCAGAAATACTTCCTGTGCAATATCACAAGCATCACTCGGATTTTTACAGCCGCACAATGCTACACTGTAAACGCTTGAATAATACTGTCGTACATATCGCTCAAGTTCACTTCCGGTCATTCCTACCCTTCTTTCCGTATTAAGGTACCTTTGACAATAACACGATCCGGTCATTAAAAATTAGACTTATTTTTGAAAAGTTTTTTAAATTTAGCAAAATCACTAATATTATACATCAGTTTTACAGCAAATGCAACAAAAGCCCCGTACCGCTTGTGCGGTACGGGGATAGGTTTATTAATCTATGTTTGTTGCAGTCCCTACAATGCCGCCTTCGAGCGCCTGCGGTTCAGCTTCGTCGTCAGGGAAAGATATCGACAGGCACGGACCCGTACACCAGCCGGTAGCGCCGACTGCGGCAATAACATCACCTGCGCGCACGTCGTCTCCCTCGGTCACATAAAAGTCGCTGAGATGTCTGTATCTCCACTTTCTTCCGTCAGCCGCCTGTATGGTGATGTAAATGCCTTCTGCATACCCGGGGACATTTTTGGAAAATGTTTCAACAACTGTACCGCTCGTGATCGCCTTTATCGGAACACCTTCCTCACCAACGGCGAAATTGAACATGATCTCGTCGCTGTTAGTCCATTTATCGCCGTCATAGTATGATACTTTCTCTTTCTCCAGCTTATCAAACGGGAAGCAGTAATCCTCGCCTGCGTACTGTTTCAGAATGTCGATAGCTTCTTCGCCTTCGTAATAGCCGTTTTTCTGGTCATAGTCGGTCACTTTCCTTGCCGCTGTTTCAACGTCCGCGAGACATGCCGTGTTTTCAATGGAAAGAATATAGAGCACATCTCCGTCGTCAAAGACTGCCACGGAGGTTATATTTTCTGTTCCGAAACCGTTCGATACATTACCGGTCCTTCCGTAATACACATCAACGGTAAGTCCGAGCTTTTCGCTGTAATATGACTCGTGTTCGCAGTCTTCGATATTGTTGGATATCATATTCTTAAAGCCGTTCATGCGCTCTTCGAGAGTGTCTGCAAGAATAACGGTCTGCGTATGGAACTCGGGCTTAATGCTGCCTCTTGATTCGTTAGGCGAACCTATTGTAGTAGGAACTTCGCCGCCTATCGTTCCGTCCTCGTTGAACTGTACATTTTCCATGTACTTGCTCGCCTGTATGATCTCGCACCCGAAAACCTGCGCGGCATGGACTTTCACGCCTACGCCGAAATCAAGTAGGTCAAGTCCGTAAACCTTTCCGGCAGCGGCAAAATCGTCAAACACCGCCGGAACACTGCTGCTGACACTGATGCTGACGATGACCGATGAGTTGATCTCAGCTCCCGCCTGCGGCAGAGTCCGTATCACGCAGTTTTCGGGTACTTCGTCGCTTGCATGACGGCTGATCGAGTAGTTTATATGTGCGTTTTCAAGTTTTTCCTTTGCGTCTTCTATATTCAGTCCGGTAATGTCGGGGAGCTCGTTAAGCCCAGATTTCTGCGAAGGTTTGTAAACATATTTATAACGTAGTCGGTCCGCTTCTATACCTTGCGTACTGCTGCCGTTCTGCCCGTTGTGATCAGGGTTGAAATAAGCGATAGAGACAGCATAGTCTTTGTTCGGTTCAAGTTTTATCGGTACAGTGTAAACGACAATAAATGAGCTGTCGGGTTCGGGATTTTCAAATAACTGACAAGTAAAATTTTCCTCATAATCGTCACTTTGGATATATTCTATCTCTCCGTCGGTCATTGTGTAATTGATATCTACCCTCGCGTACAAGGGCGAATAGTTCTCATAGTCGTCACCGGTGTACAACAGATCAAAGAAAGCTTCAAGCTTATTTCCGTCATAGTTTATGCCGCTGAGTGTAACTTCGGCGTCGTGAAATATGAGTTTGTTTCCGTAAGCAAACCTTATATCAGGGAGCGTTTCCGGAACAGGCAAATCGAAATCGGGCGCGACAAACTCCTCGCCTTCCTTTGCCGGCATGGTGTACAAGAGTTCCGTTTCCGATGCAGCCGACGAGCCTGCTCCCGCTCCCTGCACATCCGGACCTTTCAGCCCGCCGTGCTCACTCAGCCAGTTCAGCCCGAATACCGCTCCGGTTAGGACTGCCGCTGTTCCGGCAATGCCTGCTACAACGCTTATTGCCTTATGCGACTTCTTCGGCTCGATGTATTCCGGAGTGATCTCCGTGAACTTCATCTGCTTTGCATTTTCATGATTTTTCATTTTTTCTGCCCTTTCCAT
>JAFVBZ010000048.1 GCA_017479645.1 Ruminiclostridium sp. | reverse complement strand
CACCGGCTACCGCGTACAGTTCAACTCCGCTATCGGTCCCTATAAGGGAGGACTCAGACTGCACCCGTCGGTAAATATCGGTATCATCAAGTTTCTCGGTTTTGAGCAGATCTTCAAGAACAGCCTTACCGGACTTCCGATAGGCGGCGGAAAGGGCGGTTCCGACTTTGACCCGAAGGGCAAGTCAGACCGCGAGATAATGAACTTCTGCCAGAGCTTCATGCTTGAACTCTACAAGTACATAGGCGCTGACACCGATGTTCCCGCAGGCGACATCGGCACAGGCGGACGTGAGATCGGCTATATGTTCGGTATGTACAAGCGTATCCGCGGACTTTTCGAGGGTACTCTCACCGGCAAGGGTCTGTCCTACGGCGGCTCTCTCGCAAGAACAGAGGCTACCGGCTACGGACTTCTATACATCACCGAGGAGCTTCTCCGCGCTCACGGCATCGACATAGCAGGCAAGACTGCGGTAGTTTCCGGCGCGGGCAATGTGGCTATCTACGCTATCCAGAAGGCACAGCAGCTCGGCGTGAAAGTGCTTACCTGCTCGGATTCCACAGGCTGGGTATATGATCCCGACGGTATCGACGTTGACGCTCTCAAGCAGATCAAGGAGATCGACCGCGCACGCCTTACCGAGTATAAGAAGTACCGTCCTAACTCCGAGTATCACGAGGGACGCGGCGTATGGCAGATCAAGGCTGATATCGCACTTCCCTGCGCTACACAGAACGAGCTTGACATCGAGGACGCAAAGCAGCTTGTTGCAAACGGCGCGATCGCTGTATGCGAGGGCGCGAATATGCCTACTACCGAAGCGGCTACAAAGTATCTTCAGGAGAACAATGTGTTCTTCATTCCCGGCAAGGCTGCAAACGCGGGCGGCGTAGCTACCTCCGCGCTTGAGATGTCCCAGAACAGCGAGAGACTCAGCTGGACATTCGAGGAAGTTGACAAGAAGCTGAACCAGATAATGGTGAACCTCTATCACAACATCGCGGACGCTGCCGAGAAGTACGGTTATAAGGACAACTTCGTTGTCGGAGCGAATATCGCAGGTTTTGAGAAAGTTCTCGACGCTATGAACGCACAGGGCATTGTATAATGCACAATTCACAATGCACAATGCACAATTAAATATTCGGGGAAGGCTCTTCCCCTTATCGGAGGAATACTATGGATAAGAATTATTTTGTTCCGATCAATGAACACCCCGGAATGTACATCGGGGAAACACTCACGCGGACAGAGACGGATAATAACGCAAACAGCGTTTATTCGCAGGATACCGAAGCGTGGGATTAAACAATAGCAATAAGCAGTACCGTATTTGTTTACGGTACTGCTTAAATGTATTTTTCAGCCTAAAAAGGAAGGAGATATTTGATGAAAAAAATACTTTTATGTAAGGAGACCGATCCGCTGGAAACGCGGACCGCGCTCATTCCCGACGATGTGAAAAAGCTCATCGGAATGGGATATGAGATAAAGGCGGTAAAGGGAACAGGGATCAAAAGCGGCTTCAATGACGAGGCTTATGAGAAGGCAGGCGCTGTTCTTGTGGCTTCCAATGAGGAGGGCTATAAGGGCAGCGAAATTGTTCTGCGTATAATGAAGCCCGGAAGCATCGACGGCATCGAGAAGAACACCCTCCATTTAAGCTACCTCGACCCGTTCAACGAGAAGGAGCTGCTGAATAAAATGGCGGCTGCCGGTTTGCAGGCGGTGTCGCTTGAAATGATACCGCGTACCACGCTGGCGCAGAAAATGGACGTTCAGTCCTCACAGACTTCCCTCGCGGGATATGTGGCAGTCGTGAATGCGGCGGCGAGAATGCCGAAGATACTGCCTATGATGGTAACTCCGTCGGGTACGATAAACCCTGCCCGTGCGTTCATTATCGGCGTAGGCGTTACGGGACTCCAGGCGATAGCGACTGCAAAACGTCTCGGTGCAAGGGTTGACGCGTTCGATACCCGCCCAGTCGTAGAAGACCAGGTAAAGTCCCTCGGCGCGAGCTTCGTGAAGATAGATCTCGGTGAAATGGGGCAGACCGAGCAGGGCTATGCCAAAGAGCTTACTCCCGAACAGATAGCAAAGCAGCAGGAAGCGCAGGCTAAAGTCTGTGAGCGCTCCGACATTGTTATAACCACCGCGAAAGTGTTCGGACGCAAGGCTCCCCGCCTTATCGGAAAAGATGTGCTTGACCGCATGAAGCCCGGCGCTGTCGTTGTGGATATGGCTGTCTCCACCGGCGGAAATGTGGAAGGCTCGAAGCTTTTCGAGGAAGTAGTCACCGACAACGGAGTTATCATAATGTCCGGCGACCTGCTTGAAAGACAGGTGCCGTATGACGCATCTAAAATGCTTTCCGGAAACTTCACCGCGTTCCTCACCCACTTCTACAACAAGGAAACAAAGGAACTCGATGTGAAGCTTGAAGACGAGATAATGAAGGGCTGCCTGCTGACACAGGGCGGCAGGATCATACATGAAAGGTTCAAGGGGGATAAGTAAAATGGCAATTGGTGAAATATTACTGCTGGTTTTCGTGTTCGTTATCGCGGGATTTCTCGGCGTTGAGCTGATCTCAAAAGTCCCGTCGCAGCTGCACACCCCGCTCATGTCGGGTACGAACGCGATCTCCGGTATCACGATAGTAGGCGCAATTTCCGCAACAGCAGTGGCACTGCACACGGACGGCATCGTGGGCGCGATATTCGGATTTCTTGCAATACTGCTTGCGGCGATAAACGTTATCGGCGGCTATATGGTTACGGACAGAATGCTTGAAATGTTCAAGAAGAAAGGAGACGATAAGAAGTGAACTGGGAAAACGTCAGTGTTATACTGACCACGATACTTTATATGGTCTCCGCGGTGCTGTTTATCCGCGGCATAAAGCTGCTGGGAAAGGCGGACACCGCAAGAAAGGGAAACCTTATGTCCGCAGTCGGTATGCTTATTGCAGTCGTTACCGTACTGCTCGAAAAGAACGTCACTGATACACTCTTCAATGAGCCTTTGAAGAACGCCTATCTCTGGGCGCTTGCGGCTATCATTATCGGCGGCATCATCGGCGCTGTATGGGCAAAGAAAGTCGAAATGACGGGAATGCCGCAGCTTGTAGCGCTGTTCAACGGATTCGGCGGTCTGTCATCGCTGCTTGTGGCTCTCACGCAGTATCTTACCGACGGCGAGATAAATGTGTTCTCGTCCATTGCGCTGGGACTTACGGTAGCGATAGGCGCTATAGCATTCACAGGTTCGGTAGTGGCATGGGGCAAGCTCTCCGGCAAGATGTTCAAGAAGAATGTGAACATTCCCGGCAAGAACTTCATAAACGCGCTTCTTGCAGTTACAGGACTTGCGGGAGTTGTGATGTACGCGCTCTGCATTGCGGGAATACTTGACGCTAACATGGGAATGATCGGCATCATCATCGTTACCGCGGCATTCCTTATCCTCGGCTTCACTATGGTCATCGCTATCGGCGGCGGAGATATGCCGGTCATCATCTCCCTGCTGAACGCATTCTCCGGACTTGCGGCAGCTTTCGCGGGTCTTGCGATAAGCAACTCGGTGCTTGTTGTGTCCGGCTGCCTTGTAGGAACATCGGGACTTATCCTCACGCTGATAATGTGCAAGGCTATGAACCGCACGCTGTACAGTCTCCTCTTCGGAAGCACGGCGGGAGCCGCAAAGAAAGGCGCTGCCGGCGAGCAGAAAGAGCCCCGCTCCATGTCCGTTGAGGACGCATATCTCGTTCTTGAAGCGGCAAGCTCGGTCGTATTCATACCCGGATACGGTATGGCAGTTGCACAGGCGCAGCACGCTGTAAAAGAGCTTTGTGACAAGCTCGAAGCAAACGGCGCGGAAGTAAGCTTCGCTATCCACCCGGTAGCGGGAAGAATGCCCGGTCACATGAATGTGCTGCTTGCCGAGGCGAATGTTCCGTATGAGCAGTTAAAGACCGCGGACGAGATGAACCCGCAGATGCCGAATACGGACGTTGCTATCGTTATCGGCGCGAACGACGTTGTAAACCCCTCCGCTATCAACGACGAGACTTCGCCGCTGTACGGAATGCCCATAATCAACGCATTCGAAGCGCGCACCGTATTCGTGCTGAAGCGCGGTAAGGGCGCAGGCTTCTCCGGAGTGGAGAACCCGCTCTTCACCAATGACAACACCGTGATGATCTACGGTGACGCGAAGCAGACGGTCTCCGCGCTGGTAAGCGAGTTTGACGAAACGTGATATATCATCTGAAATGTGATAAATGAAAACGCGGTCAGTCCGGTAATATCGGTCTGACCGTGTTTGTGTTATACAAGAGTTTTCAAAAAATGCAGTAAGCTTTCGGATCAGATATATGCCCCCGAAATGTATATTTTCCGGTAAGTGTCGAAATCCAGCCACTTGCCGAAAAGCTCCGGGAGCGAGTTTTCGTCTGATCTTTCATATTCAGCGATGAACCGCTTTACGTCCTCGCCGTTTTTGGCAAGCACCGCAAAACCGCGCCCGTTTACTATCGGAGCGGTGCAGTCGTAATAGTAATCATCGAATCTTACGAGCCGCTCGACTTTTCTATTGCGTATCAGCACAGCTACCCTGTCCCGCATTACGATGATATCAAAATCATCGGGGTACGCGAAGCTTTTTCCGCGCACAGGTATCTCGTCCCCGACACGGAAGGTGCTGTTTATGGTCTGTGCGTGAAAGACATTGTAGCTGTTCACATCATAATAGAACTCCTCGAAAAGATCACCGCGTGCCGTGAGAACTCCGTCGGTGAACGCGGCTTTTTCCTGCCCGGAAACAGCCTTGTCAAGCACATCTTCCACAACTCCGCAAGCCGCTGTCATATTCGTCACGCGGTCTATGAGGATAAGCTCACCGAGGGTCTTGTGAAGTGCGAATCTGTCGGCAGTTATCGGCTCGGACAGCTTTATCGTGCATCGTGCTATCCCGTTCTTTCCGAGAGTTTTGGCGGGGATATGCTCGCCGGTGTTCACATCTACGGCATACTTTATTTCTGTGACAACAGCCGGTATCAGCTTCGTTCCGAGCTTTACAAGGCAGTCGCCGCCGATCTCCAGATTGCTGTCGTCTGTCCACAGCAGCGAAACGTCAAGTGTTCCGTAAGCGGCTATATTCTCGTCTTTCGTGATCACACAGCCGCGTGAAACATCGACTTCGCGGTCGAGCGTTATTGTTACGGGCTGTCCGGCATAAGCGGTATCCGCCTGCCTGTCGGCAACGAGAATGCCCTTTACAGTCGCTGTCTCTCCGCTTGGAAGGGTGCGCACTGTATCACCGACGGAGACGGAACCTGCTTCTGTCTGACCCTGGAATCCGCGGAATGTGCGGTCGGGACGGCAGACGCGCTGCACCGGCATATAGAACTTTTCGGTACTATCACTATCGCTGACATCAACATTTTCAAGATATTTCAGCAGCGGTTCTCCGGAATACCACGGCATATTTGCGGAAGGTTCGGTCACGTTGTCGCCGGCTGTCGCGGACAGCGGTATGACTTTGACATCGCCGAGTTTAAGCTCTGCCGAAAGCTCGTTTATCTGCGCGAGGATCTCGCCGAAACGTCTCTCGGAATATTGCACCAGATCCATTTTGTTGACAGCGAAAACGTAGTGCGAAATGCCCATGAGACTGCATATCCTCGCATGTCTGCGGGTCTGCACAAGAACGCCCTGCGACGCGTCAACAAGAATTATCGCAAGCTCCGCGAATGACGCTCCCACCGCCATATTCCGGGTATATTCCTCGTGACCGGGAGTGTCCGCGACGATGAAGCTTCTGGCATCGGTAGTGAAGTAGCGGTATGCGACATCTATCGTGATGCCCTGCTCACGTTCCGCCATAAGTCCGTCGAGAAGCAGGGAGTAGTCGATCTGTCCGCCGGTGCTGCCCACCTTGCTGTCAAGTTCGAGCGCCTTTTCCTGATCGGCATATATCAGCTTCGCATCGTAGAGGATATGTCCGATAAGCGTGGATTTGCCGTCGTCAACGCTCCCGCAGGTAATGAACTTTAAAAGTCCTTTGCTCATCAGAAATACCCCTCTCTCTTTCTGCGCTCCATACTTCCCGCAGTCTCGTTGTCGATAACGCGGGATGTGCGCTCGGATTCGACGCTTGCAAGCGTTTCTTCGATTATCTCGTCAAGCGTTGACGCAGTGCTCTCTATACCGCCGGTGAGCGGATAACAGCCGAGCGTGCGGAACCGCACCGACTTCATCTGCGGTACCTCGCCCTCTTTCAGCGGGAACCTGTCGTCATCGACCATTATGATGTTTCCGTCCCGCTCCACCACCGGGCGCACTGCGGCGAAATACAAAGGCACGATGTCGATCTTCTCGCGGCGAATGTACTGCCATATATCCTTTTCCGTCCAGTTTGATATCGGGAATACGCGTATGCTCTCACCCTTGTTGATCTTCGTGTTGTAGAGCTTCCACATCTCGGGGCGCTGGTTCTTCGGATCCCACGCGTGTGACACGCTTCGGAACGAGAAAATACGTTCCTTGGCGCGGGATTTCTCCTCGTCACGTCTGCCGCCGCCGAATGCCGCGGTGAAACCGTACTTGCCGAGTGCCTGCTTGAGCGCCTGCGTCTTCATGATGTCGGTGTAAGCCGCGCCGTGATCGAATGGGTTTATACCCTGCTTCACACCGTTCTCGTTGATGTATTCGAGCATTTCGATGCCGAGTTTTTTTGCTGTCTCGTCGCGGAATTTAATCATTTCCTTAAACTTCCATGTCGTATTGACGTGCAGGAACGGGAACGGCGGTTTCTCCGGATAGAACGCTTTGAGCGCCAAATGCAGCATCACCGAGCTGTCCTTTCCGATAGAATAGAGCATCACGGGCTTTTCGCATTCCGCAGCAACTTCGCGTATTATGTACACCGCTTCTGCTTCAAGCTCGTCAAGGTGCGATAATTCGGACATTTCATCATCTCCTGATCCACTAATATTTATTTGACTCTCTTGTATCCACATTTATCACGGCTGTACTGCCGCCGGGCTTTTCTATCACCCAGCGCAGGATATCGCCGTCTTTTTCAGTGTGCAGCCGGCTTCCGAGACCCCCCATGTCGGCTCCGAGAAAGAACCGTATCGCATACACGGGACACTCTTTTATACAACTCGTGCAGCCCCAGCAGTCACGCGGGTATTTTATATAAGCCCGGCGATCGCTGTCAAGCGCGATGAGCGTTCCTGGACAAACGTCCCTGCATCTGCCGCAGCCGACACATTTTTTCTTATCTATCTCAATACTCAACTGCCGCTCACTCTCCTTAAAATGATCTCGGTCTCGCCGTTCACGAAGCGGGAGTTTACAAACACGTTCCAACGTCCGTCGTCACGCTCCGGGTAGTCGGAATTTTCGGCAAAGCAGTGCCAGCGCGTTTCATGACGGGCTTTCAGATGTGCGATGACTGTTCGGCATACGGTGAGCCTTTCACGCAGCTCGTAAATGTACATAAGTTCCTGCATATCATCAGCATGAAGGCTGTCCGAAAGAGCTTGCAGCTGCACGATACGGCGGTCGGCGATGTCAAGGCTGTTCTCCGAGAAGCGGTAGTTCATCTTTATCCCGCCCGCGTAACTGTCCATTACGGTCTGCATCGCCTCTTCAAGCTGTTCCGCAGTATAAGGGCTGCCGGAGTTTTCAAGAAATCCCGATATCTCTTTTTCATGCGAGGAAACGCTCTCTTCGAAGACTGTTCCGGGTGTACCGCTTCCGAGATAGTTCAGCATGGCAAGCGCGGCTATCTCGCCCTCGGCAAGCGCGCCGGTAACATACTTCTGTGGTGCTCCGCCGGATACATCTCCGGCAGCGTACAGTCCCCTTATCGTAGTGGAGCGGTCGGTATCCACCCAGAAACCGCTTGCGGTATGCCCGCCGACTATGTACGGCTCCGTGCCTTCGATCTCAACGTTGTATTCGCCTGGCAGTTCGCCGCTCTCTGTCCAGTGCAGAGTCTGTGACGGCGCCATGTTCAGGTAGGCTTTGATAAGGGACTGCTCCTGCTCCTCCGTGATGCCTTTCGTTTGCAGGAAGCAGGGTCCTCTGCCCGCCGCATTCTCCGCGACTGTACCGTAAACGCGCTCCGATGTGGTCAGACCGTACTTCTGCTCATAGATCTCTCCGAGCGAGTTTGTCTGCTTTGCGCCTACGCCCTGTGCAAGCGTTCCGGTAGGTGCTATCGTGTCTTTGCAGCGAAGTGCGATAAACCGCATCTCAAATGTCGTCATCTCCGCGCCGTGACGTATCCCCATAGCGTAGCCCGCACCGGTATTGAACGGGCAGTACCACATCTTGTGCCGCGAGAATCCGGGATTGTTCGGCTTGTAAAGTCCCGCCGCGCCTCCTGTTGCTATCAGCACAGCACCTGCCTCGATAACATAGAAAGTATCGTTTTCGATGCCTATTCCGAAAGCTCCGTTCACACGATTGCCGGCAACGTCGAGGTCGATGATGTTCACGCGGTTCAGAATGCGTACATTCGGCTGACGCTCCGCCATTCCCGCAAGCAGCGGCTTGATGTTCTCGCCGTTTATCTTGATATTCCGGTTCCCGCGGGTGACGTATTTTCCATGCTCGTCTTTGAGAATGACCAGTCCTTCTTTTTCAAGTCTCTCCGTGACAGCGTTGAGCCGCTCTGACATGGTGACCAGCAGATCCTCCCGCGCTATCCCCGCCGCGTCCTTCATGCAGTAATCGGCGTAATCCCGCGGAGTTCTCCCCTCGGTGATATAGGCGTTGAGCGCGTTCACTCCCGCGGCGAGACAGCCGCTTCTTTTAACGTGCGCCTTTTCGCATATAAGTATCTGTTTGTCGGAGTTTTCGGCGGCAGTCACTGCCGCGTAGCAGCCCGCAGTCCCTCCGCCGATGATCAGTATATCGGTCTTAATTCTTTCGGTCTTCATTTGATGTTATTTCCGTTCAATTGCATTTAAGATAACTTCGCGGAACTTGTCTTGCCCCACCCGTTCGAGTGTGAAACGAAACCTCTCGCTGGGCTTTGCGTTCTCCGCAAAAAACTCTATCGCCGCGTCGCATACCCGCATAAGCGTGTCGTGATCCTCGATGAACGGAACGATCGGTTCACCCTTTGCGATGCTGTTTCCGAAAAGTCCGCCGAATGATACGATGTAACCGCTGACATAGTCCCATGCGTCCGTGGGGCAGGACTTGATGCAGCGTCCGCAGAAGTTGCACTTGCCCTCGTCAACGGTGATCCTGCCGTCCTGCACGGTTATAGCCTGCGAACGACAGACCTTTTCGCAGACTCCGCAGTGTATGCAGTCCGCTTCCTTCCATGTCACTTTAAGGCCGCCCTTTATGCCGAGATCGTTTTCCTCCGCTTTGAGGCAGTTGTTCTGACAGCCGGTTATGCCGAATTTGAACTTGTGGGGAAGCTCCCGAGCGTAGTACCGCTCGTCAAGCTCTTTCGCAAGTGCGTAGGTGTCGATGCACCCGCTGGGGCAAATAGCACTTCCCTGACAGGCGGTAATGGTGCGAACGCGCGGACCGCAGACTCCGGGCTGTACATCACCCTCCGCGAGTGCGTTCTTCACTTCGTCGATCTGAGCGAGCTTGATGAACGGTATCTCGATGCTCTGGCGCGAGGTGAGATGAACGTGACCGTCGCCGTATTTTTCGGCTACCTCCGCTATCTTCGCAAGCTGTTCCGCGGTGACATTGCCGCCGACAACGCGCAAGCGCAGCGAGAAATTGTCTTTTTGCTTCTGGCGCATAAATCCGCCTTTTTTGAGTGTCGAGTAATCAACTGCCATATCAGTTCTCCTTCCTGTAATGTGCAATTATTTCAGCCGTTTTTGCTATATCCTCATCGGTGTGCGCGTATGAAACGAACATCGCCTCAAACTGTGACGGCGCTGCGTAGATGCCGTTATCCAGCAGATACGAGAAAAACCTCGCGTACTCCTCTCTGTTTGCAGTCAGTGCCGTTTCGTAGCCGGTGACCTGCGTATCCGTGAAAAACACCGTCATCAGCGATCCGCACCTGTTCACGTTAAGTCCAGCTTTCCTTGCTGCAGCTTCAAGCACTGCGCTCTTCCTTTCAAGCTCCGCGTACAGATCGGGAGTGTGCTCTATCTGCGTTATCTGCGCAATTCCCGCTGCTGTTGCTATCGGGTTTCCGGAAAGCGTTCCCGCCTGATATACCGCGCCGAGAGGCGCTACCTGCTCCATTATCTCACGCTTTCCGCCGTATGCCGCAAGGGGCATTCCACCGCCGACTATCTTTCCGAGGGCAGTCATATCCGGCTTTATGCCGTAAAACTCCTGCGCACCGCCTATTGACAGCCGGAATCCCGTTATCACTTCGTCGAATATCAGCAGCGCACCGTATTTTTTCGTAATGTCACGAAGCGACTGCAAAAATCCCTTTTCCGGCGGTACAACGCCCATGTTTGCCGCACAGGGTTCGACAATGACCGCGGCGATACTGTCCGGATAATGCTCAAACAGCGCCTTCACCGAATTCGCATCGTTGTACCGCGCAAGCAGCGTGTTTTCCGTGAAGCCAGCCGGGACTCCCGCGCTGTCCGGAACGGAGTTTGTGAGCTGTCCCGAACCGCCCTTTACGAGCAGACCGTCGGAATGTCCGTGATAACAGCCCTCAAACTTCACTATTCTTTCGCGTCCTGTGAAACCCCGTGCGGCGCGAACTGCGCTCATCGCAGCTTCCGTACCGGAGTTCACCAGCCGAAGCAGTTCCATTGACGGGAAATGAGCCCTTATCTTTTCGGCGAGTATGATCTCGCCCTCGTGACAAGCACCGTATGTAAGCCCCTTTCCGCACGCTCTCTTCACCGCGTCAATGACAGCCGGGTGAGCGTGACCGAGAATGTCGGGTCCCCACGAGCAGACGTAGTCGATATATTCGTTTCCGTCCGCGTCAGTGATACGGTCACCGCGGGAACCGGCTATATACAGCGGTTCGCGCCCGACGCTCCCGAACGCGCGGACAGGGCTGTTCACACCGCCCGGCATGAGAGTTTTCGCTTTTGCGAACAATTCAGATGATCTTGTTGTATTCATTCTTTTATCCATTCTGCGGCATCAAGCGCGTGATATGTGATGATGATATCCGCCCCGGCACGTTTTATTGCCGTAAGGTTTTCAAGCACGATCCGCTTTTCGTCTATCCAGCCGTTCGCCGCCGCAGCCTTGACCATGCTGTATTCGCCGCTGACGTTGTACGCAGCGATCGGAAGTCCGAACCTGTCGCGTGCTGTACGCAGCACATCAAGATACGCAAGCGCGGGCTTTACTATGACCATATCCGCGCCCTCGTCGATGTCGTCAGCTATCTCGCGGAGCGCTTCGCGCCCGTTTGCTGGGTCCATCTGGTAAGTGCGCCGGTCGCCGAACGCGGGAGCCGACTGTGCCGCATCGCGGAAAGGCGAGTAGTACCCCGACGCGAACTTCGCGCTGTAGGACATTATCGGCGTGTTGATGTGACCGCTTTCATCGAGCGCCTTTCTTATTGCAGCCACCCGCCCGTCCATCATGTCAGACGGAGCGATTATATCCGCACCGGCGTCTGCAAGGCTGACCGCCATTTTTGAGAGCAGCGGAAGCGTTTTGTCGTTCGCTATCTCGTGACCGCATACAACTCCGCAATGCCCGTGGGAAGTGTATTCGCAAAGGCAGACGTCCGCGATAACAAGCAGCCGCGGGTACTTCTCCTTTATATGTCGTATCGCGTGCTGAGTGATGCCGTTCCCGTTATAAGCCTCGGTTGCATATTCGTCTTTGTGCGCCGGTATGCCGAATATCAGTATGCCGGAAATACCGCTTTTATCGACCCTGTCAAGCTCATCGTCAACGCGGTCTGGCGACCATTGGTAAATCCCCGGCATAGACGGGACAGGAGCCTTGATACCCTCACCTTCGATGACGAAAATCGGGTATATCAGCTCGCTTTTGCCGAGTCTTGTTTCGCGGACGAGCGAGCGTATTTCCTCACTTGCGCGAAGCCTTCTGAACCTTCTCATTTCCTGTCTCCTTTTATTGCAGCAGCCGCACCCTGCGCCGTATGAGGGGCGGCGGTGATAATTTCGCTGTCAGTATATTTTTTGACGCTGTCGGCAGTCTGCACTCCTATGCAGACTGTCTTTGTTTTGCCGGATATCGTGCTTCCACCCTCAAAAAAGTGCTGAACTCCCGACGAACTGCCGAACACGATGTAGTCGGTATCGGCGCGCTCCGCCGGTATCCCCGGTCTGCTCACAGTATCATATATCTTAACATCATCGAATAATATATTCCGCTTTGCAAGCCGCTCCGTAAGCTGTTCCGAACCGAGAGCCGCCCGCAGTATCAGCACCTTTCCGGGTGTGCTGTCTGCTATCGCATCGGCAAGATCGGCTACTGTGAATCTGTCGGGAATTATATCGGGAATAATGCCTGCGTCCGCAAGAGTACCGGCAGTCCCTCTTCCGACAGCGGCTATCTTCATGCACGCGAGAGAGCGCAGGTCTATGCGCTTTTCTTTGCAGTGTTCAACGAACATCTCCGCACCGTAAGAGCTTGTGAACGCGATACAGCTATACCCGTCAAGCGCCGGAATCTCCTGCTTTCTGACAATTTGCAGGTGGCTGTACCGCTTTACATCTGCACCGTCAGCCTCAAGCAGACCGGCAAGCTTCTCCGTGAATCTTTCCGTGCCGGTTACAGTCACCGAAACGCCGGAAAGCGCACCTTGCCGCTTACTGCACGAAAAGTCGAACGCCGCAGTCCCGCCGACAGCTATAACCGCCGGAGCGGGCATTCCCGCCGCTTTTTCCGCTATGTCCGCGAGGGTTCCCCGCACCGCTTTCTGCTGTGCCGTCCCGCCCTCACTTATTACGGCAGCGGGAGTTGCCGGAGAAACCCCGCCGTGCATGAGTCCTGCCGAAATTTCCGGGAGCGCATTCAGTCCCATGAGAAAAACAAGCGTTCCGTCAAGATTTGCATACTGTGAAAAATCACGCTCTCCGTCCGCTGTGTGCGCGGTTATGACGTGAAACTCACGGCTCATATTCCGGTGGGTGACCGGTATTCCGGCAAGCTCCGGGGCAGCGATACATGATGATATCCCGGGTATGACAGAGAACGGAATACCGTGCTTTTGCAGCTCCGTGATCTCCTCGCCGCCGCGGCCGAATACAAACGGGTCTCCGCCCTTAAGGCGCGCAACTGTGCGTCCGGCAAGGGCATTTTCCACAAGCAGAGCATTGATATCTTCCTGTTTTGCGGAGTGCGCACCCGAACGCTTTCCCACGCATATCAGCTCCGTATTTTCCCTTGCATTATACAGAAGCGCGCTGTCGATAAGCGCGTCATAAACCACCGTATCGCACTTTTTCAGCGCATTCTGCCCGCGCACTGTGATAAGGTCTGCCGAGCCGCAGCCAGCACCCATGATATATACAAAGCCTGTCACAGCGCACTTACCAGCCTTTCCGCAAGTCTGAACCTGTCCGTGATATCCGCGCTGTCGGTCAATGACCTTTGCTGATCTTTCGTTACCGTCAGCATGATCATTCCGCCGGATATTTCCGCAAATGCGCCCGCCGGCGACGAACAGCCCGCATTCAGCAGTTCCAGCACTTTCCGCTCCGTCTCAAAGCAGTAAAATGTTTCGCTGTTGCCTATCCCGCAAAGTTTATCGGCAATTTCTCCGACACGGGACTGCACCGCGATAATGCCCTGACATGGGGCAGGGACGAGTACGCTGAAAGGTATCTCCTTATAGTCAAAGCGCTCGTCCGAAAACGCGCCGAGCCGTGCAAGTCCCGCAGCCGCAAGCACTGTCCCGTCATACTGCCCGTCATACAGTTTTTGCAGCCGGGTATCGACATTTCCGCGGATATCGGCTGTCACTGCGCCTTTCAGCAGTTTCCGCGCCCCTGCTGCGCGCCGTGTGCTGCTTGTTCCGATGACCGGTTTTTCCGGCATTTCCTCGCCTCTGCGTGTGACAAGGACATCATGTGCATCGGCACGGGGGAGCACTGCACAGATACAGGTTCCCACAGCAAGTTCAAGGGGAAGATCCTTCGCGCTGTGGACGGCGATATCTATCTCACCGGCGAGCATTGCGCGCTCGATCTCGTCAATGAAAACACCCTTGCCGCCGATCTTTTCAAGCGGCTTGTCGAGCACTATGTCGCCTTTTGTGGTTATGTGAACAAGCTCAGTCTCTGCGTTCGGTAACACCGCTTTTATTACGCTTGCGGCGAGTTCCGACTGTATCAGTGCAAGTTTGCTTTTTCGTGTTCCGATACGAATTTTCATAGGCTCTCCAACAGTTCGTCGATCTCTTCATCGGCAGGCAGTTCCCTGCCGTCAGTACAGCGCTCCAGCAGCTTCTCCGCAACGGATTTCCGCTGTTCCTCGGTGTCAAATCTCCGCTTTATCACAGGTCTGTACCGCGCAAGTATCTCACCTGCCGCAAGCGTTTTTCCGTCAAGCACACCGGCAGCCTTTTCCTTTATGTAACGCGCAAATATAGGGCTTGCGCCGCCGGTGGAAATGCCGCAGGTCACGTTCCCGGACTGCACCAGAGCAGGAAAGTAGAACCCGCAGTTCTCCGGGTCATCAACTGTGTTCACGAGAATGTTCCGTTCGGTACAAATGCGGTAGATATGCGCATTCAAAGTTCTGTCGTCTGTTGCGGCAATGACCGCGAAAGCTCCGTCAATGTCGCTGTCACGGAACTCACGGCAGTATAAAGAGACCGTGCCGAGTGACGGAAATCCGCCGCAGAACGCAGGGGAGACTGCCGCGATATCAGCGCCGAAGGGCAGCAGCTTTTCCGCCTTTCGCAAGGCAACTTTGCCGCCGCCGACGATCAGAATATTCCTGCCCGAAATGTCAATGAAAAAAGGGAAGAATGCCATATTCTCACTCCAATCCGCGCATAACGTCAAGCACTGCCGCAAACTGCGTGCTGTCAAGTCCGTCCCGGAGCTTATAGAGCAGTTCGCCGAATGTCAGCCGTTCAGCCGATTCACGCGCTTTGTCAAGATGCGGCAGGAACGCATGAAACGCAAGCTTTTTTTTCAGCTCGTCAAGCTCCTCGCTGATTATGAGCTCCGCCTGTTCCGCAGCCGACATTTTCAACTCGTTGTTCCGTCTTGCAAGCTCGCCGAGATCGTCTATCCCGATAAGCCGCACTCCCTCGATACCGGCGACTGTCCGCTCGATATCCGGCGGTACCGCAAGGTCGATCAGCAGCCGGGGCTTGTTTGTGTGCAGCACTGCGCCCAGCCGTTCTTTTGTCAGTGTGAAATGCGGACTCGAAGTTGCGCTGATTATGCAGTCCGCGCTGTCGGCGAAGTCGTAGCGTCTGTCATACGGGACAGTCCTCACGCCGTCGTACTGCACTGTACCCGCAGAATGTGCGCGGGCAGTCTGGGTGATATGCACGTTCGTGCGGGGGAGAAGATTTTTCAGCGTTGAGGAACCGATCTTTCCGCTTGCGCCTATCATCAGAACATTCACATTACCGCCGAGCCGGGCAGCCTCATTTGCAGCGATAGTTGCAGCCGAGACCGGCGTTTTCGACAATGTCGTTTCCGTCTTTATACGCTTTGCGCAGGTAATTGCAGTCTGAAATGCCGTGTTCAGCTCAAAGTCGGTGCTGCCGGCGGCTGACGCTTCCGCATAGGCTTCCTTGACCTGCCGCAGTATCTCGTCCTCGCCGAGTATCATGGAATCTATTCCGCAGGTAACACGGAACAGATGCCGCAGTGCGGCGGTGTCCTCGTAAATACGCAGATATTCCGTAATGTTGCCGGCACCGGACAGTTCTCTGAGCAGGGCGGCAGCTTTACCGGTGTCTGTGTCGGTGAAGTAAAGCTCAGTGCGGTTGCAGGTGCAGATAACGACGGAAGCTCCAAGCGCCGAACGTATAGCTTCACGTTTCTGCGCATCAAACGAGAACTGCTCCCGGACGGATAACGGCGCATTTTTATAGCTTATCCCAAGTGCTTTCATGCCGCTCAGATAACCACGGTCTCTTCGCGGACAGCGTTGTTTTTCAGCAGCTTTACCGAGTCACCATGCGTAATGAAGATCCGGTAGATGAACACATCAACTGTCTCTCCGACTTCGACAGCAGGTTCGTCAAGACTGCGGCGGGCGCTGAAAATACTGCCGTTGCAGCTCACTGTGATCTCTATGCTGTTTCCGCGGAACTCAACTGTCTCGACTCTGCCTTCGACTGCCGAGCTTTTGTATTTCTGCACTTCGCTTTTCTTTGTGATCTTTACAAACTCCGGACGAACTATCGCCCTGTCGTACTCATCGACTTCATCAAATGACTTGAACGCCTTATAGTCTTTAAGCTCCGATGTCACGCCGAAAAACGCCGAGGTGAATGCCGTAGTCGGATTGCGGTATATGTCAATGGGAGTTCCCGACTGCTCGACGCGCCCTTTGTTGGTGACGATTATCTCATCGGAAACTTCTATAGCTTCGTCCTGATCGTGAGTAACGAATATCCCCGTTACACCGAGCTTGTGTATCATATCCTTGAGCCACTTGCGAAGCTCCTGGCGCACCTTCGCGTCTATTGCCGCAAACGGCTCATCGAGCAGGAGTACCTGCGGGTTCGGCGCAAGAGCCCTTGCAAATGCAACGCGCTGGCGCTGTCCGCCTGAAAGCTGGGACGGATAGCGGTTCTCGAAGCCCTCCAGCCCAATCAGCTTTATCAGCTCCGTAACGCGCTCTTTTATCGCCGCTTTGTTCATCTTGCGGACTTTAAGCCCGAAGGCGATGTTGTCAAACACGGTCATGTAGCGGAACAGTGCGTAGCTCTGGAACACAAAGCCTATCCCGCGTTCGCTGGCAGGAATATCGTTGACAACTTTTCCGTCGATGATGATCTCACCGCTGTCCGGTCTTTCAAGTCCCGCTATCATGCGCAGTATCGTGGTCTTTCCGCTTCCGGAGGGTCCCAGCAGCGCCACGAGCCTGCCCTTTTCTATCTCAAGATTCACGTTGTCCGAGGCTTTGAAATCGCCGTAGGACTTGTTGATATTTTTAAGCTCTATATACATTATTTCTCGCCTCGTCTCTTTCCGATATACTCTACGATGCTGCGCACTATAAGTATTACTATTGCAAGCACCACAAGTATTGACGATACCGCAAATGCCGGCATGAACTTGTTGTCGCCGAAAAGTATCTCCACCTGAAGGGGCAGTGTCACCGTCTTGCCGCGCAGATGTCCGGACAGTACCGATACCGCTCCGAACTCGCCCATTGCACGGGCAGCACACAGAACTATGCCGTACAGCAGCGCCCACTTGATATGGGGGAGCGTGATCCTGCGGAAGATAGTGAAACCCTTAGTTCCCATGAGCGCGGCGGCTTCTTCCTCGTCCGTTCCCTGTGCTTCAAGCACGGGAAGTATCTCGCGGGAGATAAACGGGAATGTAACAAATACCGTAGCAAGAATTATTCCCGGAACTGCATAGACAACCATGAAGTCAATACTTTCGAGGAACGGATATATAGCACTCTGACGTCCGAATGTCAGCACAAAGATAAGTCCCGCGATTATCGGGGAAACAGTCACGGGCAGGTCTATAAGCGTCACGAGAAGTTTCTTGCCATGAAAACGGAATTTCGATATCGCCCACGCTGCGAACAAACCGAAAACCGTATTTATCACGACTGCGATAACTGTTGCTTCAAGCGTCAGCAGCAGCGCGCTTATCGTGTCGGGATCGGATACGGCTTCAAGGTACGGGACAAGTCCTTTGCGGAATGCTTCGTAAATTACCGTTATAAGCGGCATCACAAGCATCACGAACAGAAACACCACACTCAGCGTTATCAATATGTATTTCACCGCTTTTGAACCGGCAGTCTGCGCGTGTATGTCGGTGCTGCCCTCACGGGAGATCACCTGTTTATTTTCTGCTGACATTTCAGTGTCCCCCTTTCAGTATCTTCGAGTTCCGTATCTGTATCAGGTTCACGAGAAACAGTATCAGGAATGCCGCAGCCAGCATTACAAGCGCTATCGCGGTGGCGCTTGAGTAGTCGTATTCCTGTAATTCCGACATTATGATGAGCGGCGTTATTTCCGTTTCATAGGGCTGGTTGCCGGCGATGAACACGACGCTTCCGTATTCGCCGAGACAGCGTCCGAACGCAAGCCCGAAGCCTGTGAATATAGCCGGGCGCAGTTCCGGCAGTATCACTTTCCGGAATGTACGGGTACGGCTTGCGCCGAGTATGCCGGCAGCCTCCTCATACAGCGGGTCGAGCTTTTCGAGCACCGGCTGTACGGTGCGCACAACGAACGGGATACCTATAAATATCAACGCGATCGTTATGCCGATACGGGTATAGGCTATCTTTATGCCCATTTGGGCAAAGATCCCGCCTATCCAGCCGGAATCCGCATACAGCGAGGTAAGAGAGATGCCGGCCACTGCGGTAGGAAGCGCGAACGGAAGCTCGATCATACCGTCGAGTATGCGTTTTCCGGGAAAGTTGTAGCGTACAAGCACCCATGCAAGTATCACACCCATTACCGCGTTGATGACCGAGGCGATGAACGCGGTGAGCAGTGTCACCTCAAAGCTTGCGACGACACGCGGGCGGGTGATGACTTTTATGATATCCGAAAAATCCATTTTCGCGGTGAACACCACGAGAGATGCAAGCGGTATCACAACCATTATGCTCAAAAGCGCAAGAGTTACGCCCATTGATATCCCGAAGCCCGGAATGATCCTTTTATTGTTTTTCATAAAAATGCACCTTTTGCAGTATATCCCCGCCCGAAGGCAGGGATATACCAATTTATCGGAAAGAGAGCAAGATAGCGATCAATCCTGTTCGTAGATCTGGTCGAACAGTCCGCCGTCGGCGAAGTGTTTTGCAAACGCTTCGTCCCAACCGCCGAAATCGTTGATGGTTACGAGGTTTATGTTAAGGTCGAAGGTGTCGGAGAATTCCGCGAGCACCGTTTCATTGGACGGACGGTAGAAGTTCTCGCCCGCAATTCTCTGAGCTTCCTCGGAGTAGAGGTAGTTGAGATACTCGGTCGCAACTTCGCGTGTGCCGTTCTTGTCAACAACTTTATCGACAATAGCAACGGAAGGCTGTGCGAGTATGCTGATGCTCGGAGTAACTATCTCATATTCGTCCGGATATTCTTTCAGAGAGAGGAAAGCTTCGTTCTCCCATGCAAGGAGCACATCGCCCTGCTTGTTCTCAACGAAGGAGTTGGTTGCACCGCGTGCGCCCGAATCGAGTACAAGAACGTGGGAGTAGAGCGTCTTGATGTAGTCAAGCACCTTTGTCTCATCGTTGTTGTATTCGCGCTGTGCCCATGCCCATGCCGCAAGGTGGTTCCAGCGAGCACCGCCGGAGGTCTTGGGGTTCGGAGTGATGATGCCTACATCGTCACGGGCAAGGTCGCCCCAGTCGAGAATGTTCTTCGGATTGCCCTTTCTTACAAGGAAAACGATAGTTGAAGTGTAGGGCGAGCTGTCAAGCGGGAACTCGCTTACCCAGCCGGGCTCGATAAGCCCCGCGTCCTCGACTGCCTTAACATCATATTCGAGCGCAAGGGTCACTACATCTGCGGGGTTGCCGTTCGCTACTTCAAGAGCCTGCTTTCCGGAACCGCCGTGGGACTGGGTTATCTCAACCGTGGAATCATGTTCGGACTCCCAGTGCTTTTTGAAAGCTTCGTTATACGCGGCATAAAGCTCGCGGGTCGGGTCGTAGGAAACGTTAATGATCGAGTAATTCTTTCCTGCTTCCGATGCAGTACCCGATGTCTCCGCTGCGTTTGATGCCGACGCGTTCGCGCATGATGCTGCCGCGAATATTGTTGTTATAAGTGCAAGAGAAGCTGCTGCTGTTTTAAAAAATGTACCTTTCATTTTGAATACCTCATTTCGTTATTGTTAGGTTGTTATCTTGACTTCAAACGGAATGCAGGTTCAACAGCGCACAACTCCTCCCGCTGTTCTGATTATTCTTTTCATAGTTCTTCTTCCTTTGCCTACTATACATATCAATATGATATGTTTAAAATCTATGCGCTTATAATACACTATATCCCGCCGAATGTCAATAGCCTTTTCTTAACTTTGGAACATATCACTAAACTGAAATATCCTGAATAAAAATCTTTATGCAAAAAACTCCGAATATTCCTATCAGTAATAAGTGCTTTTCTGCGGGCGTTGTTACGGACAAGTCGCGCCGGCAGTTATATAATAAACAAGGCGGATATTATGAGCGTTTACGATCTTACGGTAAAGAAAAACAAGGGCGAGGATAAATAATCAGATGTTGTTCCTGCTGACTCAGATATATCGCCTTAAGATGATATGGAGTATATTACCTCTGTTGCTTATAAATTGAGCCGATATTGTCAATAAATTTATACAGCTGCACACCGTTTCCTATGTGCAGCTGAATACATTTCTCGGTGCCGTCGGCGAACTTCTCATAAGCTAATTATGAATTATTGTATATCTTATGAAGTGAAGAAAAGTAAAAGAATTTGTAAAGTTTCGAAATATGCTCTTGATATGCAACAAATGGACAACTGATGTGCTATAATGAGTATATTGAGAAGATTAAAGCCGAAAATTGTTAAAAAGTAACAAAAAGCGTTGAAATTATTGCCAATTTGTGATATAATATGATAAGGGTCGGACCTAAGGATTATTGATATAAATAGAGGGTGGATACTCAGAATGAACGATAATCAAATACTATTGGACACCAAACTTGTAAGTGATATCAAGGGAACGTTTTATGTTCCATCTTATAAGCGTGGATACCGCTGAGGAGAGGATGAGGTTCGTCGCCTGTTAGACGATATTTAATGTCTGCTCATCAGCCAACAAATTGCTTCATAGCGCAGCTTGAAGCAATTTATTGGCTGCAAAAGTGCAAGGAAAATTTATATATTTTAGGATTTTCCTTGCACTTTTGTTCGTCCGAAGGACGAAATGAGCTTGACATCAAGGAATGTGTCCGTTGTTTAAATGCACCACAGGCGCATTTAAACAACATCTGAAAATCTGTTTTGCAGATTTTCAGCCAATAACTGCCAAAAGGCAGTTATTGAGGACACATTTATTATAAGTGGCAGCAATACGGCTGCTGCCGTTCTCGCGCCTCCTTGTGTTAGCTGAGGCTAACTCCGCTCTGTTATACACAGCTTTGTAAAAAAGTCAATAGTTTTACTGTCATATCATTGTAACAGAAAATTATCATGAAAGCATTGACAATCCGGCATAATAGTACGAGAAGCGGTACGATGCGGGAAACGGGAAGGAATACCATGCCGCCCGGAAAGTTCATTTGGACAAGGGCAGATATCGTGACGGGATCTTCTATAAATGCCCGAAACCATGAGTGTCCGGGCCGGCACGGCTAAGATGTTGGTTTTTTCATTAATATATTGACAAAGAGATGGCAATGTGCTATTATAAATAAAGTTAGCTGGAGCTAACGAACGGAGGATAAACGTATGAAGATTCTTGTTTACGGCTGCGGAGTCATAGGCTCATATCTGACACACGTTCTGTGTCGTGCGGGAAATGACGTGACTGTCTGCGCACGGGGAAGAACACGAAAAATACTGGGAAAATACGGGCTTCGCATAAAGCATAAGCTGCAAAAAAAGAAAACGATCGACCGTCCGAAAGTCATTGGGAAAGCGGACGAAAACGAACGCTATGACATCGTGTTTTCGATAATGCAGGGACAGCAGCAGACTGCGCTCCTGCCGGTGATCGCCAAGGTGAACGCTCCACTGTTTGTGCTTGTGGGAAATAATCTTTGCGCAGCAGATACCGAGCGTGAATTTCACCGTCTTGCGGGTGATGACAAGACCCTGCTGTTCGGATTTCAGGGTACCGGCGGCGTGCGCGAGGGCAATCACACGATCTGTGTAAGGTGGGGCAGCAGCAGGCTTGTTGTCGGCGGGCTGCATACTCTCCCGTCCACACGGGACGAAACTGCGCTGCGGACAGCGCTTTCCGGCTCGAAATACGGAATCGGGTTCATGGACGACATGGAGGGCTGGCTGTACTGCCATGCCGCATTTATTCTGCCGATAGTTTATCTGAGCTACAAGCGGGGCTGTAACCTTCGTACAGCATCAAAGCAGGAGGTGAACAATATCACCGCTGCAGCAAAGGAAGCCTACGGTCTGATAAAAAGAGCGGGGATAAAGATATGTCCTGCCGGAGATGAGACATACTTTGAGAGCGGAGCTAAAATGACAGCAACCAATCTGGCGCTTCGTGCAATGGCAAAAACCTTTGTTGGGGAGCTGGCGGCCACCGACCATTGCAGGAATGCCGTGACCGAAATGGAGTACCTTGACCGTGAGTTCAACAAGCTGCGCGATGCCGCACCGGAATACAGAATGCCGGTGTGGGACGGAATGAGAGCTGCGATGCCGGATTGGGAAGAGGTGCATAAGATATATGACAAGTAAGAAAACAGCCGCGGCGCTGATCTGCGGAATGCTCGGCTGTCTGTGTTTCGGCACGGGTGACTGGCTGATGATGTACGGCGGCGGGGAATATGATACTGTTTATATGCTGAACTGGCTCACAACAGGAACCGCGCAGATCCCACAGTGGAGGTTCACGCTCGCAATGGCGCTTGCTTTTCCGGGTATAATTCTTTATGGTATTGCGCTGTTCGCGGTGCAGAATTATATCACAGATGAAAAGCGCCGGAAAGTGTATCACTATCTGAATGCTTTCGGTCTTACGCCGTGGCTGGCGCTGCACCTTTACTACATAATGATACTTGTGCTTTACAGCGGACTTTCGCAGAGCCCGGACTTCGGCTATGATCTGCACGATATCAGAGCGATATGTTTGCTGTTGTACGAGAACACATCGTGGGTGATAGCCGCAAGCGAAGCATTCATGCTTCCGGTGTTCGTGTACTGGTTTTATTTGCAGGTGCGGGGTTTTACCGCTTTCCCGAAACCTTTTGCATTTACGAATGTGC
Source organism: Ruminiclostridium sp. (assembly GCA_017479645.1). Lineage (GTDB taxonomy): Bacteria > Bacillota > Clostridia > Oscillospirales > Ruminococcaceae > Ruminiclostridium_E. The sequence continues at coordinate 47,776 of JAFVBZ010000048.1, read as the reverse complement.
TGATATTTTTCGGACTGCTTAAAGGCATAACGCTGTTCATGCCGGACGGCGCATTCAGACTTGCATTCAACAACGGTCTGATGAGCGAAAGCATGATCATCTGGTTTGCGGTGATGCTCGTGTATGAACTGAAAACAAAGAAGGGAAGTGCATGACGTGCTTGTTACGATGATCCTGACACTCATAGGAATGGTGCTGTTATAAACAACATTACTTTCATGCAGGGTGATGTGGGGGAATTGCCGTTCGGGGACTGCACCTTCGACACGGTATTGAGTATGAACGGCTTTCATGCTTTCCCCGACAAGGACAGGGCATTCTCCGAGATGACACGGGTGCTGAAAAAAGGCGGGAAGCTTGTCGCCTGTTTTTACATCAAAGGTCGATCGAAAGTAACCGATGCGCTTGTAAAGAATGTGCTTGCACGAAAGGGCTGGTTCACGCCGCCGTTCGATACATCGGGTATGCTGATGAAGCGCCTTGAGAGTGCATACGAAGTCACAAACTGGCATATCAGAGGCTCAATGGTCTATTTCAGAGCCGTGAAGAAATAGGAGAGAAAAAATGAGATACACTATTGCGGGAAAAGATAACGAAAAGATCGTAATGCTGCTGCCGGGAACCTGCTGCACGGCAAAATTAAATTTTGAAAAAGTCGTGCCGATGCTTGCGGAAAAATACAAGGTGATATGCGTTGACTACGACGGATTTGACGGCAATGAGGGTGATTTCACTAACATGACCTACATCTGCCGTAAGATCGAGAGCTACATCACCAAACGCTGTGGGGGAGAGGTGTTTGCGCTTTACGGTTCGTCTCTCGGCGGCAGTTTTGCGGGTCTGCTCGTTGAGCGCGGAAATGTGCATATCAGCCACGCGATCATCGGAAGCTCCGATCTCGATCAGAGCGGAAAGCTGTCTGCAAAGCTTCAGACAGCCATTGTCGGCAAAGTGTTTTATGGAATGGTGCAGAAGGGTACTATGCCGAAATGGGCGGAGAATATGACCCGGAAGAAAATGGGTGATGAAGCCACGGAGAAATACTTGCAGATGACAAACGGAATGTTCGGGTCAGCGAAGGCTGTTTCAAAGACAAGCTTGAAAAATCAGTTCTTCTCCGACCTTGTGACTCCGCTCGGCGAGCATATCTCAGCCGAAAATACCACAGTCCACATTTTTTATGCGCTTAAAATGGGCGAGAAATATAGGGAACGTTATCTGAAGCATTTTGCTTCTCCCGACATCAGAGAGCAGGATTATGGACATGAGGAGCTGCTGTTCTTCTATCCGGAGAAATGGTTCGGGGAGTTTGAAAAGTGCGTTGAGATAAAGCAGAAAGACTGACGTATCCTGTAAGAAAGACAATGAGACTTACCGGTATGATTAATTGAAGCTATGGCGATATATAAAAAGAAACGAGGTTTTATATGCCCGGAACATTTTACGGAGTAAGTGCGGGACCGGGTGATCCGGAACTGTTAACATTGAAAGCTGTACGCATTATAAAAGAATGTCCGGTGATAGCCGCACCCAGAACAAAAAGCGGAAATATGATCGCGCTTTCCATTGCCGGACAGATCGTTGATATGACCGGAAAAACTGTCATACCGCTGGATTTTCCGATGAAACAGGACAGTACCGCACAGCACGAAAATCACTGCCGTATCGCTGAGCAGCTTGCCGTTTATCTCGGAAACGGACAGGATATCGCAATGCTTAGCATCGGCGATGTATCGCTTTATTCATCGTGTACATACATAGCCGCCGAGCTTGTGAAAATGGGATTTGAAACAAAGATGTGCGCGGGAGTACCGAGCTTCTGTGCGGCAGCCGCGGAACTGAATATCCCGCTTTCGGATGGCAGCGAACCGCTTACAATAATACCCGCACAGCACGAAGCTGCGCGGGATATGCTCGGAATGGGCGGGACCCGAGTTATAATGAAAAGCGGCAGCAAGCTGTCAGAGATAAAGGAAATGCTGTCCGGCAGGGAGACTGTATTTGCTGCGGAGAACTGCGGATTTCCCGAACAAAAGCTGTACCGTCACATAGACGATATAACTGATTGCGGTTATCTCACGGTGATGATCATAAAGTAAGAGCTGTTCTGATCTGTACTTTTCGGTCACAACTGTGAACCGCAGCGGTATTCATGTGATCCATACCGCCTATATGTCAGATCCTGACCGCTTGATTATGGCTTTGATCAGTATTGCCGCCTTAACTATTCCGCCGGCGAACAATACAGCAGATGAAACTACAGCCGTTATAAACACATCTGGCACGAATGCTTTTGCGACCCATAGGGGCGTCTTGAAGAAAACCGGCACGATCAGAAGTATAAACACCGGGAATATAATATTGACGATCAGCATACTTGCAGCAGCCGATATGAAATGCTTCTGACTGACGCGCTTTTTATATCCGGCGATAAAGAACATCGGTATCAGCGATGCCGCAAAAACAGCAAGCATTATAAGATCTATCCTTAAGTGTTCAAGAATATATGCGTCCCGGGATATCATATTCGGCTCTTCACCGAGAAGCATAAGTATTACTCCCCAGCCGAGGCTGTCCATCATTTCGTTGGTGACAAAATAGTCGTTGACATTTGCGGTAAAAGCAACGGCGATATCCTTCCCGGGAATAATAAATACACAGGATGTTCCCGTTTCCACCAACCCGCTGTGACGGAGAACCGGTTCCGGCAGCGGTTCTTTTACAGTTGCCCAGCCGTATCCGTACCAGAACGGAACATCGTCGTCAACAAAAACGGTATCCTCATAGAACATAGTATCTATGCTCTGCTGTGAAATGATACCCTCACCGCCGCGCAAATACATTTGCAGATACCGTGCAAGGTCATTTGCCGATGACGATATATATCCGGCAGGGACAGTTATCCATGCGTTGTCAGACACAGGATATTTGGGGCTGCTTTTTACAGAAAATCCCCAGTAATCGGTATGCCCGTCTATCAGACCGTTCGCGGTGCTTTTTTCATATGAAGCGGCAGTATTTGCAAGTTCCAATGGTTCAATAATACTCCCGGTAACATATTCCTCAAAGGACATCCCTGTGACCTGCTCGATTATTTTTCCAAGCAATGAGTAGTTCACATTGGCATAACAATGCACTCCCTGCTCGTTGACGATATGGCAGTTTTCAAGGTTCTGATGCTCGCCGAGACCGCTTGTATGATTGAGAAGCTGGTTTACCGTTATACGGTCTCCGTCGGCAATATCTTTCAGATAAACCGAAATGCGGTCATTCAGCCTTATTTTCCCTTGCTCGGCAAGCCTCATGATACATACCGCTGTAAATGATTTGCTGACCGACCCGAGAACAAAAGGATCATCACAGCTTTCACATTCCCCGTAGGCTTTTGCGAACAGTATCTCATCGCTGTTTGCGATAGCTGCTGTAAGCGCAGGAATATGGGCGTTTACGGCAGATGAACGCAGATACTCGTCTATCCTTTCATATATATCATCGTCCTGTAATATATCGTTATATGCGAAAGTTTTACAATCAAAGAAACCGACGCACATCATTACAGTCAATAAAGCAGAAACACCAATAATTAAGAGACGTTTCACAAGCCTGCCCCCTTTTGCAATATGAACATTATATCACAATAACAAAGCAATTGCAAGTGGTTTATATCTCGGTGTGGTCTGATATTTCAATATATTTGAAAAAGGTTTATGCAGTTCTCTTGTAAGAAAAGCCATTAACTGCTTTAAGCGCAGTTATTGAGTACGCATTTGTCACAGCTTCCGCTTTCCCGCTTCCTGCTGCCTGTTCCGGAGCAACGCATAAATACCATTAATATGCAGAAGTCAGGTCTTTCACAAGTTTGTCGATCATGCCGTGGAACAGGCAAACATTCCGGGACACCATAACCTTAATAATCTGGCTTACAGCATATAAAATCTCTTTATACTGATGACTGTCACACGCTCCAACCATAGTTTTCCGACTGGAGTCCCGCCATACGTCTGAATATGCTGTTCTCTCCGGCAAGAAGTTCCTCAGGTCTTCCTTCCTCTGCCACCGCGCCGTCCGTAAGAACGACGATCTTGTCCGCAGCCTCTACCGTGCGCATGCGATGTGCGATAACAAGTACAGTCTTTCCGGCGAGAAGGCGCGACAATGCTCCCTGTACCTTTGTTTCATTCTCAACATCAAGTGAAGCTGTTGCCTCATCAAGAAGAACAATAGGCGCATTCTTAAGCAAAGCCCTCGCAATTGAGATCCTCTGCCTTTCTCCGCCGGAGAGCTTTGCACCGTTTTCTCCGATAGAAGTATTGTATCCGTCGGGAAGCTTTTCGACAAATTCCTCGCAGTTTGCCGCTCTTGCAGCAGTTATTACCTCTTCATCTGTTGCCCCGTGCTTTCCGAGACGTATGTTTTCCATAACAGTATCATCGAAAAGGACTACATCCTGGAATACAAAGGAATAATCCGTAAGAAGCACTTCCGGATCAACAGTGGATATATCCACTCCTCCGACTTCGATAGCGCCCTCGCTTACATCCCACAGTCTTGCCGCGAGTCTTGCACAGGTACTCTTTCCCGATCCCGAAGGACCGACAAGCGCCGTTACCTCGCCTTCTTTTGCTGTAAAGCTTACGCCTTTAAGCACTGTTTCTTCATCATACTTGAAGCCCACGTTCTTAAACACGATATCATGCCCGTCGGGTGAAAAGCTTTCCGTTCCTTCTGCTGTTTCGGCATCATATATTTCGTTGAGTCTGTTTGCCGACACCTGAGACACAAACATCTCGGCAATAAGCGCAAGGCTCTGGTCAAATGGCGCGTAAACGCGGGTAATAACGAGCAGGAACATGAAGAACAGCATAAAATCAATGCTTCCCGAAAGTATCAGTTCTGCACCGGTAAGGATCGTTGTAGCGACACCAAGTCTCATTATCACGCTTGCAGCATTTACAAAGATACCGGTTGTAAGTTCTCCTGTTTTAAGGGCCTTCTCATGTGAATCGATCTTTTCATACAGTTCCGACAGATACTTTTCTTCCTGGTTTGTGGCTCTGATCTCACGGATATTTTCAAGTGTTTCCTGTATTCCGTCCGATACGACTACTGATGCCTTTTTGGTGATCTCGGATTGTTTTTTTGCAAGCTTTCTGCTTCCGAATAACAGTCCGAAAGCTACCGGAACGCCCCAGAGGCAGGCAAGTGCAAGACGCCAGTCGTATATGAACAGACCTATTGCTATGACAGCCGTAGATATATAGGAGCCGTATAAATACCCAAGACAGTGAGACCAGACATGCTCAAGGCGGTTTACATCACCCATAACGGTCTCGGTAAGATCTGCGAGATCCCTTTTGCCGAAGTATCCCAAAGGCAGTTTTCTTAAATGCTCAGCGATCTTTAGCCGCACCTTTTTCACTTCTCCGTACACAAGTCCGTATGTAGCTTTATACTGCTGGATATGGGTAATAAGAGAGAGAATAAGAAAAACGGCTACAAGAACAAGGAATAAACCTATCCCCGGTAATTGTTCTCCGTCTGTAAGAGTTTTCATAAATCCCATCATCAGAAAGTATAGTATTCCCATACCGCCCATGACGACAAGATTTACGATCACAGTCCAGAAGGTGCCTTTTTTGACATTTTTTATTCCTGTATCAGACAATGCATATTTATGTTTAAATTTTTCGCCGAACATTATACATTCCCTCCTAACTTCCATTGAGCAGCCTTGTTATAATCGTTCCACATACGATCATACAGACCCTTATTATTTAACAGCTCGCTATGTGTACCGACTTCTTCAACTTGTCCGTTATTCAAAACAATGATCTTATCCGCATTCACGACAGTGGAAAGACGATGAGCGATCATTATCACCGTTCGTCCCTTGGTGAGAGTGGTAAAGGCTTTCTGTATCAATGCTTCATTTTCGGGATCGGCAAAAGCTGTGGCTTCATCGAGAACAACGATCGGTGCATCTTTTAAAATGGCGCGTGCAAGGGAAATTCTCTGCTGCTCACCGCCCGACAGATATGTTCCCTCTGTACCGATCTTTGTATGGATCCCTTCCGGAAGTTTATCTATGATATCCATACACTGTGCCGCTCTGAGCGCCTCCATAACTTCCGCTTCACTTGCATCGGGTCTTGCGGCACGGACATTTTCCAGGACAGTAGTTTTGAACAGCCTGTTATTCTGAAATACAAAGGCTATTCTTTCCATGAGGACATGCGGATCAATTTTCTTTACGTCCACTCCGCCGACAAGTACGCTTCCGTCCGATACGTCCCAGAATCTCGGGATAAGGCTCGCCGCCGTAGTCTTTCCGCCGCCGGACGGTCCCACAAGCGCCACAGTCTGACCGGGCTCCGCCTTAAAGCTTACATGGGAAAGCGCAGGACTTTCACTGCCTTCATACGTGAAGCTGACATCTTTGAATTCTATCCCGTTTCCTTCGGGAGTCTCGGGGCTGCTTGCTGTCGTAAGGACAGGCGCACTCATGACCTGATCTATTCTTCCGAGGGCGGTCTGAGCCAGCATCATTCCGCTTGCAGCAAACATTATCTTTGCGAGCGCAGTGGAGACGATTGCGGAAAAAACCGCATAAAATGCAAAATTAGTGACAAAACCGGCAAAATCCCCGTCTAACGCCGACGGTGCAAGCAAAAGGACTGCCGGAACAAGGAATATAAATGCCCCTTCCGTAAATGTCAGGTTTACAGCTTGGGGCACTTTGCATACATCAGCCTGATAATGCTCCGCCTTTTCACTGTAATCCTCAATAGCCTGCTTGAAAGCTTTAAATGAATATACTGTCTGCTGAAATACTTTTACTACGGGAATACCCCTGACATACTCTGTTCCCGCTTTGCTCATCGTATCCAAAGCCGCCTGATACTCTGCCATGAGACCTGCGTTTTTCCCGCCCATCATGGAGAACATGGCTATGATCGATATTATCGCAGCCAGAAGGCACGACAGCCCCATTCTCCAGTCAAATACAAACATAAGTACCAGCATCATAACAAACATTGCTGCGGTTCCAACAATATCCGCAAGATTATGTGCGAGCAGTGTCTCTGTATCTGTCGCCGCTCCGTCAAGTCTGTTGCGAAGCAAACCCGATGCATTGCTGTCAAAAAATCCCAATGGCGCCTTCATAAGATGCGCCATTCCCTTTTTTCTTATGTTGGACGCTGTTCTGAACGCTGCCAGATGCGTACACATAAGCGCTGCGAAATATACCGCTATTCCGCCTACCGCAAAGAAAAACGCCAGCCAGCCGTATCCCGCGATATCGGTTGCCTCTTTCCAATTTGGTGCGACTGCTATCAGATCTCTTACAACAAGCCAGATGCATATATACGGCAGCATCCCAAGTATCATTGACACAGCTGACAAAAACAGCCCCAAAAATGTAAGTCCCTTATAGTTTCCTGCATATCCGAGCAAGACTCCCACGGCACTTTGTTTCTTTTTCTCCATACGAAATCCTCCTGTTTATTTTGTTAGCTAAAGCTAACTTTTGTTCTTTATTTATGCCCCGCTGCAATCGCGAGGCATTATTTCATATTCCTAACCACGACTTCCATGCCGGTTGGTAAAACTCTTCAAGAGTTCTTGTGTAATGCATGGCTTTTTCCTTGTCAAGACCGTGTATAAGCGGCTGGAAAAAAGCCTCCACATAAGATGTGGTTATCAGGTGAAATTCGGTTCTGTCCACATCTTTGACCGGACAGCCTTGTTTTCGCAGTTCATCGAGATAGCGCAGTGTGGCTTTTTCCTCCAGCAGGGCTACCTCATGCTTGAAGTCCTCATACCGTGTTCCCTTAGATCTAAGTATAAGCAGCCGGAACTCGTCATAGTGCCTGTAGATAAGCTCCATAGTGCGCGTGACTTCACGTTTCGGCTCCCACGCAGAGGCTTTTGCATCACCAAAATATTCATTCTCAATATCGTGATACAGAGCGTAGAATTCCTGTATCGCAGGCTCCACAAGCGTTTCAAACATCTCGTCCTTGCTGGCAAAATGCTTATACAGCCCGCCTACCTGTATTTCCGCATCCGCTGCGATCCGCCGCAGGGAAGCATCAGCATAGCCGTATTCGAGGAACTCCTTTTTTGCCGCCTCGATTATTCTTTCGTGGCTTTTTGTCTTATCTCTCGGCATAAACTGACCCCTTTCAGCAGGAATTGTGAACAAAGATATTTAATGAACGTTGTTCACCAATGAGTATAAGTATACAACGTTCACCGACATTTGTCAATAGGTTTTGAAAAAATTTTCAGATGTGACACAGCAGAATGAAAGATGTATTATGATTCGTGCCTTCCTTCCGGGATAATATAGAAATGATCGGATAGGTTCACATTGTACTTGATTTATTTGCGGAATTATGCTATAATGCAGTTAGTTAAAACTAACTCGAACAAGGCGATATAAATGAAAAAGTATGAACCAATGGCTTTGATCGGAATAAGCCGCTACCGCAAATACTTCCCGTCACTGCCGGACGATATACAGCAGGACATCTGCAAAAGAATTGACGAACTTATCATGGAACACTCGGAGTACTGCGACAAGGGCAATTACAAACACATGGCGCAGATATTCACTTCCATTGCATTGTACGAGGTCTTGCAGGATCACGGGAAAAGTGAGGAAGAAGCATACAGGACAGTATCGGAGGAGATGTGGAAAATGCTCACTCCGGAAAGCTATAAAAAAATGGCGAAGCTCCCGTTCTTCATTCCGATGATGAAGAAGATACTCCCGTTCGGATTCAGACATGGTTCCGGCGCAGGCTGGCACTACGAATGGCATTCCGATGACCCTAAGGACAGATTCCATTTCGAGTGCAGGGAGTGCGTTTACCGCCATATCTTTGAAAAACATGATCTTATGAAGCTGGGAGCCATGTTCTGCCATTCCGACGTTATTAATTTCGGTGAACTGCCTTTTACGGATTTCAAGCGGACAAAAACACTCTGTCAGGGCGGAGACTGCTGTGATTTTGACTTTATCAGACACAGCACAGACGCAGGCGACGGGTGGGAAAGAAGCAAGAGCATCTGAAACGGAGATACAGATATGAAACATGAAAACTTCAATATGAAAGAGCACGGCTTTGTGGGGCATCTCGCCGAGCCGGATAACGGCAGTGACCGTGCTGTTATCGTGATAATGGGCGGTGAGCAGAGCTTACTGCCCGGAATAGTTTTTGCGGAAAGGTTTGCCGATTTCGGTATTACCGGTCTGGCAGTTTCGCTGTTCGGTGCGGAGGGACTGCCGGATTCTCCCGACAGAGTTCCGGTGGATATGTTCGTCCCGGCAGTAGAATATCTGCGCAATAAAAAAGGCATCAGGCATCTCAGCGTTTACGGTCAGTCAATGGGCTCGATATTCGCATCTCTGACTGCGCAGTACATAGGAGGGTTTGAGAACCTTATTATTGTCTCACCCACCCACGTTCCGTTTGAGGGAACGATGCCGGACAAAAAGACAATGTCAGGTCACAGCGTTGCGGTATGGCAGGGCAGGGAGATACCGTTCGTGCGTCCGGATTTCTCAAAGGAAAAGGTCATAAAATACAAAAAGATTCCCGGTATGCAGTACAAGGTCACAGGAATGTGGGCGGCTTTTCAGAAAGCCTATGACGACAAGGAAGCGGAACAGCGCGCAATGCTCCGCCCGGAAAAAACGAATGCCCGCATACTCATGATAGCCGGTGCGGAGGACGAGGACTGGAACTCGGTCTATTCCGTCAGAAAGACAGAAGAACATCTGCAAAATATCGGATATGAGCACGAAGTAAAATCGCTGATATTTCCGCACGGAAGTCATCTGTGCGGACTGCTTCCGAACCCGGAACGTGAGAAAAAGCTGTACCGGATAATGCCGCTTATCGGGATAATGTACAAGACTTTCGGAAAGCACCGGAAAGAGAACCTTGAATACTTTGCCCGTGCGGAAAAGGAGATAATCGAATGGATAATGAAGTGATGCCGATGCAATTTACAGCCCAAAAGCTGAAAAAATACGCTCTTCTCGGAGTGATCGGCGGAGTGCTGTTTATGACCGGGGACTGTCTGATCTTCTGCTATGAAGGGCTCGGCGCATCTGGCGTACAGCCGCTTTGGGCGCAGATGCCGGAGTGGCGGTTCGTACTTTCTGCGATACTCGGATTTATCGGTATGGCGCTTATGCTGCCTGCCGGGATCAGCGTTTACCGTATGATCGCGGACAGCTGCGGAAAAGCCTGCAGGATGCTTGCAACGCTGTATCTCATCGGCGTTGCATCTACCGGGTATCTGCATTTTTCGCTGGGTTCGCTTATGCCGCTGACATATAGATCCGTGCTTTCGGAAGGCGGTACGGCAGAGCTTGCCGCGAATGCCGCACAGCGCTGGTCTGAATTTGTCACTGTGCCGAACATAGTCCTGATCGGTTTTCTGTGTATAGGCTATGTGCTGCATTTCTATGTTACGGTTTCCGGAAGATCAAAGCTTCCGAGGTGGCTCTGCCTTGTGGGTCCTGTGGGAGCATTCGCCCTCGGCATTCTGTGGAAACTGATCTTTGCGGGAACTGCCGCCGAGGGGGCTTACGGCGCTTGTGAAAGTCTCGGGGAAGGGCTGATATTCCTTACCGCATATTTTTATCATAAGAAAGGGACTGTCGAAAAATGAACGTATATATTATCATCGGTATAATCGGCGTTATAAGCGGGATACTCTGCGCAAGAGCAGACATACCGCTCGTGTGGTCCGGACGCAAGGGCGACAGATCGGATCCACGAAGTCTCGGAAAGATCTCGCCGTGGTGGACGGAAGTGAAGGAAAGCCGGTTTGACAGATCTTTCTGGCTTTCCTGCATAGGACAGCCGGGAACATATCTAACGATGTGGTTTCTTGCGGAGCTCATCGGACAGAACAATACCGGACTTGCACTTGCGCTTAAGATCAATACATTCATAGGTGCATACACCGGACTTTACTATCACGGATCGATCGTAACAAAGTGCATTGTCTATCGCAGGCTTGCCGGAAAGATCTCCGACGACGATGCACAGACCGCATTGGATGCGGTAGGGAAGTACCCGAAGATACCGTCGTTGATCAGCGCGGTAAGTCTGATCGCAGTATCGACAGGACTTGTTATTGCGGCGATACTCACCGGTGCTCTGAATGTGCCGGCAGCAATGGTGCTGCTCAATCCCGTGACCGCAGCGCTCGTATTAGTTCCGCTGCAAAGACTCGGATTAAAGATCGGCGGTTCTATCGGTATAGGATTTTCGCTGTTTGCGATAGTTCTGACAGCCGCGGGAACTGTTGCGGGCTGATGAGTGTTCATACAGAAGTGCCGCGCTGGTTTGCGAATGCAGGGGACGCATGCCTTGGATTTGAGGAGTACTACGAGAAGCTGCTGGACTTCGCGGAAGAGTATATACATACCGGTATGAAAATGGATATCGGCATCTGGCAGTTTTTACGGCTTTATCCCAAAAACAGAAGCTTCAGTATAGTTCCCGCAGCCTGCTCCGAGGGAGAGTACCGCAGTACATATCCGGCCTGCAGAGGAAACAGGGGTATGGCAGCGGTAACTTCTTCCGGCGATATTGTCCCGTGTATGCAGGAATCGGGTCTGCTTATGCAGCTCGGCATACATTTCGGAAATCTTCACAGGGACAGGCTTAAAGACCTGCTGTCATCGGGAGCATATCTCGATAATGTATGTTCGACAGTAGGAGATGTGCGCGCAAACAACAGCAAATGCGGTTCCTGCAAATGGTTTGAATACTGCACCGGCGGCTGCAGGGCTATGGGCTTGCTGTACTCCGGGAAACGCATGGACTTCTGCGGCGAGGATATCACAAAATGCCGATTTTTTGAAAACGGCTGGTACGAGAAAGTCAGTGAAACGCTTTCGGAGTGGCAGAATCTGAGCAGGGCAGGAACGGGGCATCGATAAGGCGGTATAGTGTTGACCGAAATACTGACAGCCGATTTCAGACTGTTCCCGCTTACGGAGAGCTATGAGCGGGTACTCTTTTCTCTGCCGGAAAGAGCGCTGATGTATCTGCATAAACAGAAAAAAATCTCCCGCTGAGACTTAAGCGGGAGATATTTCTGTTATATGGGCTTTTCTTTGTATTTACAAGTTATTTAACGCTGCCGTTTTTTAAGCTTGACATCAGCACCGATCTCAACGAGCAGGACTGTCTGCCGGATCGATGTTTTGATTGCGTCCATAGTTGTATTCTCCGTTATAATTAATGTGTCCTCAATACAAGTTTTACAAATTCAGGATCATTGCTTTTAGTATTCTAACATATATAATGAGATTTGGCAAGTTTTTTATCAGAAAACCGCATAACAGGTTTTCTGCGCTATGATCAGCAGAGGAAATATTGACCGCTGCTCATGATTTGCGATCTGTCGGGCTTGCGGCATAGCCTTTAATGACAGCAGACCGTTCTATTTATGATCGCAGGACGGTCAACTGTTTTGGTATGAGGACTGAAACAAAAAGGTAAACCATTTATTAAGACAGACTGCACAAAATTCGATCCTGCCGTCTTTTACGAGCGTCAGAAGAAAATCATACAATATTGAATATTGTATCTGTTGTAAAAAGATGATCTGCGAGACAGATATAAATGGCCCTTCTTTGTGAAAAATACACAGTTCCTGATTGAAATTCAATTCGGATTTTGTTATAAGCGGACATTGACAAAACTGTTAATGTGTTATATACTGTATATATCACAGATAAACAGTAACCGGAGGTGAACAGATGAAAATATATCAGAATTCCTCGGAACCGATATATAAGCAGATAGCCGCACAGCTAAGGGACGACATACTTTCCGGCAAGCTCAGGGGCGGCGAAGCGCTCCCGTCGATACGCGGTCTTGCACAGGACCTGAAGATAAGCGTTATCACTACGATGAAGGCGTATGAAGAACTCGCGAACGAGGGACTTGTGACAGCCTCACAGGGCAAGGGCTATTTTGTGAACGCGCAGGATATGCGGCTGCTGGCGGAACAGCACATGAGGCGTGTCGAGGAAAATCTCACCGAAGCGATACGTTCCGCTAAGATCGCCGGAATGACGATCGACGAGCTGCAGGAAACGCTGAGCGCGCTTTGGTCGCTTGACGCGGGATAAGGAGGAATAAATATGCAGAACTGGTATTTCTGGTTTATACTGCTGCTGCTGCTGCTTTTTGTAATTATCCCGGCGGCAAAGGCAAGACAGCACAGACAGGTAATGGTATCAAAACGAAACAGGCTTAAACGCAGAAAAGGAGAAAATACAATGAACGAACTGGTAAAAAGCTACATAGGAAAAGAAGTTGTCGTATGGGCAGGCAGCTCCAGCGGAGTTACGGGGACTGCAAAAAAGATCGAGGAGAACTGGCTCGAAGTCGAGGACAAGGACGGCAACAAGCAGATACTCAACACCGACTATATAAGCCGCATTCAGGAATATCCCCGCAATAAAAACGGCAAGAAGAAAGCTGTCATAGTTTAAGGAGCAGATATGGAAAACGCAGTTGAGATTACAGGACTTACAAAGAAATACAAGGATTTCTCGCTTGATGTGACTGCGGTTATCCCGAAAGGCTTTTCCACCGCGCTGATCGGTGCCAACGGTGCGGGCAAGACCACGCTTATCGACATTCTATGCGGCGTTACCGCAAGAACATCGGGTGAAGCGGTGTATTTCGGAGATAAGTCAGACACCGACGATGACGGTCTGCGGAACAGGATAGGCTACTGTTCGGCGGCGAACTTCTTTCCGCTTGACTGGAAACTGAAAACCGTTGCTGAGTGTATGGCGATAGGCTTCGATAACTTCGACCGTGCTCGCTTCACAGAGCTTTGCGTAAAATGGAAGATCGGCAGCCCCGACGACAAAAAGCAGAAGAACATGATGAAGATGTCCGACGGAAACCGTATGCGCGCAGCCCTCGCGGCTGTGCTTGCAAGAGACACCGATCTGCTGGTGCTCGATGAGCCGGCAAGCTCCCTCGATCCTCTGGCGAGAGATCAGCTCTGCGATATGTTCCGCGAGTATCTTGCGGAAAAGGACGGCGAACGCACTATACTGTTCTCCACCCATAATATAGCGGATATGGAATTTGCCACAGATTACGCAGTATTTATGGCGCACGGGCATGTTATAGAGCAGGGCTTTGTGGAAGAGCTTAAAGAAAAGTACATACTGGTTCACGGAGATGCCGCAAACGGAAGCGGAGCGAAGGCGCTGATGTTTTCATACAGCGTGAACAGTACGGCATTCGAGGGTATAGCGCTTTCGGAAAATTCCGCAAACCTTGAAGCTGTCGGCGCGATAACCGAACGTCCCACATTGCAGCAGCTCAGCGTGGGCATTCTCAGAAAGGCGGAGGAAGATGCAGGAAAATAAGTCGCCGCTCACCATATCACAAGCGCTGAAGCTGTACACCGGCACCGGACTTGGCGGAACCGTACTCGGACTTGCGGCATACGAGGTGCTGTTCTATATCGGCGCATTCGTCAGCATGACGCTTATGATAATGCTCGGCGAGGGCATATCATATCCCGAAGCGGTCAGAAATATCGCGGAAACTCCCGCAGGAGACTGCGTTATGGTGTTCACGCCCGGAATTATAAACTGCATTGTGCTGCTGTCGCAATATACAAAGGACAAACACGGCGGAAAGCTTTTCCGCACGGTAAAGGGTGGCTTCGGGACGTTCGTGAGATACCGGACAGGTGTGTATAACTCCGAACTTCTTTCGATGCTTCTGTTCGGCACTGCGGCGCTTTTGCTCGACATCGCGGGTATCGCAAAGATACACGGCGGGCTGTCCGCGGTGATCGCGCTTGTCGTGTCGAATATTGCGGCTGCCGGCATCGTTACATTCATGCTTCCCGCGAAGAATGAATTAGTGCTCGGCGCAGGTTCGGTTATCACGATGTTTGCAATAACAGGCAGCTGCACAATATTGCTCCCCATGCTGTCCGACAATCTTATCCCACATCTTGTCACGGGCATAGCGGGCGCGGTGCTTGTCGCAGTATCATCAAACGTGTATTTCGCACACTACCGGAAGAATCGGTGGGACAGTTGAGGTGAAAACTATGAAAAACTTCGGAAAAGCGCTGAAATTATATCTGAAAGTATCGTTCAATCCGCTGCTTGCTCTGTTAAGCGCGGTCATAATCGTGGGAGTAATGATCGCGGCGGTTCTCGAGCCGGAGGTCCCGGAAAGTGACGAATATATGTCGATGATAGCGGCAGCGGCTACCGGACAGATAGGGATAGTGGTGTTCTGCCTCAGCGGGACCGTTTCGATCATAAGGGGAAAGTTTTACTCGTCTCTGCCCTTTGCGAAAACGCTTTTTACGGTTGTGCCGACAGTATTCACGGCAGGCTTGTCGCTTATATACGACCTTATCATCATAACGATCGCCGCGCTGTGCTGGGTCCCGCAGGCGCTTGCGGATATCATGATAGCCGCGCCTGTCGGCAGCCTTATGGTGATCCTTGGAGTGTCGTGCTCAGGCAAATCAAAGCTCGAATGGCTGTACATATTGCCTTTCTTCATTCTCTGTACGATGCAGTTCATTCTTCCGAAAATAAGTGTGACAATGCACGGCTTCGGGCTTCCGGTCATCACATCGGCAATCATCGGAGCGCTGATATTTGCGGCAGAGATTGCGGTAACGCTTGTCATAATGAATATATGGTGGAAGAAATGCGATCATACATACCGCATGAAATGTGGTCCGCTCTCCGTTCAGGAAAACGGCTGAAATTGATGACGGCAATGTGCTTCTATGCGTGAATCCGTCCGGATATACCGCAAAAGATGCCGGCGGGCGCAGAAATAATATTCGGTATTATGTTTTTCAAGAGAACATAAAAAAGGGCATATAACCTATACTTAATCATAGGTTATATGCCCTTTCATTAGTTCTATTCGTCATCGCAAACCGCATAATTCTTTATTGGATATATACACTTTTGGTGCGGCGGAAAGCCGATGCTATACCGGCAATGCCTGACCAGATAAGACCTCCGCCGTAGATAAACGCAGATATCTCCGGGTAATTGAACAGGAGCCCGGATATTCCCGCTGCTATTCCAAGCAGTATGCTGAAAAGTCCGGACGCGAATTTGATCTTCCATTCCGGTGCGTCAAGCTTTTTCGCCTCAAGGCTCCTCAGAATATCCAGCACCCCCGCAGCTATGTAAATGCCGACAAGGTACAGTATGAGATACAGCGGACTGAGGCTTGTGAAAGAGGCGGTGAACACTGCAAGATCCAGCAGTATCACGCTCTTGTACAGTATCGACTTCCCGCCCACCATAAGCCGCGCCATGGTGAGATAATATATCATCATTTTTATGCCGCAGAACAGCAGGTATATGATAATACCTGCAAGAAGCAGTGTATATTTTTCATCGTCAAGCAGAATAAACAGGAGTCCGGCTATTGCCAGCAGCACACCGGTTATTATTTTACTGATACGCTGAAACCAGTTCATTTGTCACTGCCTCCCTTCCTGCTTTTCTTTGTGATCGAAACGCCGGCAAGCTTGCTTCCCGACTTGTAGATATGGTATGTCACCATACTCTTCTGCGCGATCGCAGCGGCAATGAATCTGCCGAGGTAGGTGCTGTCCCTGTCGCCGGAGTCGGTATATTCGCTCTGATACTTTCCGATATCGAAGTCCTCGATCTCGTTTCCGGACATCTCCTCCGCAAGCTTCTTCCAGTCCTCGCAGGCATCTGTCTGCCTTTTTTCGAGTATGACTTTTATCTTCTCCCGCCACGGTTCCACAGCTTCGGTGTCGTACCTGTTCTTCTCGAATGAGGGCTCTTCTCCGTGCAGATATTTCAGCGCGTATATCATCTGACAGAACGCGTTCATATAATCGGAGGGGTTGTCCTTCACGATCTCCTCATAATCGCCCCAGGCAGGCAGATATCTGTACCGCGCATAGCTGTAGTCCGGCAGATGACCGGCTCTCCCGTGTCCGAGGTTCATCACCGATGTCTCGCTGTTCTGGTGAAGGCTGTTGACATAGATCCCGTTTTCGTGATCGTCCGGCGCGGAGGGATTGTGAATGAATTTCACGGGACGCTCGGTAAAGCCGTCTCCGTCGGGAATGATCTCATAGAAATAATAATTGGTATTGTTTATGACAAACGAGGGGGTGCCTGCAAAATATCTGTGCGCCCATGTGTCCGCCAGAACGTGCATAGCTATGCCTGCCGCCTGAGTTCCCTTGTCCTTTGCGAGCTTCACCGTTTCCACAAGAAGATCGCTGTTCGTATTGCATATAAGCCGGTATTTCTTAAGATACATCTTCGGCGCCCATTTTCTTTCCGCATACAGGTCAAAGGGCAGAAAGTGGAAAGATGCCCAGATGCGGGTTATGTCCTGGAGCCCGGCAATATCGGTCCTTATGTCCATAAGTTCCAGCTGGAGCTGGGTGGTGGCTGCTTCGACAGGACCTTTTATTTTTCTCAGCAGCGTTGCCGAACAGTGATCGACAAGCTGCGCGCTGTAACAGATATCCATGCACTCATTATGCGTATATCCCGCAAGATAAGCCGCACAGTATGTAGCGTAATAGTGAAAATCTTTCTGCATTTCAATTACCCGTATTCTTTTTCTCGTAAATCCGTATCATCACCGCTGACATGCACATTTCCCCAAGAGTCACCGCCGCGGTTGCGTCCACGATCATTGACACTATAAGACCGATAATACTGTCTTGCATGAAGGGAATTATTCCGATAAGCCCCATAAAGCAGTAAATGATGCTG
Organism: Ruminiclostridium sp.; assembly: GCA_017479645.1. Lineage (GTDB taxonomy): Bacteria > Bacillota > Clostridia > Oscillospirales > Ruminococcaceae > Ruminiclostridium_E. The sequence goes on along the minus strand of JAFVBZ010000048.1, from coordinate 29,946 downwards.
AAGATGTGAAGCGATGCAAGCAGTACGATGAGCGCTATATAAAAGGAATTTTTCTTCTTTCCGAGACCCTCTTCACGAGCCTTCTTGCCGACGAACAGATACAGGCCGAGCAAAGGAGCTATCACCAGAGCAAATGCCACAAGCACAACGAGCACACCGACGATCCCGGAGATATTTTCTGTAATTTCCGGCGTGAGCAGGGTCTGCGGCGAGATCATAAGACCAAGGACGAGCCTCAGCGCGCTCCATAATCCGAGCGCGGATATGCCTGAACCCGTAATATACAGAGTATTGCGGTATCTCCTGATCTTCCTTGTTATTTCATTTTTCTCTTCTATGACCGGCACCCCCTTTTTCATGTTTTCTTCTGACAGAATTATAGCATATTATGCGGAAAAATGCAATAGTTTACGGTGTATGTCTGTCCGGAGACCATGCACCGTTCCTTTTGCAGTCGGGTCAGACGGCATCTGTCATAAAAACTTTGTGTCCGATTTGATAAAAAATGTATTTTCTCTTGTCTATTGAAGCATTTTGTGATATAATAGTTAAAGAGTATTATTTTTTTTGATCCGAAAGGAGCGGTTTATGTTAAAGCAGGCTATTGATCTTCCGGGTATAGAGAATGCCCGTGAGTTGGGCGGTTACGCTGTCGGCGGGAAGATAATAAAGAAGGGCGTTCTGCTGCGGACTGCCGGACTCGGCGGTGCTTCACAGGAAACTATAGATAAGCTTCGGAACGATTTCAGAGTGGAGTCTGTCATTGACTTTCGTATGACAGGCGAGCGGTATGCCGGCCCCGATCCGGAAATACCCGGTGCGCGGAATATCCACCTGCCCGTGATAGAAACGGAGGATTATCCGGTTAAGGCTGATCAGAAGATGATCGATGAATATAAAAGCCGGGACAGAATAAAGCTGTTCGAGATGGCGTATGCTGCGGGAATGCTCGGACCGGAACAGTACATTATCTTTCTTCTCGGAGAACGGGGAAGGAAAGCCTACCGCGAATTCTTTCGGATACTGCTTGAAAATGACCCGGACACGGGTGCGGTACTCTGGCACTGCACCGACGGCAAGGACAGGACAGGCTGTGCGGCAATGTTGCTTCTGGCGGCGCTCGGAGCAGACCGTGAAACGATAATTGAAGATTATATGCTTACGAACGGGTATAAGGCTGCACAGATCGAAGCGGTAAAGCAGAAGACTGCATCATACCCGATGCCGCAGGAAAAGCTCGACGCGCTTCTGTTTATGTCGGGCGCGGTAGTTGAGAGGTACATGACAAACGCAATTGACACACTGACCGAAAAATACGGAAGTATTGAGGGATATCTCCGCGAGGCGCTGAATGTCGGCGCTCCGGAGATCAAAGAGCTGAGAAATAAATATCTGTGCGGAGGGTGCCATGAGTAAGAGCATGAAAAAAGATAATATAAGTCAGATATTGTTTAATATCATAATGCTGATGTTTTTCGGAATTTTATTTGTGACCGGAACTTTTTTTGACGAGGCAGTAGCCCGGACAGTGTTTTCGCCGGGGAATCCCGTTATTGCTGTTATAACATCTACCGGACTCATTCCGTATTTTTCGGCGCCGATGCTTTTCTCCGGCGCGCTTTACGAGAGGGCGGTGCATTCCTCACAGGGCAAGGCTGTGAAAGTGATACTCTGTACAATATGCGTTCTTTTCGCGGTGGGCATCGGATTTATCGGCGGCGGTTCCATTTGCGACAGAAACTGCTTCGGAATGCTGTTTCCGTCTATCAACAGAAATATCCCGGTGATCCTAATCGTCAGTGCGGTGCTTGAATATCCGCTGTTCTTTGTTGGCTATCATTTTGCAAAGAAAAGTGAGGACAAGCTGCTTACACAGAGGATAATCTGGCTTTTTGTAATACTGCTGACAGCGTTCCTTGCTATGCAGGTGCTTAAGCATACATTCCACCGCCCGAGGTACCGTACAGTCGTTCTGGGGTATGAGGGAATCGGCTTTATGCCGTGGTTCACGCCTTTCGAGGGCTCAGCTGAACTTGCGGAACTGTATGACATCAATGCCGACGAGTTTTTGTCATTCCCGAGCGGTCACAGTATTCTGAGCGTTTCTGCAATGTACATACTGCCGTCTTTCATGTGGCTGTTTCCGAAGCTTAAAGGCAAGTATTTCCCCCTTGCACTGTCGGGAGTTATGTTCGGCATCATAATAATGACGACAAGAATGATACTCGGTGCGCATTATCTGAGCGATGTATCTATGGGAGCAATGATCGGCACTGTGCTGTCGCTTGCGAACACGATAATACAGCAGCGCATATCGGCAAAGGAAGCCCCGGCGAACAGCTGACAACCGAACGTTAAATGGAGGAGCATTATGAGCAATACAACTAATCAGTCCGTTAATGACACTGCACCAAAGAAGGATAAGCCGATGCGCGAAATATCCGTTGAAGGCTGTGAGCTTCTCGGAAAGGGAGGAAACGGCGCAGTATATCGTCTGGACGACGAGACGATAGTAAAGGTGTATTTCGGCAAACGCAACAGCCCGGAAAAAATCAGACAGAACCGTGAAACCACCAGAAGCGCCTTTGTACAGGGTATCCCTACCATGATCGCATTTGATATGGTGCGTGTCGGAGAGAATTACGGCGTCGTGTATGAGATGATAAATGCGCGGTCATTCAGCCAGGAGATCGCAGCAAATCCCGATAAAACCGACGAATTCGGACACATGATCGCCGATATGGCATTAAAGCTTCATCACACGGAGTTCAAGGACGGCGTGCTGCCGGATTCAAGAGAGAAGATCAGAAATGAAGTGCGCATGACGGCTGATGCCGGATTCTATAAACCTGCGGAAGCCGAAAAGCTCTACAAGCTGATAGATGAGATCCCGTACAGGAATACGTGTATCCACCAGGATTTCCACCCGGGCAACCTTATGCTCCAGAACGGCGAGATCGTGCTTATTGACGTGGACGATTCCGGACTCGGACACCCGATACTCGATCTTGCGTCCATGTACCTTGTATATGTGACTGCCGCAAAGGCCCAGTGGAAAACCACAAGCCAGGATATCACCAAAAAACAGTACGCAAGGCTCTGGGATATCATTATAAGGCATTACTTTGATACAAATGACCCCCGCGAGACAGCCGAGATCAACCGTATAATCAAGGGCTACTCCCTCATAAAACTCATCAAAGGTGTCGCTACCTCCCCGACAGTGCCGAATATTCTCCGGAAACCGGTTATCGGAAGCTCAAAGAGAAAGCTGTTTTCAATGGTAGATACGCTTCACCCGATACCGTGACAGGGCAGTCAGGACGCCCTGCTTTCCGCGGACATGAACGGCTTTGCGGAAGTGCAGTTACTGAACAGAGAGAAAACCGCAGATGTGTGTAGATATCAGGCATCTGCGGTTTTCTGATATTATCCCTTGACATTTGAGTGAGAAAATACTATAATGAAGTTAACAGATGCTAACTCGCCGGGCGATGCTTTCTGCATTTTCGTCGGCGGAAAAAGGAGAAGTAATATGAAACAGGTTTTTTCGGTTGAGAATGACGGATTCTGCGGGGCATACTACGGCGGTCCGGAGGACAGCAAAAAAGCAGTGATAATAATGCTCGGCGATTCATCGACAGACCGTATGGCATCATGCGGCGCAAAATGGCTGATAAAGAACGGCTGTCACGCTTTGGCGATGTCGTCGGAAAAGAACAGCTACGCACACCACAACTACCCGCTTGAGCGCTTCGGAAAAGCTATAGCATTCCTAAAAAGCAAGGGCGCGGAAAAGATCGGTATAGCCGGCGCTTCCACCACGGGAATGCTTTCGCTTGCGGCGGCGTCATACTACCCGGAGATCACGCTTACTATCGCAATGTCGCCCTCGGATTTCATTATGGAAGGCTTTTATCGTGACGGAAAAGACGGGGCTTCCGAGCGCCCCGGAGACGGCGAATCGACTGTAAGCTGGCAGGGCAAGCCGCTGCCGTATCTGCCCTACGCGTACCGTCACCCGGAATACTGGCAGAAGATCACCGAAGAAGCGAAAGAGGGCGGCGATAAGGCGGCTGCACGGAAGATGTTTGACGAGTCGGAAAGGCTGCACCCTATCCGGGAAGAGGAAAAGATCAAAGTCGAGAATATTCGCGGCAGGATAGTTTTTGTCGGAGCGGAAGATGATGTTCTCTGGGATACATGCAGATATATACGCCGCATGGACGAGAGGCTGAAACAGAAGCCGCATGAATGCGAATGGGATATGCTCCTGTATAAGCACGGAACTCACTTCGTATTCCCGGAGTCAATGCTGAAAATGATGCTTCCTGTCGGTTCGGGCATGCTGGTGAAGTATATGTTCAGAGCCGGGCGCGAGTTCCCGGAGGAATGCCTTGAGACACGGCTCGATATTGACCGCAGGCTGACGGAGATACTGCGCTCCTGGTGAGGAACGGCGGGCAGCCGGCATAGCAGCAGAAATATAGTAAGCCCGGCTTTGAAGATTATCGGAGCCGGGCTTAAGTTTTCGGTATAACTATTGACTTTTCGGGTTTTTGGTGATATATTTAAGTGACATTATGATGCTGCCTAATTCCCGGAAGACGATAATGCCGTATCTGTAGGCAGCATGTGTGGGATCTTAAAGAATAACCGTGATAAACAAAAAGGAACATAAAATCAAATGATTTACAGAATAACAGATCTTATCGAGCCCGACAACGGCTGTGAGGGCTTTATGCCGGGCGAAGAACCTATGGTAACGCTGATACTCACATCTGAAAACGGCGCTGAACGGAAAGTACAGCTGGCGGATATCCTTGCGTATCAGCTGAAATGGGATATCGGAACGACGGTTTCAGATGAAGAGATCGAGAAAAACTGCAGACCTTTGAGCTGAGAACAGAAGCATTACAGCTTCAGAACAACTTCGATGCCGCGGTCAACAAGTTTGCGGAATTTCTCGCCGTCCGATCTGTCGCCGACGATAGAGCCGTAATGTATCGGCACAGCGATACCGGGTCTTATCTCGTTTATGAGTTTCGCAGCTTCCTTGTGATTCATGGTAAAAGTGCCGCCGACAGGAACAAGAGCGATGTCGCATTCAACGGCTCTCACTTCTTTTACCGCGTCGGTATCTCCGGCAGCATAAATCCGCTTTCCGTTAACTGCAATGATGTATCCGAGCCAGCCGTTTGATCTTGGGTGAAACGGTTTAAGCGTATTGTAAGCCGGAACAGCTTCAACCGGTATTCCAGCGATCTCTGTTTTTTCGCCCGGAGAAAGCAGCACGGCATTGCTTATCCCGATGCTTTCCAGCTTGCCTTTCATGCTTGCGGGCGCGGCAAATACAGTGTCCGGTCTGCGGACTTTCTGAATGTCTTCCGGCGAGAAATGATCGTAGTGATCGTGGGTTATGAATATGATGCCGGCATCATGCGGCTCACCGGCTATTTTGAACGGGTCTGCCCGTATTATCGTCGTTCCGCAGTCGATACGGATACTGCTCTGGGTATTTACCGAAATATTGTTTATCATACTGCACCTCCGGGATCTTTATAGCCTTATTATACCACGGCGCTCCGTGTGTGTCAATCGCTTTGCTTCACGAGAGGGCGGCATATATGGGAATGCATGCAGCGGACACTTGACAATAACGGTGGTTTGTGCTATTCTTTGTATAGAATATGCAATCATATAAACGGTTCAAAGGAGAAACACCATGAAAAAAGCATTAAAACTTACAGCGGCAGCTCTTGCGGTAATATCGGCTCTGTCATGCACAGCTGTTTCCGTATCGGCAGAGGACGCTGATACAACTCTGACGGAGATGAGCACCCCGATGACAGGAGGGTGGGCTGTAAATGACAGCTATGCTGCGATGAGTAAGAATCCCGGAGCAAAGGCGGCGTTCAGGAAAGCTACAAAGGATCATGCTGGCTGGTCGTTCAAGGCGATAGCACTGCTCGGAACACAGGTCGTTGCGGGAACAAACTATGCTATTCTTGTAAAAGCGGACGAGCTCAACCCCGACGGAGGAGCAACGCAGATAAAGGTAATGTACATCTATGAGGATCTGAAAGGAAATGCGGAGATAACCGGTTTTCAGACGATCATAGGCGAACAGCTTATGGGCGGATTTACCGCCAACAGCGGTCTGTTTACAATAAGCAGGAATGAAACTGTTTACAGCGCTTACAAAAAGGCGATGAAAGAGCTGGTGGGAGTTGCATACTCTCCCGTTGCTTATCTCGGAAGCCAGATAGTTTCGGGTACGAACTATAAGGTGCTATGCCGCAGCAAAGGAGTATATCCCGGCGCTTCTTACGGGTGGTCTCTTGTGACGATATACTGCGATCTCAAGGGCAATGCTTCGGTAGGAGACATACAGGCGCTTGATCTCGGAAATATGGATAATACGGGTGATAGTATGACGGTCGGCACAGGAAATCCGTGGACAGAGTACAAGAGTGTTGAGGAAGCTGCAAAAGCAGCCGGGGTTACATTTGAAGTTCCCGAAAAGTCCGGACGCTATAAGATCGTATATATCCAGGCAATGAAAGGGATTGCGGAAGTCCGCTTCTCCAACGGAGACAATACGATAACAGTCCGCAAAGGCACCGGAACCGATGATATCAGCGGAGATTATAACGAATACAAGAGTATTTCCGAAAAGGAGATAAACGGCAGCACAGTAACGCTTAAAAGCAGCGGCAAGGGCGTAAGCGCGGCAGTCTGGACAGACGGAAAGTGCTCATATTCCGTAGTTTCCGGCAGATCGCTTACCACGAAGTCTATGGAAAGCCTTATTTCCAAAATAAAATAACAGCTGTAAATAGCGGTCGGTTCATGTGAACTGACCGCTTTCGTGTTATTCCGACATGCTCTTTATATAGTCCCGCTTCACGACTCTGAAAGTGAAGTCGATCCCATTTTTGCCGCTGTACATTTGCGAGTAAAGCTCATACTCGGCGTTCTTGGCTTCGGTATGCGATATCCGCATATAATACGCTTTTCCGTCGTGCATATATTCTATGCAGTATTCCTCGTCCGGGTCAGTGTCAATATCAGCATATACCGCACCGTAGCCTTCGATCGTGCCTGTTCCTTTTATGCAGTACCAGTCTGTGACCGGAACGTCGTCCGGTTCACCGTGACCGTCTGCCGGCTCCATTGAAACGGCGCATTCCGACGGCATCACAAGGCGCAGGTTCCCTGCGGTGATACGGTCAAATTTCACATGAGACCAGCTCCCGTCATTTTCGGTGTAATGTATTGCGGAAATGTTCCAGCCGCACTGTTTCGGAAGACCCCTTATCAGACCGTACGGCACTTCGGGCAGCTTTTCGTCTCCCCATTCCACTATGGTGAAATTCGCAGCTTTGCCGTATTTTGCGGGATCCAGCTTTTTTACATTCTCCGCATCAAGACCGTAAGCAAATACGGATATTGTTTTTGCATTCTCTGATTTTTTCAGATCATCGGCGGAGCGTATATCTTTTTGAAGCAGATGATTGCCGTAGCTGCTTCCGTAATCTATGCGGAATGCGGCATTGCTGCATTTCAGCTCGTTTTTCACATATTCCGTTATTTCCGCGCATATCCTGTCAGCTTCGTAATTGTCGCACAGCCATGAGTCATCGCTGCTGCGGACAGGCACGAGCACATCGAATTCCGTGCCGTCATGCTTCATACGGACATGAGCGAACTGCGGCGCTTCCCATGTGAATTCGAGCCAGCCGGTTTCGGCAAGCAGAACAGCCGTGATATCCGCACTGAATCCGTACTTTTCTTTGACATAGCTTTCCGCACGGTTCCGGGCTGTCATTTCATACGATATATTTCCGCAGCCTGCGGAAAATGAAAGCGCTGTAAACGCCAGCAGGATAAACAGTATTATTCTTTTCATACGGTCACCTTTATTTTTTCATTTGTCCGGCTTATCCCCATACCGTTTTATATTTTGATACCGATATCAATCAGTATATCACAGATCGTCCGATTTTGCAACAGCATTATAAACAGGAAAGCCTTCCGCGGTTTATACCACAGAAGGCTTTTTGCATATTTCCGGTATCTTTTTAATTTCCGTGTTACGGTATTCGCCGCGGGTGTCTCCCCTTTAGAGGGGAGGTGGCACGAAGTGCCAGAGGGGCTGACCGACAGACTCGTCCCCGCCGCGGTCCAGCCGCGCAGGCTGGCGCAGTCCGCGCAGGACAAGGCGCGTCAGCGCGGATAGCGGGGTGTTCCCCGCCGCGTCAGCGCGGATAGCGGAGCGCTTTGCTGTTAAGTTCGACAAACTGAGGCTTTACAGTTGCCTTCATTGTCTGCTCGATCTCTTCAAGCGTGAACGGGAGCAGTCCGCTTGCGACTGCCGCACCGAGCATCACCATATTCAGCACTTTCGGCGAACCTATCTCCGTGCATGCCTTGTCGCCGTCTATAAATACCGACTTTTCCGCGTTCCTTTCGATATATTCAAGCATATTCCTGCCGTCGTAATCCGAGCCGGTAAGGGCTGCCGTTACCGGCATTATCGGGTGAGTATTTACTATCGCGGTACCGCCTTTTTTCAGGTACGGGAACATTCTTACCGCTTCCGCCGGCTCAAATCCGATCAGAATATCGGCTTCTCCCTCACCGAACATGGGGCAGTTTATACCCTCTCCGACACGCAGAAAGCTGAATACGCTGCCGCCCTTCTGCGCCATTCCTATTGTCTCGGCACTCATTACCGGAACGTCATGTGAAACGGCTGTGGCAGCGATAAGCTTTGATGTGAGGACGATACCCTGACCGCCGACGCCGCAGATCATTATGTTTGTGCTCATATCACTTGCCCTCCTTTACGCTTATCGCTCCGAACGGGCAGACCTGACTGCACAGACCGCAGCCGGTGCAGAGCGAGTTCTCTATTGCTGCACGTCCGTCTTTAATCACGATTCCGGGACAACCCAGCGATCTTATGCACTTCTTGCAGTTCGTGCATTTCTCCGGGTCTATGACTGCCGGCTTCTCCGGCTTTATTATTACAGCGCAGGGGGATTTGAAGATTATCGCCTTTACTCCCTTTTCGGAAGCAACGCGCTTTACTGTTTCGACTGCTTTCTTAAGTTCAAGCGGGTTTACTGTCTCCACTGTCTTTACGCCGATACCGTGGAGTACAGCGGTAATGTCTATCTTTTCGACTATCTCTCCCATTACCGTTCTTCCGGTTCCCGGGTGAGGCTGGTGACCGGTCATTGCGGTGGTGGAGTTGTCGAGAATTACGAGAGTCATATCTGCCTGGTTATATACCGCGTTCACAGCGCCGGTTATCGCGGAGGCGAAGAATGTGGAATCGCCGACGAAAGCGAAGCATACTGTATCCGGTTCAATGTGACCGATGCCCTGTGTTATGTTCACGCCCGCGCCCATACACAGACAGGTGTCAACCATATCAAGCGGCATTGCGTTTCCGAGAGTATAGCAGCCGATATCTCCGCAGAACACGGCTTTCTTTCCCTTCATGGCTTCCTTTACCGCGAAGAACGAAGCGCGGTGCGGACAGCCGGCACACAGTACAGGCGGACGGACAGGAAGTGCGGGAGCGGCTTCCGCTTCCGTCTTTCCGGGCATCTCCCAGCCCATGAACGCGGCAATGTTTCCGGCAACTGAACCGCAGGTGTTCTCACCCGCATTCTTTACATCATGCGTAAGCTTACCGCGTATTTTCACGTTAAGTCCGTGCTTTCCGCAGATATACGTCAGCTCGCGCTCGATCACCGGGTCAAGCTCTTCTATGCAGAGCACCTCGTCCAGTCCTTCAAGAAATGCGAGGGCAGCCTTTTCCGGAAACGGGAAAGGAGTAGTCACCTTCATAACGCGCGGAGCGGACTTGTCACGAAGCGCTTCGGTGACGTAAGTGTAGCTGATGCCGTGTGTGGCAATACCCTTGCGGCAGCCTTCCGCCTTTTCCGGTATTATAAGGTTTCGGCTGTAAGAGGAGAGTTCCTCCGAAAGCGTAACATTCCGCGCTTCTATGTTAATATGCGCGTTGTATGACAGGCGGGGGAAAATAACCCACTTCGACGGGTCACGGACGAACCCCTCCGGCTCGTTTGTCTTAAACTCGTCCTCGTCTTTAACGGTTATTGACGCATAGCCGTGACAGACGCGGGTAGTCGGTCTGAACAGCACGGGAGTATGATACTTTTCGGAAAGCTCGAATGCTTCACCGATCATGTCATAGGTTTCCTGTACAGAAGACGGGTCAAAGCAGGGAAGCTTTGAGAACGCAGCGAAAGTACGGGTATCCTGTTCGGTCTGCGAGGATATCGGACCCGGATCGTCAGCCACAAGCACTACCATACCGCCTTTGACGCCGATATATGCAAGGCTCATCAGCGGGTCTGACGCAACGTTCAGTCCCACCTGCTTCATTGTGACCATTGTGCGTGCGCCGCAGTAAGCGGCTCCGGCAGCAAGCTCCATTGCTGCCTTCTCGTTCACAGACCATTCGACATACATCGAACCGCTGCTGCATTTCGCGGAAGTTTCGAGCACCTCCGTGGAGGGGGTGCCGGGATAGCCGGAAACGAGGTTAAGTCCGGCGGCTATTGCTCCGCGCGCAATAGCTGCATTTCCCATTAAGAATTCCTTGTGCATTTATTCACCTTCCATAATAATAGTTAAGCGTAAATCAGCCTTTTATGATATAGTTCCGATCACGTCGCATAAAGACTTTTGACGTATTCATATACATATCCTGACCATTCCCATATATCTTTGCCGTCTTGCCGGAGAAAACGGATCCTTGGCTTCAGATCTTCATTTATACAGGGCTCAAATGTACTGCGGTATGTCTCCGGGATTATTATTGCCGATACCCAATCTTTAAGCACAACTTCATCTCTGACCTTCAGCGGCAGGACACCTTCAAAGACCGCGCAGGGGTGCTTTGCAAGTTCGCTGTATTTAAAGAAAAAGCGTACTCCGGGAACAAACGCGGGAGGAGCAAGATCGTTTTTATCCGGAAAATGCCCGAGCATTCTTTCTGTCACAAGCCGATCTCCGGCTTGGCAGTTCCCCCATGCAAACATAATATATTCAAAATAATCAGCCGGGTCATGAGCAGCATTCCGTGCTTCTTCCGCAAGCTCGGAAGCCTTCATATTCCTTGCGCGAACCGGCGAGAGCAAACTGCCGCAGCTTATGATCTTTACAGCGTTTCCGACTGATGAAGTGTGGCAGACATAATCAGTCATACAGCCTTTATATGCCGGACAAGCGGTGCATTCTTCTATTCTGGCGGGAGGAGAGATACGGGTGCCTTTTTCATACTCCGGTCTGTATCGCCCGATCTTTTCGATGATCTGATCTTCGGCAATGATCTCGCAATCTCTGCCGTAAGTTTTTTCGTATCTGATGAAATCCAGTATGGTCTGTATTTCCCATTCCGTGATATCCGGATACGCGGACAGCTTTTTACAGAATACTCCGTCCCAGCATTCGGTTATTTCAAATTGCCCGATTTTTATCAACATGCTTTATCTCCGTGAATTCCGGTATGCAGACACAACTTTACATAACATTATATCACCCTTGAAGCCAATTGTCAACAAACCCGCCGGCGCCGGCTGCAATTTTGCGAAAATGCGGAATAAGCACATAGCGCGTGTTACCGAAGCCGCCTTTGACGGACTCATCTTTTTTCGGTTTTCTTTGCTATTGATTATCTCGTTTTAATATGGTATAATAGTACCGGAAAGGAAGATATATATGGAACAGTACAATATCACCGGAATGAGCTGTGCGGCTTGCAGCGCAAGAGTCGAAAAAGCTGTCGGTTCCGTTCCCGGAGTGACTTCATGCGCGGTAAGCCTTCTCACAAACTCAATGGGTGTCGAGGGAAGCGCCTCTTCCGCGGATATAATAAAGGCTGTCGAGGACGCAGGCTACGGCGCGTCCCTCAAAGGCGCTGAAAGGAAGCAGGCTTCCGGCGCGGACGAACTTGAGGACAGAGAGACACCTGCGCTTAAAAAGCGGCTTATTGCGTCGCTGTGCATACTTCTGCCGCTGATGTATGTGTCAATGGGTCACATGATGTGGGGATTTCCGCTCCCACAGTGGTTCGACGGCAATCACACTGCCATGGCACTGGTACAGATGATACTTGCGGCGGCAGTGATGATAATAAACCGTAAATTCTTCATAAGCGGATTCAAAGGCGCGCTGCACGGCGCTCCGAATATGGATACGCTCGTTGCGATGGGTTCCGGCGTTTCGTTTGTATGGAGTGTTTTCATGCTTTTCGACATGACCGACGCGGTAGTTCACGGTGACAATGAGCGTGTCATGAGCGATATGATGAACCTGTGGTTCGAGTCGTCGGCGATGATACTGACGCTCATAACTGTCGGCAAGACCATCGAAGCCTACTCAAAGGGCAGGACAACCGACGCGCTGAAAAGCCTGATGAAGCTTGCGCCCGATACCGCTGTGCTTGAACGTGACGGAAAAGAGGTCACCGTTCCCGTATCGGAAGTCCGTATCGGTGATATTTTCGCAGTCCGTCCCGGTGAAAGCATTCCCGTTGACGGCACAGTTATTGACGGACAGAGCGCGGTCAATGAATCGGCGCTTACCGGTGAGAGCATTCCTGTGGACAAGGAGCCGGGAAGTTCCGTTTCCGCAGCCACTATAAACCAATCCGGATTTCTGCGCTGTCGGGCAGTACGGGTAGGCGAAGATACCGCGATAGCAAAGATCATAAAGACCGTGAGCGATGCCGCAGCCACAAAAGCGCCGATAGCCAAGACTGCCGATAAGGTCTCCGGCATATTCGTTCCGACTGTTATCGGCATCGCTCTCGTTACGCTTATCATCTGGCTCCTTGTGGGTCAGACCTTCCCCTACGCTCTTGCAAGAGCAGTCTCGGTGCTCGTCATAAGCTGTCCCTGCGCATTCGGACTTGCCACGCCTGTCGCAATAATGGTGGGCAGCGGTGTAGGCGCAAAGAACGGCGTACTTTTCAAGACCGCCGTATCCCTCGAAGAGACCGGCAAGGTTCAGATAGCCGCTCTTGACAAGACAGGAACTGTAACTGCCGGGGAGCCGGAGGTCACAGATGTTCTGCCTTTGTCCGTAAGCGGGGAGGAACTTCTTGAAACAGCGGCTTCCCTCGAATCGAGAAGCGAGCACCCGCTGGCGAAGGCGATAATGCGCTATGCTTCCGGTAAGGGCATTTCAGCCCATGAAGCGGCGGAATTCAAAGCGCATTCCGGCAGCGGGCTGACAGCCGTGTTGGACGGAGAAGATGTATGCGGCGGAAATGCAGGCTTTATATCCGGTTTTGCTGAAATATCCGATGAGGCAAGGAAACAAGCCGAAGAGCTTGCCGGAAACGGCAAGACCCCGATGTATTTCGCCAAAGGCGGAAAACTTCTCGGCATCATAGCTGTGGCGGACACGATAAAGCCGGATTCCGCCGAAGCGGTAAAACAGCTCCGCAATATGGGTATCCGTGTCGTTATGCTTACCGGAGACAACAAGCGAACAGCCGATGCTGTCGGAAAGCAGGCAGGAATAGACGAAGTGATCGCCGGGGTGCTGCCGGACGGCAAAGAGGCAGTTATCCGAAGTTTGCAGAAGCACGGAAAAGTTGCTATGATCGGCGACGGCATCAATGATGCGCCTGCGCTCACCCGTGCGGATATCGGAATAGCGATAGGAGCCGGAACGGACGTTGCGATAGATGCGGCGGACGTTGTGCTTATGAAGAGCAGCCTTTCCGACGCAGCGGCGGCTATACGGCTCAGCAGAGCGGTACTGCGCAATATAAAACAGAATCTCTTCTGGGCTTTCATCTACAACATCATCGGCATTCCCCTTGCGGCGGGAGTTTACATCGCGCTGACAGGCTGGGAGCTTGACCCGATGTTCGGCGCGGCGGCGATGAGCCTTTCAAGTTTCTGCGTAGTGACCAATGCACTTCGTCTCAACCTGTTCAGACCCTATTCCACAAAGCACGACAGACCCCGCAAAAATGCAATCCCGGAATCCGTCGGCATAACCGCGGATATTGTCACAGACCGAACGTACACCATAAATATAAGCGGAATGATGTGTCCGCATTGTGAAGCGACTGTGCGCAAATGCGCGGAGAGTTTTCCGGAAGTGGAGAGTGCCGATGTCAGCCACGAGAAGGGAACGGCGGTCCTGCATCTGAGCAGCGAACTTGTTCACCTGCCCGAGATCGAAGAGGCGATAACCGCCAAAGGCTACGAAATAATAAGATAAAAAATCACCGCTGAATGCCATTGCGCACTCGGCGGTGTTTATTGTTGCCGTAGATGTTGTTGCGGTGTTGCAGCTGTTGTTATCCCCCTTTACCGCGAAGCGATCAAAGTTTTTTGGAAAGAGAGGGAGGGTGCAGGGAGGGGGAGGATAACCCTTTTTTCAAAAAGGGTTTCCTCCCTCTCCCGCCGGGGTTCGGGGCAGAGCCCCGAAAGCGCGAAGGCGCGGATCACAGACCGCAGAGCTCCTTGGTGTCTCTTGCTATGAGGAGCTCCTCGTTTGTCGGGATAACCCATACTTCTGTCTTGCTGTCGGGTGTGGAGATCTTGCAGAGCTTGCCGTGGATAGTCTCGTTGAGAGCTTCGTCGATCTTGATCCCGAAGTAGTCCATATCGCGGCATACATCACGTCTTACAAGGTCTGCGTTCTCACCGATGCCGCCTGTGAAGATAACAGCGTCAAGTCCGTTCATAGCGGCAGTATAAGCGCCGATGTATTTCTTTATGCCGTAGCGGAGTATCTCGCCGGCGAGGATAGCACGCTTGTTGCCCTTTGCGGCTTCGGCTTCAACATCACGGTTGTCGCTGGATACACCGGAAATTCCGAGGAATCCGGACTTCTTGTTGAGGTATTCAGCCATTTCGGGAGCGGAAAGACCGAGCTTGTCAGCTACGAAAGTAACTGCGGAGGGGTCAACGCAGCCGGAGCGTGTTCCCATGAGAACACCGTCAAGGGGAGTGAATCCCATTGATGTATCGACCGACTTGCCGCCGTCAACAGCCGTAATGGACGAGCCGTTTCCGAGGTGGCAGGAAACGATCTTGAGGTTCTTGAGGTCCTTGCCGGTCTCAAGAGCGTACTTCATTGTAACGAAGCGGTGAGATGTGCCGTGGAAGCCGTACTTTCTTACCGCGTACTTTTCATATATCTCATAGGGCATACCGAACTTATAAGCCTTTTCGGGCATTGTCTGGTGGAATGCGGTATCGAAGATTACTGCCTGGGGAACGGAAGCCGGAACTACCTTCTTGCAGGCACGGAGAGCGAGAGCATGACCGTGGTTGTGAACGGGAGCAAGCTCGCGGAGATCGTCGATCTTGTCGATAACTTCGTCGGTAACAAGAACAGACTTCGGGAACACTTCTGCACCCTGGACTATTCTGTGACCTACCGCAGCTATCTCAGACATGCTGCCGATAACAGCCGCGTCGCCCTTTGTAAGAGCCTCCACTACCTTTTCAAATGCTTCTGTATGTGTGGGGAAATCACAGTCAGCCTCATAAGTTCTTCCGTCGAATGTCGTATGCTTGATATGACCGCCGATACCAATTCTTTCACAGTTGCCTTTTGCAATTACCTTTTCGTCCGTCATCTCGATAAGCTGATACTTGAGAGACGAGCTTCCTGCATTGATTACAAGAATGTTCATTTTCTTTTTTCCTTTCAGTTTTTATGGATCGTGCTCTGCACGAAAATGCTACCTATTAATTTTACACTATTTTACAGAAAAAATCAAGTCTTTTATATCATTTTATAAAAAATCCCGGCACATCGCTGGAATGTGCCGGTGAGATTTTATTCCGGTTGCTTTATCGTTCCCTTTATATTCATTCCCTTGTCGTAGTCGTCGAGAAAATGGTGGTAATCCTTGCCGATGTGGTAGGATATGAGGGTTTGGAGGTTTACGTTCTCCACGCTGCGGAATATGTGCATATCCACTGCGGGATCCACTGCCCGGAGCTGCTTCAGCAGCTGCTTGATCTCCTGGCGTTTGGAACCGCCGTTTCCGTTGGTATCTATGTCCGCCGTGACGCTGCAGGCACAGTTGAGAAAGTGCAGATCGTTGAAGTCGCGCCAGTGTATGACATCTTCCTCGCGCACCATATACATAGGCCGGATAAGCTCCATGCCCGGAAAGTTCTCGCTGTGAAGCTTAGGCATCATCGTCTGCATCTGCGAACCGTACAGCATTCCCATAAGTATCGTCTCGATAACGTCATCGAAATGGTGACCCAGCGCGATCTTGTTGCAGCCCAGCTCACCGGCGTACTTGTACAGATATCCGCGGCGCATACGGGCGCACATATAGCAGGGGTTCTTGCCGATTATCTCCACCGCGTCGAATATCCTCGCGTCAAAGATCTTTACCGGAATATCGAGGAGCGCCGCGTTTTCGATGATACGCTGCCTGTTTTCGGGGGCATATCCCGGATCCATGACAAGGTATTCGGCGGTAAACGGCACCTTGCTGTACTTCTGGAGCTGCTTTACGCACATCGCCATCAGCATCGAGTCCTTGCCGCCGGATATGCACACGGCTATCCTGTCGTTCTCCTTTATAAGCTCGTAGTTCTTTATACCTTCGAGAAAGCGCCCCCATATCGGCTTGCGGTATTTCCGCACAATGGTGCGGGTTATTTCGTCGGCGCGGGTCTGTGATTCCATTAATTATCTCCATATCAAAGGGAACCTTGTCAGGACACCCTTTTTTATTCTTTGATATACTTAATCATCATCTGATATTTTATTCCACAAAAAAGAAACATAAATCGTCCGAGACCTTTATTGTTTTATCGTCGATATAATTGTAACCTCTGCGGCTTTCCGATTCAGGATCGTACTCAAGTTCTATAGATGTTGTATCCATTATACTGTAATGAACGACGGTATAATTATGTCTTGCCGATACCCATTCTATTTCGTCATTCATTGCCTTTTCACGGGCAATCTTAAGGTTTTCATCGGGAACAATCCCGTTTTCCCTGTCATATTTGTCGTTAAGTCCTTTAAGATAGCCCTCAAAATCGAAATTGTGCCACTGCAAAGTCCCGTCATCATAAACCTCAAAATACGATGATGATGTATCGCCGTTGAGATAGTATCTTCCAATTCTAAGCGCATTGTCAATTACCGTTTCTTCAACTTCAAGTTCATTATCGGCATTGGCAGCAGGGCTGACGCCGCATAAACAAACAGCGCTCACCGCAGCTAAAACCAAAGATAAAGCAGCGATTATTATGATTTTCCTCATAGATTTCTCCGTCGAATATCAGTAAATCATCAGATGATATAGAACCAATCCGTATCCGTGCCGATACCCGCATTCTTTGCGGCTTTCGGATCATCGAAGTTATACTTTAGTTCCTGATTTACTATGCTTACCTTTGCGCCTGCGGGAACGGACTTTGTGATGAATGCGTTGCCTCCTATGACCGCGCCCTTTCCTATGACGGTATTTCCGCCGAGGATAGATGCTCCGGAGTAGATAGTAACGTTGTCCTCGATCGTGGGGTGACGCTTCTTGCTGCGAAGGCTCTGACCTCCGCGTGTGGAAAGCGCGCCGAGGGTAACACCCTGGTAGATCTTGACATTGTCGCCGATCTCGGTAGTCTCGCCGATAACTATACCTGTACCGTGGTCTATGAAGAAATACTTGCCTATGGACGCGCCGGGGTGGATATCTATACCGGTCTGGCTGTGGGCATACTCGGTCATTATACGCGGTATGAGCGGAACTTTAAGCAGGAACAGCTCATGGGCGATACGGTTCACGAGGATAGCAAACAGCCCCGGATATGAGTAGATTATCTCGTCCTTGTTGTATGCGGCGGGGTCTCCCTCGAAGGACGCTTCCACGTCCATTTCGATGTACTCTCTTATTTTCGGGAGCCGCGACAGAAACGCGAATGTTATGTCCTCGGCGCGCTGTGCCACCGTCATCTCATCTGCGCTGCTCAGCTCTTCGTCATAGCGGAGGACTATGGATATCTGGCGGATAAGCTTGAATATTATGTCCTCGGTGAGCATGGAGATGTTGTTGCGGACGGTATATACGCGGTAGGACTTGTTCCGGAAATAGCCGGGGAAGATTATCTTCCTTATGCTGTATAATATCTCGACCACAACGTCCTTATCCGGGTGATCGAAGCTTTTTACCTCATCGATGACTCTTCCCTGCTCGTAGTCGTTGAGAAGAGTTCTGACGATATCGTTGATCCTGGTTTCCAATTCTTTCATAGTACCCTCCGGTATCGGCAATACATACTTATTTAATAGTATTATATGCCATTGAAGCTTTCAAGTCAATGACAAAGTCATATTTTTGGTTTTTATGACAAATAGAGCCCTTTTTTTAATTCTGTTTTGGTACATAATTCAGTACCGCTCATTTCCGGCAGCCATATATGTGTGCATCTGAAGATAAGTTCATACAAGATGTTGACAAACCGATATATTTGTAGTATAATTTACATTGAAGTATAATGCTGTCGTATATCCGCGGCGGCTGTGAATATATCCGACGGCGAATGCCGTCTTATGGATCGGTGAAGAAAATGATAAGCTTCTCTTTGCATAAAAAATTGTACAGATATGCGCTATCCGCTTTGCTGCTGGCTGCTGCGGCTGTATTTCTCATGCCCGCGCTGACTTTGGCATCGGACGCATATTCGCCGTACAGCATGACTTATCCTACAAACGGAACGGTATATGACGGCGACTTCGGCTACGAACTTGATTATTCCACCGGAAAGTTTACCGCAACTATCACGGCATACAGCCCGGCAGATATCACCAAAGCCAACGGCACCGTCACGATCCCCGATACGGTAAGCCAGAACAAATACCCGGTAACTTCGATCGCGCCTTACGCATTCTCCAGCTTCTACGATCAGACGCTCATCAATTCGGTCAGGCTGCCGAAGGACCTTGTTACGATAGGCGACGGCGCATTCCGCGGCTGCTACTTTCTTACAAAGGTGGATTTCTCCAAGAGCCTGCAGAAGATAGGCAACGCTGCCTTTGAAGGCTGCTACTCGCTGACAGACGCGAAGATCCCCGATACTGTCACCGATATCGGAAACTCCGCTTTCTACGGCTGTACAAGCCTTACCAAGCCGACAATATCCAAAAACCTCGTTAATCTCGGTCAGTCTGCATTTGCCGGCTGTACATCTATAACCGCTATCGAGCTTCCGGATACGCTTGAATATCTCGGCCCCGCCGCATTTGAGGGCTGCTCGAAGCTTGCGACAGTCAAGCTCCCGAAGTATCTTGAAACACTTGAGAACTACACATTCAACAACTGTACCTCCCTTGCTGTCATCAATTTCCCGGAGGATCTTGTCTCGATCGGTGAAAGCACCTTCGGAAGCTGTCTGTCGCTGAATGCTGTGGATATTCCCAAGAGCGTCGAGGTTATAAGCAGTCTGGCTTTCGCCAACAGCACGAACCTTTCGACAGTTGTTATACCTTACGATCTTGACAACATCGCAGACAATGCGTTCTACAATACCCGCGCCGCGATCTGGGGATATTCCGGTTCTTATGCGGAGGAGTATGCTCACCGCAACGGGCTTGATTTCAGATCAACCGGCACCCTTTACAGAGTTACATTCTCTGCCGATAACGTATATGCCACTGTAAACAACATCTCGATCACCAACGATAAGGGGCAGTTACTTATACCGCCTGCATCGGCGGCTTCCGGCGATAAACTGAATATTAATGTAAGCGCTCCCCAGGAATACGAGATAAACTATATCATGATAAACAACGCCCAGTTCCCCAACGGCACAAGCTATACCGTTACGAACTCGGACGTGAATATCTTCGCTTCGTACAAGTCCAAGGCGCAGACTACCACGACCACTGCCGCACCGCCCGCGCGGGAGACGACCACGACCACCACGACAGCTGCGGCGGTAACGGTAGAGTCGGCTCCGGACGATGAGCCTTCCGATGACAACACTACCCGTCCTGTTGACGATGAAGACTCCGACTACATAACCGTTGAAAGCGACCTGGAAGATGTAAACGGAACGAATGTCCGCATCGTAACCCAGAGGGACTACTTCATAGCCCCTGCCACCGTCCGCATTACAAACACTTCCGAAGCCTCTGATGCTGCAAGAAGTGCGTATGAAGCTCTCGGAACTGACAACGCGATGTACTATGCCTTTGATATCAGCCTGCTTGACGAGAGCGGAGAGGAAAACCAGCGCATCATGGCGAGAGGAACTATTACGTTTATGTTCCCGGTGCCGAACGAGCTGCTGCCGTACGCGGATAACATAAAGGTATATCATATTGTCGATGAGACTCCCGAACTCCTGAGAAGCTCGATAATAGAGGACATCAACGGCGTGAAGCGCGTTCAGTTTGAATCCGACAGCTTTTCACCGTACATGCTCATTGCCGAGACCGATGGTGCGAATGTGCCGGTGATAGACGAAGAGACCACCCAGCCTTCCGATCCTGACGACGAAATGGGTGAGATCGTAGAGCCTTTTGACGATGAAGAGGGCGGCGGGAACATCACACCGCAGACCAACAGCAATCCTCCCGATGCGCAGATCGTTGACGACAGTTCAAACAAGCCGCGCCCGACATACAACAGCGGTCTTAATCCCCATACCGGCGCAATTATCGCCGCTGCTCTCCCGATCGTGATACTCCTGTGCGTTTTCCTTGTTAGGAACCATAAAAAGAGAAAGCGCACAAAATCCACGGTGGATTGAGAGAGCTTCGTCAGCTAAAACATATTTCTGACTGAAAAACTGCTGAATGGGTTATCATTCAGCAGTTTTTTGCTTATTATTATCAACAGTATCAGAGCGCTCTGTCTTTCTCCTGCGCATCGCACTTTCCGCATCGGCTGCAGCCGTTGCAGGACTGTCGCATACCGCAGGTCTCACAGCGTTCGCGGAAGTACGGCTTATACAGCTCGTCCTCCGGTATCGGCAATCCCCAGCTGTCACGGAGATCGAACTTTATCGGCTTGCCGCGGAAGCTCATTCCCGACTTGAACGCCTGCCGGCTCTGAATGCCGTTTCCCTCTATCTTATACAGCTTACCGTCCTTTATAAAGCGTCTGCCGGTGCCGCAGAACACGAATGACACATTGTTGTCCTCGCATTCGCTCCGCAGCAGCTTCACCCACTCGAAATTGCATGGACGCGAGCCGTCGTAGTTCTCGCCGTCGCAAAGCACCTGTTCTATCTGCCCGGTTTCGAGGTACTTCCTCATGCTCACCCTGCCTATGAACGGTGCGCACATTACGCCCTTGTGTCTGAATGGCAGATCGAGCAGTATCGGAATGCGTTCGTCCGCGCGGAGCTGGTTCTCGGCGGTGACATTGAAGAATATGTTTTTCCAGCCGTCTCCCCAGTCTGAGGGAAGATGCTCCGCGACACGCTCCGGACGCTTCGTCAGCAGAAAGAAGACCACATCGCTTCGCCGGCGCATTATCTCCCATGCATCATCGCGCCACTCGTCCGCTTCTTCAAGAAAGAAATCCGAGGTCATGCAGACGCGTATCGTTTCGCCGGAACGTATCTTGTATCTTCCGTTCCTGTCCTTTTGCAGGGGATAGTCAAATCCGGCGCCTGTGCGGTATATCCGGGAACCGTCGCCGCCACGCATCTTGTCCAGAAAGTACATATAGCAGTTCTCGCAGCCCTCGCTCTTCTTTATACACCCGTGCCACGGGTTCCAGATATCGTGCATCTCGCTCACCTCGCTTTTTGTTGTGGGACAGATCTATTATACATAAAAAATGCGCAAAATGCAACTGTTTGTGCATTTTCGACAAACTTTCCGCCGGAATGAAATAACATTCCGGAAACTGCGACTTTATAAGTGAAAGGGTGATGACAGTGAAGGGCAGAGCAGGGAAAACGGCTGTTATTATATCGGCGGTTCTCGCCGCTGTTATGCTGTTTCCGTTCGGAAGTCATCTGCGGGACGGCGGGACTGTCATATACCAGCCGGTGAGCAGGATATACCGGGTAGAAAAGCTGCACGAACTGACAGCTGGAACGGAAGAATACCGGTACGGAGACTTCCGCGTGGGAACAGCTATTTACTTTTTCGGCGCGGAAGTGTATAATGAGATAAGCTATTCAGATGAATAATGACGGAGGGAAGAATGGACGACGCAGGGATCATAGAGCTTTATTTCAAGCGTGACGAGTCAGCTATACGCGAAACGGATATGAAATACGGCACTTACTGCATGACGATAGCAATGAATCTGCTTCGTGCTGCGGAAGACGCGAAAGAGTGCGTGAACGATACATATATGTCGGTGTGGGAGCGTATCCCGCCCCATATTCCGGAGTGCCTGCGGGCATTCCTCGGACGGATAACGCGCAACATCGCAATAGGGAGATACCGTAAAATGCACGCAAAAAAGCGTTATGACGGGATAGAAACATCTATAAGCGAGCTGGAAGAGTGCCTTCCGTCGGACGAGAGCGTGGAAAGAGCGCTGGACGCGAAGATGCTTACCGGGTTTATAAACGACTGGCTGGACGGGCTTCCCGAACAGGACAGAATGATGTTTGTGCGCAGGTATTGGTTCGGCGATAAGTCAAACGAGCTTGCCGCGAAAATGGGGCTGTCGAATGCGGGCGCGTCACGGAAACTTTCACGGCTCCGGGAGAGTTTAAGGGATTATCTTACGGAAAGGGGTGCTGAGATATGAGCGGAAAGGGCGAAAAGATGTATGATGCCGTCACCGGTATCCGTGAAGATAACATCGAACAGGCGGCGGACTATAAGTTCAGAAAGTCTCCGGCAAGGTTCGCAAAGCCGCTCGGCATCGCTGCCGGCATCTGCCTTGCGGGAGGAGCGGCTGCACTTGTGATGACGCTTTCCGGTACAGGTACGATACGCACGAAGCCGGCAGAAATACCAGCCGGAACTCTCGCTACGTTCCCGACATACAGAAGGACAATTCCGGAGGGTGCTGAAACTGTCCCTGCCGGAACTCTGGCTACGATCCCGACATACAGAACGACAATTCCCGAGGGTCTTGAAACTGTACCTCCGGACGGCGGTCACGCTGCGGGTACTGCCGAAACAACGGTTCCCGCCGGAGGATCGCGCACGGCGGAAACCACAGCGGACACAAACAAAGCGACAGGTGATATTGCCCCGGGAGATGTTCCCGCTTACGGTGCCGGTACCGGAACTTCAGCTCCGCAGAACGTAATTACCGAAAGTGACGAAAGCGGCAATGACTTCGCAATACCTGACTGGGACGGCGATGAAATACCCGGCGGAGGTGACTGGGACGACGCGAACCCGGGCGGCGGCGGCTTCTTCATGATGCGCAGCTATACGCCCCCGGTATTCCCGCTGACCGCCGACGGAGATACAGCCGGGATAACCGCAGAGCGGGAGGTCACATTTGACCTTTCCGGAACTCCGGTACCCGGCGATTTGAAAGAGTGGAGCGGAAATATAGATGAGGTGGGCGCATACACTCTGTACGACAGCTATACGCTTACCAATACCACGGACGAGGACAGGACGCTTACGCTGATGTACCCGTTCAAGAGCAGCATGGGTGATCTGCTCAGTAATCCGGACGACTGGGACAGCGCGACGATAAATGAAGCTATCCCCTCCTTTATCCCGGCAGTGAAAGTAAACGGCGAAACGGCAGAAACAACGCTGATCTCGGGTGATTACTGCGGAAAGTTCACAAGTGCAGCCTATCCGGCGGGTGATGACAAGTCGAACCTTGATGAAGCTTTTGAAAGCGAATGGTATTATGAACTGCTGAAAGACGGAAGCTACCTGAAAGACGCGCTTGCGCCGGTGCAGGATATAAACGAGCCTGTCATAGTGTACCGCATTTACGACTGCGCAACGACATACGATACCGCGGCAAACGATACTTTCGTGACAGCGGAAGGGTCATTCACCCTTGAAAAAGGCGCGGAAGCCGAAGTTTTCGGGAATGACCGGAGCTACGGAAGAAACGGGCTTAAGATCACATTCGGCTTCATGGTCAATAACAGAGGTGTAAACAGCGGCTTTGACAGATATATCGTAGTCCGCGGCGGTGATATAAATAATCTTAATCTGCGCGGATACTATATGGACAGAAGTAAGAATTGGGAACGTGTCGAGACTGACGAGATAACATATAACGTAGAGCGCTATGAAACGAGTTACGGCGAAATACTGCCGAAGCTGATAATGAGCGAAGTGATGCACAACGAAAATATGCGTCATGTAAAATACGCTTATGAACAGGGCGCGCTTACCGAAAAGGCAATCTGCGATGCCGCGCTGAAGTATATGCAGAAATACGGTATGCTATCGGGTCGCCCGATAGAGCGCTATGAATGGGGCGCGGGCTTTGAAGAGGTATCTGACGCGGTATGTGCCGAGCGTATAATGTACGCTGCCTTTGATGTCACGATACCGGCGGGAGGAAGTGTTACCGTTTCCGCCGAACAGAAACGGTACGCCGACATGGATATATCGTACAGCGATGACGGCAGGGTAAACAGCTACGGAATCGAGCTGTTCACCTCCGTCGGAAGCACGCTTGATCTTATCTCGCAGACGGTCACAGCCGAGGGAATGGAGGACACCCGTATCACGGAACAGAACGTCGGTTTTGATGCGGAAAGCGGTCTGTTCAGCAGGGAAACGGATCTGTCGGAGCATATGTATTATGTGAGATTTGTTCCGTAAGCCGTTCTGTCAGTGCTGAAATAATGGCAATGCCGCACAAAGAGCGTGCAGATACTGCGCGCGTCCGTTGTGCGGCATTGCTTAATATCAAAGTATGAGCTTCTCGCCGTCACAGTCAACTTTAATCGTGTCGCCGGGGCTGAGTTTATCGGAGATTATCGCCCTTGCGATAAGCGTTTCAAGCTTGTGCTGAATGAAGCGCTTAAGCGGTCTTGCGCCGTAAACCGGATCGTAGCCGTTCTCGATTATGAACTCCTTTGCTGCCGGAGTGAGCGACAGCGTGAGCTGCTTTTCTTCGAGACGCTTTCCGAGTGCTTCGACCATAAGATCGACTATGCTGCCGATCTCGGTTTTGGTCAGCGGCTTGTAGTAAACTATCTCGTCGAGACGGTTCAGGAACTCCGGTCTGAACGACTGTTTCAGCAGCATATCCACCTGCTTGCGTGCATCTTCGGATATCTCGCCGTTTTCTTCGATACCTTCGAGGATATACGGCGAACCGAGGTTAGATGTGAGGATTATGATCGTGTTCTTGAAATCCACAGTCCTGCCCTGGCTGTCCGTGATACGTCCGTCATCAAGCACCTGCAGCAGTATATTGAACACGTCCGGGTGCGCCTTCTCTATCTCATCGAACAGCACTACCGCGTACGGCTTCCTGCGCACGGCTTCCGTAAGCTGACCGCCCTCGTCGTAGCCCACATATCCGGGAGGCGCTCCGATAAGGCGGGAAACGCTGAACTTCTCCATATATTCGCTCATGTCGATGCGCACGATACCGTTCTCGTCATCAAACAGCGCTTCCGAAAGTGCCTTTGCAAGCTCGGTCTTGCCGACACCGGTAGGACCTAAGAACAGGAACGAACCCAGTGGTCTGTTCGGGTCCTGTATTCCCGCACGGGAGCGGATTATAGCTTCGCTTACTTTCTGCACGGCTTCGTCCTGTCCGATTACCCGCTTGTGCAGTATCCCTTCCATATTCAGCAGCTTTTCGCGCTCGCCTTCCATAAGTTTTGCGACGGGAATTCCTGTCCAGCGGCAGATGATGCGCGCGATCTCTTCTCCGGTAACAGCGTCACGCAGCAGGGTGTTGGATTTGCCGCTGCCCGCCGACTGTTCGGCAGCTTCCAGCTTTTTCCGCAGTTCCGGCAGTCTGCCGTACTGTAGCTCCGCCGCCTTGTTGAGATCATATTCCCGCTGTGCTTTTTCTATATCGGCAGTCACCTGCTCTATCTCCTTTCGTATATCCTGTACGTTGGTGATAGAGCTTTTTTCGTTCTCCCATTTTGCCTTCATCTCTCTGAATTTATCCCGCATTTCCGAGAGTTCCTTCTGTATCTCGGAAAGGTGTTCGGCAGAGAGCTTGTCGTTTTCCTTTTTCAGAGCGGCTTCTTCTATCTCGTGCTGCATTATCTTTCTGGAAAGCTCGTCAAGCTCGGAGGGCATAGACTCCATTTCCGTCTTGATAAGCGCACAGGCTTCGTCCACAAGGTCGATCGCCTTATCCGGCAGGAATCTGTCGGAGATATAGCGGTTTGAGAGAGTTGCTGCGGCGATGAGTGCGTTGTCGTGTATCTTTACGCCGTGGAATACCTCATAGCGCTCTTTCAGTCCTCTTAATATCGAGATCGTATCTTCTACCGTCGGCTCGCCTACAAGTACAGGCTGGAAACGTCTTTCGAGAGCCGCATCTTTTTCGATGTACTGTCTGTACTCGTTGAGCGTGGTAGCGCCTATGCAGTGCAGTTCGCCTCTTGCGAGCATCGGCTTTAAGATGTTTCCGGCGTCCATAGCTCCGTCGGTCTTGCCTGCTCCGACGATAAGGTGCAGTTCATCTATGAACAGTATTATCTTTCCGTCGCTCTTTTTGATCTCCTGCAGTACCGATTTCAGTCTTTCCTCAAACTCGCCGCGGTACTTTGCACCTGCGACAAGTGCGCCCATATCAAGTGAGAATATGCTCCTGTCCTTGAGTCCGGTAGGCACATCTCCGCGCACTATCCTTATTGCAAGACCTTCTGCTATTGCGGTCTTTCCGACGCCGGGCTCGCCTATGAGAACAGGGTTGTTCTTGCTCTTGCGCGAGAGTATTCTGATAACATTCCGTATTTCACTGTCACGTCCGATCACCGGATCGAGCTTGTTCTGTCTTGCAAGCTCGACGAGATCCTGACCGTACTTTTTCAGCACATCGTAGGTGCCTTCGGGATTGTCGGTGGTGACGCGGGTATTTCCTCTTACTGTGCGGAGCGCGTCAAGAAACTTGTTCTTTGTGATGCCGTATAGGTTAAAGATGTCCTTCGTTTTGTCCTTTGCCTTTTCGATAAGACCGATGAACAGATGCTCAACGGAGATATACTCGTCGCCCATGTGTTTTGCGGTTTCTTCGGCTTCATTCAGTGCGCGGTCGGTATCCTGTGTGATATAGACTTCATCAGCGCGTCTGCCGGAACCGGTGACTTTCGGGAGCTGGGCAACGCACTTTTCTGTCTGGTCACGCACAGCCGATGCGTCGATTCCCATTTTTACAAGCAGCTCGGGAATAAGTCCGTTCTCGTCGCTCAGAAGAGCCTGTAAAATGTGCAGCTGATCTATCTGCTGATTGGAGTTGGAGATCGCTATGCTCTGGGCTTCCTGTATTACTTCAAGTGATTTCTGTGTGAGTTTATTTGTATTCATAAATATCCCCCATTTATCAGATTAATAATTACTGATTCAATATGCTTTGCGCCATACTAAATTATCGGCATATTTCCGGCGTAGTATTCCTCATACCGCTTCCGGACGATAGCCTGTGCTTTCGCATGATCGGAGCAGTTAGCGAAGTAGAGCTTGATGATGTCATCGAACATCTTGATGTACTCCGAAAGAGCTTCGGCGATGCCGTCATCGGTGAGTTTATGTTTATCGGGCGGGAGGCAGAAAGTCCGCGTGAATTTTCCGTCTCCGGTCTCATAGGTGATACCGTCGGGGAAGTGCGAGATTATATGTTCCTGCTCAAGCCGCACCCATATTCCCGTAAACCGCTCAAATTCCGCGATCAGGCTGTCGGACTGGGTTCGCAGCGAGACTTTGAGCTTGCCGATACTTGTGTCGAAACTGCGGTAAAGTTCTATCCCGTAGCGGATAACCGGCTTGTACTTGTATTGAAGAGCCGATCGTATAGCAAGTGCGGAATCCGACGGGCGCGGCATGATGCGGAAGATATCGCCGCTCATAAGCTGTTCGATCTCGGAGAAAATGTCGCTCATACGCTTTTCGGGAGTGGTGTAGGAGACCGCCTCCGCGAGCACGCTGTTGATGAATGCCGATCGGCTCATTCCTGCCCTGTATGCGGCTCTGTCCACTGCCGCCACCACCTCGTCCGATAGCACAAGACTGTAAACGCTCTTGTTCATCGGCTCACCTTCTTTCTCGTAGAGATTTTAGAGAGACTTTAGAGAGATTTTAGAGAGACTTTAGAGACCGGGCGCTGCCCGGACCCGCAAACCCCTTTAAAAAGGGGTTTGATCCCTAAACCTGATGACCGTTACACGGAACTTTGAAAGTCTGCAAACAGTTCACTGATTTTGTTTACAATGCCATTATAGCACGATTTTAATAATTTGTCAATAGTTTTATATAATTTTTATTACGAGTTATTGATATATTTTGATTTTTTTATAAACTGTTGCAAAAATGAAAGAAATGTGTTATTATTTAATTGCGACATAAATTTTAATAACCAATTAATATACAGTGTGCATTTTATCATACTATTATGGTTAATATGCAGGCTCTTTCTTCGCATACTGTATTAATTGGTTGAAAGAAATTTGTGTCGCAGCAAATCGAGCTTTGCATTTTTACAGGTGCGCAGCTCTTTGCTGCGCACTTTTTCTTTCAATGATTTTTTAATTACGGAGGATAGTATGATGTTTTGTGAAAAATGTGGAACGGTTCTTAATGATGCCGCAAAGTTTTGTAGTAACTGTGGTGAAAAAGTTGTAGTTAGTTCAGAGATTGATTTGAAAGCACTAAAATGTAAAATGTGCGGAAGTCCCCAGTTATCGGAAGAAGGGGATTTTTATGTATGTAAAAACTGTGGAACTAAATACCCTACCTCGTTGAAGGTTAAAATAGAGCATACCGGTGTTATTACATCTCGTAATGATGATTTTGATATACAATTACAAAAAGCGGAAACTTTTGTTAAAATCGGTGAAATTGAAAAGGCAATACAAGTGTATGAAAATTTAATCAATTCCTACCCGGAAAAAGCTATTATCTATGAAAAAATTATTACTTTATTGTCAAATGATTTTTCGGGCAAAATAAGAAAAAATAAACTAATTGTTAATTGGTATAATGGAGACGGTAAAGAAGGAAATATTGATTATGGAGAATGCTACTATTACGATGATAATAATTCAAACAATGAGTATAGAAATTATCTTATATCGGAGTATAATATAAGTAAATTTAGTATTAAATGTTTAGTTAATAATGGAGATCAAAGTAGGCTTGATAGAATCAAAGGTTTATCACAAAAAATGTGTAAAGTGCAAACTGATATAAACGATGAATTTATGTATAAAACAAATAAATATATTGAATTTAGACAGGCTATAATTGATTATCGTGATTATCTAATTGAATATCACTATCTAAATCAAAATCCAAATCTAAATCCAAATGCTTCCCTTAACGATTTGGAAAAACAATATAATAAATTGAATAAAGAATTAAAATCTTTTCCAACAAACAACAAATCGTTTTTTATACGATCTTTAGTATTTTTATTGGCAGGAATAGGTTTATCGGTAGGATTCTATTATATGAGTATTTTATTTAATATTGATATCAGTCTTAATAATCTTTTAAGATATGATGCTTTTGGTCATTTTCATTTTGATGTGGTTAATATTGTCTGCTCAATTTTGTTTACCATAGGAATCGGTTTAGTAGTATGGGGATTTATACTTTTGATTTGTGTTTTTTTGAATTATATAAACTATTCAGATGAAAGCAAAGCTAAATTGGAAGAAGACATACGTCAGATAATAAACAAAATGGAAAATATAAATAAAGAAAAATCTGTTTATGAAGATAAAATGAAAGAATGTGCTCGCATTATTACCGATTACAGTTTAGCAGAACCGCCTCAATCGGAATCATAATAATCATTATCGT
>JAFVBZ010000047.1 GCA_017479645.1 Ruminiclostridium sp. | reverse complement strand
TTGCTTGCTTGCTTGCTTGCTTGAATCGTACTGCATGAGCATGGCGCTGTCAACCCTTTCTTTTTAAAATCATTGTGTATATATTGTTACACAGTTACATAATTGTACTATTATAGTTTAGCACGAAATTGGGGGAATGTCAAGGGTCTTGCGGAAATTACAGCGGTTATTTTATCGCGGGGGCTTGTTCGGGATATGATATTTTTAATGCCTTTGATGGGAAATATTTCGATTACGGAACATACGGAGCGTGAGCGGTCTTTGTATGAACCAACATTTTTCACTCAAAACAATCCCATGAAAGCACCAAGACCCGACCGCCGTAAAAGCGATCGGGTCTTAAATCTTCGATATCAGTTTTAGTCCTCTGATGAATATTGATAAACTAATACCAAAACCGGTTGTTTGTGAACCTTGGCTATGTTTTAGTCCTCTGATGAATATTGATAAACTAATACTTTCGAGACTCCTTGAGGGTATTGGGAGTGCCGCAGACCACGCTTGATGACAGGAATGCGGCTTGCAAGAAGAATAAGGGGAAATGACAGTATAAAAAGCCTTCTCCGGTTGCGAGAAGGCTTTAGCATTGTTGTTTGATCGATTCGGCTGTCATGTGTACGCTGTGAGCAGCCTATATTACATGACTACCCGCTCCGAGCACGCAGAGACAGATTTTATGACCCAACGCTCAGGCGAGGTGGCGTCCGCTATAATGCAGATGAGCATAAAGCTGAACAAGATGCAGGATTTTGATTCTGCTATGGCTGCTGGTACGGGCGAACTCAAGAAAATATGCCATGCCGAATACTGTGCGTTATATACTCTTGACAAGGAGACTCAGCAATGCAAGCTGTATAACGAAAACGGCGAGCAGCCGCATTTGCTTAAGGAACTCACCTCCAAGATGGGACGCACCCCCTACGAGACAGCGCTTGCGTGGGAAAAAGACCTTGAAGGGAGCGACTGTCTGCTGCTTGATGATCTGAGCGAGATAGAAAAGCGCGACCCCGTATGGCACAAGTCTATGAAAGACTATAGCGTAAAGAATATGATACTCACAGCGATCCGTTACGATCATGATCTTGTGGGATTTATATGGGTAATAAATTTTGATACCGAAAAAAAGATGGCGATAAAGGAGACCCTTGAGCTCACGACCTTCATGATGGCCGCAAGCATCGCCCATCATCTTCTTGTTTCAAGGCTTGAGATCATGAGCAGGACAGACAGCCTTACGCAGGTGCTGAACCGCAACGCCATGAACGAGCGCGTTGACAGTCTCAGAACGGACAGATCGGCAAGACCCGGCCGTCTGGGAGTGATCTTTGCCGATCTGAACGGTCTGAAAACGGTGAACGACATCAGCGGACATGAAGCAGGCGATAAGCTTCTCCGCAACGCGGCGGCGCTTCTTAAGATCGTATTCGGCGATCATGAGGTCTACCGCTCCGGAGGAGACGAGTTCGTAATATTCTGTCCCGAAATTACCAAAGAAGCTCTTGACGAAAGCATTTCAAGGCTCGGTGTTCTTGCCAAAAATACCCCCGATGTCAGCTTCGCAGTAGGCACGGAGTGGGTCTGCGGCGATTATGATATCCTTGCCGCTATGCACATCGCCGACCGTAATATGTATCTGAACAAGGAAGAGTATTACCGTCAACACCCGGAGAAAAACCGCAGGAATAATATCTGACAGCACCGTAATTTGACCGATGCAGCTATGTATCCGTTCACTGCATTTTATAAATCGATAAATCCTTAAAAAAAATAATGAATACTGACGGTTCGTCCGGACATTATATTGCCGCGAAAATCTCTGTGTGGCACATAATGGGATCCGATATTATTTCGAAAACGCCGAGAAGCTTGTGACCGATACCGTACAGCAGCAATAATTCGCTAACAGATCAAGCAGTTATCTTGCAACGCTCTCAAACACGCTGTTATCCACAGCGGCTGCAACGATAACTGCTTTTTCATCGCCATTTGAAGGCACTATCCTGTTATTGCAGTCGATGACCACCGGCTGCTTCGGGTCTATGGAGAATTCTCCGCAGAAAACATAAACCGTTTTGTCATCATATAAGTCCATGGAGGATATCTTATCGATGACTTCCGTTGAAAATCCGTCTTCCTTAAGCTGCTCCCGCATATCGTCGGAAGACTCGGCATCATTGAAAACATACCCGGCCGTTTCGGCAGTCGGGTTATCTGTCTCTCCGAAATACACGGTCTCGCAGTTCATTAACAGGTCGTTGGTATATCCCGCGAACAGAATTCCATTATCGCTTCGACAATTGCCGTTTTTTAAAGCCTCTTTGATATATCCGTCATCGAGGTCTTTATTCGCGCATACAAGCGCCGTGGTTTCCTCAGCGGTCATTATTTCACGTATCTCGTCAAAATGCTTCGCGCCTTCCCATTCGTCGGATACTGCGCCAAAGCCGCTTGCTTCGGCGTACACGATAGTCCTGCTGCAGTTCGATGGGTCTGTGATATCGATGATACCTTCGTTTTGAACGCCTACTGTGCCTGACCGCGCGGCGTCAGCGTATTTGGCGTCGGAATCGGAAAGCGAGGTCTTTTTGTAGGAGCTGACATTTGTTATTTCGCTGTAATTACCCGCGATCTCACTGTTCCCCTTGGTTATCACGCAGCCGAGCTTGACCACATCGCCTTCGTTAAGCTGATATTCTTTACATATTTCGTGACTTCCAAAGATCTCGCCGCTTTCAAGGTCGTAAAGATGATCTCCCCCGAAAAATACAAGCATGGTGTGTACGTCTGCATTCCCGGTATCATTGTCCCGCGGAATATCAGCTTCATTGACTGTAGCTGAAGTTTCGGAGATGATAGTGCTTTCGGATTTCTGCGGGAAGTTGTCACCATTGTTCTCTGCGGAACATCCTGCAAGCAGCAAAACAGTTGTCAATACGGCGGAGATAATTGATTTCTTCATTATTTATCCTTTCCCGAACCGACAGCTTCTATGAACAGCACCTTACTTACAATATGCTTCTCTTCATCTGCCGGAGATCTGTCTTTGGTATCTTTTGGTGCTGCCTCTGTATCTTGCGGGCGGTACACCTATATATCTTGTAAAGATCTTTGTATAATACTGTACGTTATTAAAGCCGCATTCACCCGCGATAACGCTTATCGGCTTATCCGAATAGAGTAGCTCAAGGCAGCTTTTTTCCACACGGAAACGATTGACATAGGCGGTCAGCCCGAGGCCGGTCTTTTCCTTGAACAACCGCATGAAATGGCTCTTGCTGTAGGATATCAGCGGGAGAAGCGTATCAAGGTTTATCTGCTCGGCGTAGTGGATACGTATATAGGCTATGACCGTTCCGACAGCGGTGTCGGAGGATATCTCCTCCGTGATGAGCGATGAGTGCCTTGTGTACTGTCTTGATCGGAAAATGAATGACAGCAGGCCGAACAGGAAAGCCTTTATCTCCATTTCACAGCCGAGTTCATTGCTCCTCCGAAGTTGAAAAACACGCTCGCAGTCTTCGAAATATAGGTCGGGTATCTTAAGGAAACGGTCTATCTTCACACTTTCCAGCAGTTTTCGGCAGGGGTCGCTTTTATGACCGAGAGCCTCCGCGCCGAACAGCAGAGCATTGAAATGCCGTTCTCCGCCCTCCTCGGTATCAAGGGCGCAGTGTGTCTCGTTCGGCTCGATGAATACCGTTGAGCCTGCTTCAATGATGTGTTCCTCACTGCCGATGCCGAA
Organism: Ruminiclostridium sp.; assembly: GCA_017479645.1. Taxonomy (GTDB): domain Bacteria; phylum Bacillota; class Clostridia; order Oscillospirales; family Ruminococcaceae; genus Ruminiclostridium_E. Next base: position 1,812 of record JAFVBZ010000047.1, on the reverse strand, counting down.
AAGCATTTTTCCTTCCGTGAGACGAAACAGCTCGTACTCTTTGTGATGGTGCGGTTTCACATCGTATACGCGCTCCGAGTAAAGCTCTATCGGGAAAGCGGCGCTGCCGTGTGTTACGGGCTCATATTCGGAAAAACTGCCTTTCATTGATCTCACCTCTACTCAATTATATACTAAAACAATCAGCCTGTCAAGATGATAATATCGTATAAAGAACTCGATATTCTTGTTGTTTTCTGCTGCACGGAAATGATGTATCATATGAAAAACGGAGGTGTATAATATGAGCATGATAAAGAAGATACCCAACGGGGTCATTTATCGGATAAAGGACGAGACCGTGTGCGTGGAAGGTTACGGTGAGAACTGTATACGGGTGCGCTCTACAAGGAACGGCAGCCTTTCAGACGAAAGATATACCCTGCTTGAAGCGGAGAATCTCCCGGCACAGGTGAACATTTCCGATAAAAGCGCATCGGTCACGAGCGGCATACTCAGGGCTGAGATAGCCGACCGTATGTGGGACGGATACTGTCTTACGTTCTACAGGAATGACAAGGTCATACTACGCACCGTTGACGAGGGTCATTACACCTCTCGGTTCTCTCACGTTGAGGGAGATAATTACCTCACACGGATCGTATTTGAAGCGAATGCGGGAGAGCATATCTACGGGCTGGGTCAGGAGCAGCAGGACTTTTTTGACAAGAAGGGCTGCACATACGAGCTGAAACACCGTAACACCAAGTCCTCCGTCCCCGTGATCTATTCCTCGCTGGGCTACGGCTTTATGTGGAACAGCCCTGCGATAGGCAGCGTTGAGTTCGGAAACAATCATACCGTGTGGTCTGCGGAAAGTGTTTATCAGGCGGATTACCTTGTTTTCTCGGGAAATACCCCCGCTGATACCATGAACCGTTATTGCAGGCTTACCGGCTTTGCACCGGAAATGCCCGCATGGGCGGCGGGTTTCTGGCAGTGCAAGCTTCGTTATGAAAGTCAGGACGAGGTGCTCGATGTTGCGCGTCGCTATAAGGCGGAGGGTATACCCGTCAGCGCGATAGTGATAGACTACTTTCACTGGACGGAGCAGGGCAACTGGGAATTCGACCCCGATTATTGGCCAGACCCGAAGACTATGTGCGATGAGCTGCGAAAGATGGGTTTAGAGCCCGTCGTGTCGATATGGCCTACAATAAATCCAAACAGCCGCAACTGGAGACCCATGAGCGAGGGGAATATGCTCGTCCGCACCGAAAACGGGCAGTACGGGATATTCGATTTCTACGGGCAGCAGACCTACGTGGACGTTACCTCTCCGCAGGCGCGAGAATATCTCTGGCAGCAGGTGAAGAAGGGATACTACGACTATGGCATAAAGACCTTCTGGCTGGACGAAGCGGAACCTGAGATACGGCCGGAGAGCTACTCGAACCTGAAATTCCACATTGGCAACGGCGCGCAGACTGCGCTTGCATATCCCTACTATTACGCGAAGGCATTCTACGAAAATCTTCGTGCCGAGGGTGAAGAGGATATCCTTCTTCTCACACGTTGTGCGTATCCGGGCAGTCAGAAATTCGGAACTGCCGTGTGGAACGGCGATATACCCTCTACCTTCGACGCACTGCGGCAAAGCGTAGTCTCGGGGCTTTCAATGGCGATGAGCGGCATACCCTGGTGGAACAGTGATATAGGCGGCTTTTTCTTCGGCGATACATCGAGCGAATACGTCCGCGAGCTTATCGTGCGCTGGTTCCAGTTCGGACTGTTCTGCCCTGTTATGAGGCTGCACGGCGTGCGCAATAGGGA
>JAFVBZ010000046.1 GCA_017479645.1 Ruminiclostridium sp. | reverse complement strand
GCTCTCTTTGCGTTGTTGAAGCGGTCAAGAGTACCTACGAGATAGCCTGTGATGCGTCTGATCCGCTCAAAAGGTCTGTCGTCATACTTGTACTCAAGATCTACATAGTCGCCGTCGAGAGAGATATCAAGACCGATAAGCTTCTGACCGGGCTTAAGAGCTCTTCCCCTGTCAACATAAGCCTGTATCTCATTATCCGCGAGTATGCCGCCTCTTGTTGTTATAAGAACGTTCTTCATTAATATTTCCTCCTGCATGGTTCGGGGCGATGCCGTCAAAAGTGCATTTTCAAAGGACTTGTCCGGCAGAACCTCAACTATATTTCGTTGTCGCTTAATTATTATAACACAAGATATAGTAAAATGCAAGGGGTTTTTGGAAAATTTTTGAAGAAAAATTTTTATCCGCGTTCCACACAGCGTTCCGCGATTGTCAAAGAAATATCAGCTGATTTCTGTTTCTTCTGTAACGGAAATTTCGTTCTCGATAGTCTCGGGTTCGGTATCTTCCGTAGTAGTTTTCCGGGTACGCTTTGTCTCTTCGGGAGAATAGACTATGTCTCCTTCCTCGGCATCAGTGTACAGACCGTCTGCGGGATCGTAGATCTTTCCGTCCACCATACGCTCGCAGAGCTGGTAAAGTATAGCATAATATGCTTCCGGAGTAAGATGTACGCCGTCATCGGAACCGAGATAGTTGTCTTTCAGTTCGTTATAAGTGTTCTTCATCTCATGCTGGACATCAGCATAGACCCATTTCCGGTAGAATCCAGGAATTCTTTCAATGTCAGATTGAAAATGTCGATATACTTGTTGTTGACAACATGTTTACCGGTTATCCTGCTTGTAGTCGTCGGCGTTATAGAGAGAACGATAAGTGTAGCGTCCGGCAGAAAACTCTGTACCTGTGAGAGAAGATTGTTGTAATTATCGACGTATGCCTGCTCCGATGTCATATTTACATCGTTCATTCCCATTGAAAAGACTACATACTTCGGATCAAGGTCGATAAGCGCAGTCAGGATCGGAACCGGATCCTCTCCCGCTTCGATCTTGAATGTGTAGTCGAAGATACTGCGGGCGCCGACATCTCCCTTTGCAACCACCTGATTTGACGGAAGTATATCGTATGCTTTAAGTCCGTAGCAGATACTGTCGCCTACAAATACACACTGGGAAATAAATTCCTTATACTTGTCGGTGAGTACAAAATCCTTGTATTCATCGGAGTATATCGTATATGTACCGTGGGTAGGCTCCGCTGTTGTATCGGCATCGGAACCGGTATTGCCCGGAGCCGCCGCAGGTGTCGGTGCATCTGTGCTCTCAGGTGTCTCAGCCGGGGTTTCCGATTCGGTTGCGGCAGTAGTCGTAGTTGTAGCTGCTGACGTTGTAGTAGTGGTAGTGGCAGCCGTAGTTTCTTCGGGAGTCGTTGTAGTCTCCTGCGTTGCAAGAGCTTCAACTGCCGTTGCGGGCGGCGGCAGCGTCTTTGAAATATCGTAGGCACAACCCGAAAAAACAAGCGAAACAGCCGTAATTGCCGCTATATATTTTAACTGCTTTTTAAGCATGTAAGATCATCGCTTTCAATTCTTCAATAATATCGGCATTTTTCGCGTAAATCTGCGGTTTTGCGAGCCGATATAAATATATTATCACAATTTCGGCAAATTGTCAACCGAATGTTATTATTTACATTTACATTTTTTTACGGAAAAAACAGGAAATTTTCGGTATTGCAAAAAAAGACAATATGTGATATAATAAATAAGTATCTGCAAAAATACTTTTCCGGAAAGGAAACGATCATTTTGGATTACAGGATCAATCTCGGAGCATGGCGCAAGGTATTTGCCGTTCCCTCGTGTATCGTGGACAACAATCATCTGAAACTTGCTTCGGGAACTCAGATAAAGGTACTGCTGTATCTTCTCGCATACCCGGACGCAAGTATCCGCGATGAGAGTATAGCAGCTGCAATAGGTGCCGCAAAGGAAGATATAGCCGACGCACTGCTGTATTGGACGAATGCCGGTATCCTCACAGGAAGCGAAGGCGAATACTACCCGCCGGAACATAATACTACATCAGCCGCCGCAAAACCGCCGGTCTCCTTTGCTCAGGAGCGTACAAACGAACTTTCTACTCCCGAAGCACGCGCAGCGCTCTCTTCCGAGACTCACTTCCCGCCGAAGATAATTGCCGGTGCAGTGAACGGAGACAAGGCAGTGAAATACCTGTTCGATACATACGAACGCCTTGCAGGCCGCCCGCCGAGACATGCCGAGCAGCAGACTCTGATGATACTCGTGGAGGAGATCGGACTTCCCTGCGAAGTTACGATGATGCTGGTGGAATACTGCTTCAAGATAGACAAGGCTTCCCCGGCTTATATGAAAGCCGTGGCAAAAGACTGGATCGAAGCGGGGATAGACGATATCCCGAAAGCGGAAGCCCGTATCAAGGTAATGCACGACAGGTTCAATACCGAGGCTATGCTGCGGAAGAAATTCGGGCTTACAAGCTCCTTCTCCGCCAAGCAGAAGCAGACTATCGCGGAATGGAGCGAGCTCGGCATAACGGAACCGCTTATAGATGAAGCTTACGATATCATGATAACCAATACCGGCAAGCTAAGCTTCCCGTATATGGACAAGATTCTGCGCAAGTGGCACAGCGAGGGCATAACCGATCCCTCACAGCTCGAAAAGGCAAGAAAAACCGAATCCGGCATTTCAGCCTCACAGAATGCTCCATCTTTCAACACTTCTGAAGTTGAACAGCGTACATATGACAAATACAGGAATCTGTAAAGGAAACAAATATGGGATTTGACAGCAAATTTTATATTGCAGCCGAAGCCGAGATGAATGCAATACGGCTAAAAAACGAGCGTACGGCTGCTACCCGTCATTCTGAGATAAGATCTAAATATCCGGATATTGCGGCTCTCTCCGATGAGCTCGGTTCAACTTCCGCAAAGCTTTTTATGCTTATATCCGACAGAACCGGTGATATATCCGCAAGACTTAAAGAGCTTGAACATGAAAATCTCAGGATTCAGCGGCAGATAAGAGCATCTCTTATAGAACACGGTTACCCGGAGAACTACCTTGACCCTGTTTACAGCTGTACCGAATGCAAGGACACAGGTATCTCCAATGGGAGAAGATGCAGATGTTTTATGGAAAAGGTTAAACAAGCTGCGTCCGATGAGCTTAACAGAACATCACCGCTCACGCTTTGTAGCTTCGGAGAATTTAACCTGACATACTATGATGATACCGTTCCCACCCACCTCGGAGTTACCGCTCGGAAAATAATGGAATACAACCTTTCTGTATGTAAAAAATACGCGGATAACTTTCATCTTCCGTACAGCAGTCTTCTGATGCGTGGAAAAACCGGTCTCGGCAAAACTCATCTTTCTCTCAGTATTGCCTCGGAGATACTTAAAAAAGGACACAGTGTCATATACGGTTCCGCTCCCGATTTTTTCAGACGTATTGAAAAGGAACATTTCGGAAACTCCACAAATGATACCAATACCCTCGATATGCTAATAAAGACCGATCTTCTTGTACTTGACGATGTAGGAGCAGAGTTCGATTCTAAATACTATATCTCTGCAATGTACAATATTATAAATGATAGACTTAATTCTTCACTGCCGACAATAGTAAACACCAATCTAGATCACGATGAGATCAAAAACCGTTATGGCGAACGCATTTATTCGCGTCTTGCAACTATGGAGGAGCTTGTTTTCGCCGGAAACGATGTCAGGATAATGAAACAGCAAAGTGTACAGTAGAACAGGAGATATTAATGAACAGACTTGCAGCAATAGTCGGTCGTCCGAATGTCGGAAAATCGACTTTATTCAATAAACTGATAGGTCAGCGGCTTTCCATAGTCGAAGATACTCCCGGAGTTACACGCGACAGGATTTACGGAAAAGCCGAGTGGCTCAACCAGAGCTTTATGCTCGTAGATACCGGCGGTATCGAGCCGGATTCAAAAGATGTTATTCTTTCGCAGATGCGTGAACAGGCACAGCTTGCGATAGACAGCGCAAACGTCATCATCTTCGTCGTGGATATCACCACAGGTGTCACAGCGAATGATGAAAGCGTAGCGGCTATGCTTCTCAAGAGCGGTAAACCCGTCATTCTCTGCGTGAACAAGTGCGATTCCATAGGCGAACCGCCTCCGGAGCTGTACGAGTTCTATAATCTCGGTCTCGGTGACCCGATACCGGTCTCCTCCGTTCACGGTCACGGCACAGGTGATCTGCTCGATGCTGTAATAGCAAATATGCCGGACGATGACGCGGAAGATTATGATGATGCGCTGATAAAGGTTGCGGTTATCGGAAGACCGAATGCCGGAAAATCCTCCCTCATCAACAAGATCGCAGGTGAGCAGCGCGTTATTGTATCGGATATTGCAGGAACAACGCGTGATGCGATAGATACGGTAATTGAGCGCGGCGGCGAGAAGTATGTGTTCATAGATACCGCCGGGATCCGCAGAAAATCAAAGGTCACCGAGAGCGTCGAGCATTTCAGCGTACTTCGTGCATATATGGCGGTTGACAGAGCCGATGTATGCGTGATAATGATAGACGCGAACGAGGGATTCGCGGAACAGGACAGCAAAGTTGCCGGTTATGCGCACGAACAGGGCAAAGCCTGCGTTATCGCTGTAAACAAGTGGGACAGCAT
>JAFVBZ010000045.1 GCA_017479645.1 Ruminiclostridium sp. | reverse complement strand
GTGGGCGCGCCGCCGTTATCGTTTCTGTGCAGATAACTTGAGCTGCAATCATACGCCGTTCCCAGAACGTGAAAAAATAATGGAATGGACCGTACCGGCAGTGTATGTCTTACTGCAGCGAGAAAATGTACCCGTCGGCAGCAGGTATCAGACACAATAAAGTAAGTGCAGCAAGAGGCATCAGCAGCCGCTATCGGCATGGCTTTAAGACGCTTGAACTTTGTTTCAATGCATTTGCCGACAAAGCCGAAAAGTATCGGAAACCATACTCCCGCAAAAAACATTATTGACATTGTACATACATTATGGTAAGCTGTGCTTAAGCCCGAACCTATACCGCCGCAAAGCACAAGTATCTCAAAAGCAGCCGTAACCAGCTCCGCACCAATAACTGCTGTAAACCAGCCTTTAATTGATCTGTTCATACGCCACCTCTTCTTGATATTATCAATATCAGTCAGCAAATTTATATCGCATACCCCGGCATTCATCAAAATGTCGGGGTATGATCTTATTCTTCGCTACCGCCCCACTCAACGAGCGTAAAGCCGTTTCTCTCATAGTGCGGCAGTTCCTGCTCCGGGATATCCACGGGCGTGTCGCTTAAATAGTAGGTCATGAACACGCGGATCTGCGTATCGGGCGCGGGTGATACTGTCAGCGGAACGCTCCGCGCGTAATCGTCCGTGTGCAGGGTTATAACGTTGTACGGGTTGTCCTGCATCTTCGGCAGCCAGTAGATGATGAACTCGTTGGCTTCACGGGCGGTCAGACCTATGTACATCAGCTTCTCACACAGGAATTTTGCGGTATCAGCTCCGGCAACGCAGAAGCCTTTGCTCATATCGAAGTCCGCTGCTCCCTTGCCCTCCCAGTAGAGGCAGTAATACTCGTCGCCGTTCATGTCGTAAAGCGTGCCGTCGGGCATTGCGGTGACGCTCCAGCCGTCGTTATACTCCGGGTATGTGCAGGTGAACTCTCCGCCGTATGGGAAGTTTACTGTCACCGAAACATCCGTTTCTTCCTCGGGATAGAGGTAGATGACGGGTTTTTCTTTTGCACCCTCAAAAGAAATGTTGTAGTATGCTTCGTAAACCTCGCTCTGCTTATTGGTGTAGTAAACGTCCAGAGCATCTTCCGGGAAGCTTGCAGACGGAGTGTAAACGACCGTGAGCTTTCCGGTTTCCCATACGTCGTTAGTCCAGCAGTCGATCTTCGGTGATATGTCGTACTTCCTCAGCGTTTTGAACTCGTTGCCGAGGTTTTCATACAGCATATCATAGACCTTGAATGTATTGTCAGACATTACAGAATAGCCGAGAGAATTGCTGCTCGTCCATTTGTAGTATGTTTTTGTATTTCCGATAAGCGGGTTGTAGTCATCATACGGCTCGATCACGATCTTTTCACCGAGGTAGTAATAATCGAAATCGTCATAATAGCCGCTATCGTTCATCTCACCGATCGGCTTGCGCTCTGTCAGGCGCTTTATATCGAGCTTCCCGTTCTTTACGGTCATAAAGCAGTGATCCTTATAATCGGTGTAATGCCAGCCGTGCTCACCGCTCGATATATATATGACCTCTTTCAGCGGATTATTGTCACACGTTACGAAATCGCCGAGATACTTCATTTTACCGCCGTCATACGCGAATACCTTGTGTCTGTCCGGTGAATACGGTCCGTCCATTTCCGTAATGTCATCGCAGTACTGTGTTACCACTTCGGGCGTACCGTCAAAATCAAGGTCAATAAGATCGAATGCGATAGTCGTATCGGTTATGATCTCGTCCTTTGCGGCAAGCATAGCGGCATAAATATCGGGTTCATAGGCGTCTGTACTGAAACTTCCGTTTATCACACTGTCGGTGTCATCGGTTATCGGCTCCAACAGCATAATATCGGCACTCACGAAAGCGCCGTCGATGTTGTTGTACTTGAAGCTCGGCTGTTTAAGTACTATCTTCGCGTAGATGAAATCGTCATTCTGGAATTTAGATACGCTTACACCGTCGTCAAGATATGTGAGAGGTGCAGCGTACCCGCGCATTGTGTCTGCATAAAATTCCTTCCCGTTGACGCTGAACTTCATCTTTTCCGGGTCATATTCCGTCATCGGCAGCGAAAGATACCGCATAAATGCGGGGTCTATGATAAATTCGTAATACTCCGGTTCGGGAATGATCCTATCGTTATGTATTTCCTTTGCGCGGCGTATAAAAGCATTCACCGTGAACAACTGATCGTAGCACTTTGTATCGAAGCCGTATTCTATCTTGCTCATATACACTGCGCCGTCAACGTGATCTACCGTCATAACAGTAGTTTCTGCCGTAAACGTGTCGTTCCGCCATTCATTTATGATCGCGTCCTGCGTTCCTGCAACAGCAGCTCTGAACGCGTCGTCACACTCCGCAGACATTGCGCCGCTTGACCACCTCGCGCACGGATTGTAACGATAGTTTTCGGGTTTGAAGGAGAATGTTATTTCGTCCGTCCAGCTGTCCTTCACGGGAACATCTCCTGGCTCGATCGTCCATTCGTCTGTCACGTTCATATTCAGCGATGACTGATTTTCGCAGTTTATCCGCTTGCCCAGGAGCTGATTGAGCGTATACTGCATTATATCAGTCGGTTTCTCATCCGCGGACGGTTTTTTGTCATCCTCATCCGCAATGACCGATACTTCGGCAGTTGTTGTCGCTGACGATGCCGTTTCTTCGGTTGTCGTTTCCGCTGCACTTGTTGTCGTCCCGCTATCCGACACCGCCGGTGCGGGGGTTCCCGTTCCGCACCCCGAAAGCAGCAAAGCAGCTGCGGCTGCAAAAGATATAATCTTTGATGTTTTTCTCATTTCAGACCTCCGATATGTAAAAATTTCCTCTATTATATAAAACGAATAAAAAGGCAAAAAGTTACGCCTGTTTTTCCGATTTGTGCATATTGACCCCGATTTTTGTCAATAATTACCAAAGCTATTATATCACATATCCAATTAAAGCACAATACCCCGACATTCACCAAAATGTCGGGTATGATCTTATTCTTCGCTCCCGCCCCACTCAACGAGCGTAAAGCCGTTTCTCTCATAGTGCGGCAGT
>JAFVBZ010000044.1 GCA_017479645.1 Ruminiclostridium sp. | reverse complement strand
CAAATGCTGTAAACTGGCTTACCACATAGTCCTTTTTGCCGCGTGCTATCTTATAGTTGCTGCCGTCACGAAGATACACAACGCCGTTCCTTATGCGCTCAATATACGCCATATTTACCGAAACTCCGCGTTTTATCTCTACAAACCCTTTGACGAACTTGGTGGCGACTTCCGAGTAACCGGAATGATAGCGGCTGACATTCCCGCTACCGACTGTTATTTTCGTGTAGTGCTTATCGCTCTCGAACTTCACCACATCGGCAATACGGAACAATCTGTTTTCCGTGCCGAATTGCAGAAGCACGGTTTCCTCCGCACTGTCACGGCGCAGTCCCGCACGGGCGAACACCTTTACGACATCGGCTTCTTCATAAGGCTTGAGAAGGTATCCTACAGCGTTCAGCCTGAATGCTTCTATCGCATGATCCGTGCTTGTGGTGCTGAAAATGACCTGTGTTGACGGTGTTATCTCCTGCATACTGCGCACTATGTCAGTGCCGTTCTCCTCGCCCAAATATACATCCATAAACACGATGTCGTAAAAGACACCACCTTTGACTTTTTCGAGAAACGCGCTTCCGCTCTCAAATTTATCGATATGAAAGTCTTTCGCAATATCCATAAGCGCAAATTCTATCTTTCCGGCATCTCTGTTGTCATCATCAACTATTGCAATTCTCATACATTTTGCCTCCATATCAGCCTTTTGGGTTATTATATCATAAAAATTTGCGTTTGTGTCAAAAAGTGCACACAAAGCACAATATTGTGCACGAAATGCAATCATTGACTTTGCGGCTGTTTTGTGCTATCATATATTTATTCTCAATTTATAGAAGGTGCAGCTTATGACCCCCGAATTTTCCGTATGGGAAGCTCTGTTATATACATTTCTGAACTCATTTCCTTATATGGTACTTGTGCTGTCCTCGTTCCGGGGACGGTGGAGGTTCGGTACGCGGATAACGGTGCTACTGCTTACCATTGCAACTGTCTCGCAGGTGTCGCTCAACACATTCCGCTTTTACTCGCCGCAGGTGCAGAACCCGCTGTACGATGCCGGTATATCGCTGCTTTACATAGGGTTTATCTTCCTCGCCATAAGGGAGCGCTTCGGGAAGCTCGTCTTTGCCGTTCTTGTGCTTATGGATCTCGGAAATCTTGTTGTCGTGACCTCAAAATTTATCGAGGGAGCGTTTTTCCCCGAAGAAGCACTGCTACGGTATCACTTTACCTACTCGCTGTTTATGATGCCGGTGGAGATGCTGCTTATAATCGTGGCATATTTGCTTATATTTAAGGGTATAACCGACGATTCCGAGCCGGACTCGGAGCTGTCGGCGGCGAGCAGTTCGCTCTGGTGGTTCCTGTGGCTTGTACCGGGAGTATTCTATCTGATATGGACGCAGCATTTCTACACCTCCGGAAAGTCTGCGCTTGAAAACGCACTCGATCCGTTAAGCACCGGCTATCTGCTTCTTATCGATATAGGCTCGGTCGTGATCTACCGGATAATAGTGCAGCTTGTAACGGTCTATGAGAAAAACGCCCGTCTTACGGCGGATAACCATGAGCTTGAACTGCAGAAAATGCAGTACGATACGATCAATGAGCGCATTGAGGATATGCGCAGAACTAACCACGATCTCCGGCATCATGTGCTGCTGCTGAAACAGATACGGGAAACCGGCGATCTTTCCGCGCTTGACGGGATCATTGCGTCCTATCCGGCTTCTCTTATCCATGACCAGCCGCTGAGGTATTGCGAGAATGACACGGTGAACGCTGTACTGACATACTTTTCGGAGATCGCGCTAAAAAACGGCATTGATTATTCGGTGACTATTGCTCTCCCCGAAAAGTGCTTCATCGAAAAGCCCGACCTCGCGGTAATGTTCGGTAATATCATCGAAAACGCGGTGGAAGCCTGCAAATTTATAGATGAAAAGAGATACATAAAGATCACCGGAAGTCACAGTTCCTCGCCCGAACAGCTTTCATTCATAGTCGAAAATAATTACAAAGTCGAGCCGCATACAAACGACAAAGGCGTATTCCTTTCCACCAAGCACAAGGGAAACGGTGTCGGAATAAACTCCGTAAGGCACATCGTCGGGAAGTACGGCGGGGAAAGCTCTTTTATGCCGGATAAT
>JAFVBZ010000043.1 GCA_017479645.1 Ruminiclostridium sp. | reverse complement strand
CCCCCCTTCTGTCACCTGACGGTTACGCAATGCGGCTGACCGACAGACTGATTAATATATAACAATGGGAAATAAACCGATTATACGGGATTTATTATTATCTTTCCACCGCGAATAATCGCTGAATTCGCCATGTTCGTCGATCTTCGGATAATCAACGATCTCGGCAAGCGTGTTATACGTCTCCTGCGAGAACGCACATGCCGTGCATCTCCCGTCATAAACTGCAATATGTATCGAAGCCTTGTTTATATCGGAAAGCTTATCCGCAAGAGCGAGAAGCAGTTCGTTTTCGCCGGACGGAGCCATCTTCACAACATCGTCATAGATGCCGGAAGCACTCTGACCCCATGAAGAAGTCCCGTTGGAGAAGAAATTGTCCGGGTCTGCGGCACTCACAGTCCACTTCCCATTCACGGCTTTGATATCGAACTCCTGGAGCCGTCCCGGCTTCATGCCGAAGCCGGCGTTTTCGGCATCAACGAGAGAAAGACTCACAGTGCGCACTATCGTCGCAGCAACGGTATTCGCGCTCGTCTGTTTGCTCCGGTTCACATATCCGAGCATTGACGGAATAAGTATCGACGCAAGTACCAATGACAACAGCGTTCCTATCGCGCCTATTATCACAGCGGCGACCGACAGTCCCTTTGTGCCGGCATTTTTCTTCACAAGCCCGATTATGCCGAGGATAAGTCCGACCGGAGCGATGATAAACGAGAAAATGAAAGCGCATATCGCGATAGCCGAGCTTTTATGCTCCACGGGCTGGGGCTGCGCATAATACTGATAAGCGGGAGCGGGCTGCTGCACAGGCTGCTGAATATACTGCTGCTGTACAGGCTTCCTGTCGAGCGGTGCTCCGCAATTGGTACAGAACGCTGTGCCGTCCTCCATCTGACTGCCGCATTTTCCGCAAAAAATTGCCATTCCTTTGTCCTCCGTTTTTTACTTTACGCTGAACAGTATGTCGCCATATGTCGGAACCGGCCAGAAATCGTCGCCGACAAACGTTTCAAGCTCATCTACAACCGCGCGGATCTCGTTCATCTTCGCAAGCACCTTGTCGTGGAAGAATACGGCAGTCTCTTTCGCATCGGAGAATGAAGAAGCCTGACCAAGAAGATCACAGAGCTCACCGCAGCTGCTTACCATTGCCTTTTCAAGCGCGGTCGCTCTTTCGGCAGTCTCGATCTCCACATCAGCATCGATACCTATGTTCTTCTTTGAAGCCGCAGTATCGCACAGGAACTTGATGAATGCCATTACCGCCGGTGCATACTGATGCTTGACCATGTCGGTAACGGTGTGAGCTTCTATGTTTATCGTCTTGTAGTAGTTTTCGAGCAGTATCTCGGTTCTTGCGTGTATCTCGCGCTCGGAGAAGACCTTGTGAGCGGTGAACACCTTCATGCTCTTTTCGTCCTCAAAGTGAGGGATAGCGTCAACGGAAGAAACCAGGTTCGGAAGTCCGCGTCTCTCCGCTTCCTTCAGCCATGCTTCGTCGTAAGCATTGCCGTTGAAGATTATGCGCTTGTGCTCTCTGAATGTGCGCGCAAGCAGATCATGCAGTGCCTTTTCAAAGGCATCGCGGTTGAAGGCTTCGCTTCCCTCGCTTGATGCGAATTCAAGCTCGTCGGCGAACTGTTTCAGCTCCTCTGCAACGATAGTGTTGAGAATGATGTTTGCAGTCGCAACATTCTGAGATGAACCAACCATTCTGAACTCGAACTTGTTGCCGGTAAATGCAAAGGGAGAGGTTCTGTTGCGGTCTGTGGAGTCCTTCTTGAAATGCGGGAGCGCAAGTACGCCGAGATCGAAATCGGTGCTCTTCTTCGGCACCGTACCGCCGCTGATAATAGCTTCAACAACAGCGTCAAGCTCCTCACCGAGGAATACGGATACAACAGCGGGAGGCGCTTCATTTCCGCCGAGACGGTGATCATTTCCGGCAGTCGCCACGGAAAGGCGCAGGAGCTCCGGATATTCGTCAACGCTCTTTATTACTGCGGCAAGGAATGTAAGGAACTGTACGTTCTCCATAGGCGACTTGCCGGGATTGAGCAGGTTCTGTCCGTCATCGGTGGAAAGCGCCCAGTTGTCATGCTTGCCGGAGCCGTTCACGCCGTCGAAAGGCTTTTCATGCAGGAGACATACCATGCCGTGACGAAGCGCTGTTTTCTGCATAACTTCCATAGTGAGCTGGTTCTGATCCGCCGCGGCATTCGCGCTGGAGAAAATCGGCGCCATTTCGTGCTGTGCGGGTGCAACTTCGTTATGCTCGGTCTTTGACATTACTCCGAGTCTCCAGAGCGCGTCGTCGAGATCGCGCATATATGTGTGAACACGGCTGTTGAGTGCGCCGAAGTAATGATCGTCCATTTCCTGACCTTTAAGCGGAGGTGCGCCGAAGAGCGTTCTTCCGGTATAGATAAGGTCCTTGCGCTTTTCGTAAACGGACTTGTCGATAAGGAAGTATTCCTGCTCCGCGCCGACTGTAGCGATAACGCGCTTGGAGGAAGTGTTGCCGAAAAGACGGAGTATTCTCATTGCCTGATCGGAAAGAGCGTCCATTGAACGCAGAAGCGGTGTTTTCTTGTCAAGTGCTTCACCTGTGTAGGAGCAGAAGGCGGTAGGGATATAGAGGGTACCGTCTTTGATGAATGCATAGGAAGTCGGATCCCATGCCGTATATCCGCGGGCTTCAAACGTCGCGCGGATACCGCCGGAGGGGAATGAAGATGCGTCCGGTTCGCCCTTTACGAGCTCCTTGCCGGAAAACTCCATTATAACCGCGCCGTCGCCGGTAGGCGCAATAAAGCTGTCGTGCTTTTCGGCAGTGATATTTGTCATAGGCTGGAACCAGTGAGTGTAGTGGGTAGCGCCCTTCTCCACTGCCCAGTCCTTCATTGCCGCGGCAACGCTCTCCGCTATGGAGCTGTCCAGCTCGCGGTTGGAATTCATAGTCGCTTTCAGCTTTCTGAACACCTCTTTCGGCAGTCTCTGACGCATCGTGGATTCGTCAAATACATCATCGCCGAATATTCTTGCAACATCTGTCTTTTCGTTCATTTCGGTTTTCCTCCTGTATATATGTTGGCTGATAATTGATTTTCTGATAAAAAAGTCGTTCCGGCATAGTTATCCCATACCGGAACGTCATTGTTCACTGCTATATTATATTACATTACGGCGCATTTGTCAACTGTTTTTTCAAAGTTTTGTGCCGCGTGCCTTTATGATCTCTGCCATTTCTCCGACATTACCCATTCCGGAGACCTCGCCCATTGTGAATTTCACGCCGAACTCGTCCTCTACTGCGGACATGAGGGTGATATGGCTGAGGCTGTCCCAGTCGTCGATATCATCGGCTGTGGTATCCTCATCTATCTCGATGCTGTCGTCGTCAAAAAAGTCTCTGAACACCTGTGTAAGTCGCTCGTATATCTTATCCATAATTCCTCCGCTTTTTAAAATGCACAATTCACAATGCAAAATGCACAATTAAGGTGCGGCTTGCGCCGCAGAATTTAAATCGTGACGAAACACGATATCCATTTTCCTGTTAATGCACTTGTTGTTATTATGAGGCATAGCCCGCCGCTTTGTCACAATTCAGATATGTGCGCGAAGCGCACACCACAATTGTGCATTGTGCATTGTGAATTGTGCATTGATAAAGTGCATTGTGAATTGAAATAATTACTTCTCTACCGAGAATGTTGCAGTCTCTTTCGGGCGGTTGTCGATAACCCGCTTTGCCTTGCCGGCTGTACGCTCGATCGACTTGGGCTCAACGAGGGAGACCTTTGTGCTTATGCCGAGAACGGTCTTGAGATCGTGATGTACACGGTTGCGGAGAGCCTCTACTTCTCTGTAATCGGTAAGCAGAGAAGCGTCTGCGAGTTCGACTTTGACTTCGAGGTTATCGGCGGAGCCTTCGCGTCCTACAACGAGCTGATAATGGGGCGCGATCTCCGGAATTACCATAAGCACGCTCTCTATCTGGGACGGGAACACGTTTACGCCGCGGATCTTCAGCATATCGTCAGTACGTCCGGTAGGCTTCATCATACGCGCATGAGTTCTTCCGCACTTGCAGGGTTCGTATGTTATGGAGGTGATATCGTGTGTCTTGTATCTGAGCACAGGCAGACCTTCCTTGTCGAGGGTGGTGACAACAAGCTCACCGCTCTGACCTTCGGGGAGGTTCTCGCCGGTAGAAGGATCTATTATTTCGGGGAGGAAGTGATCCTCGTTGAAGTGCATACCGCAGCGCTCTGTGCATTCGCCGGATACTCCGGGTCCCATAAGCTCGCTCATGCCGTAGTTATCGGTTACGAACATGTGGAGCTTGCTTTCGATCTGATCGCGCATTTCGGGTGTGCAGCCTTCGGAGCCGAGGAGTCCGAGGCGAAGCTTTATTTCTTCGGGCTTTATGCCGACTTCCTCCATAACTTCACCTATACGCAGGGCGTAGGAGGGAGTGGATACAAGCGCGGTAGTGCCGAAGTCGCGCATCATCATTACAGTCTTTTCGGTATTGCCGGAAGAGCTTGGAACAACAGCCGCGCCGAGCTTTTCAAGACCGTAGTGCAGTCCGAGCGCACCGGTAAACAGACCGTAGCCGAAGCAGATCTGAACTATATCGTCGGGAGTAGCGCCGGCAGCGCAGATTATACGCGCCATGCAGTCGCTCCACATATCGAGGTCATTCTTGGTGTAACCGACAACAGTAGGCTTTCCGGTAGTTCCGGAAGATGCGTGGATACGCACGATATCCTTCATCGGTACAGCGAACATACCGAAGGGGTAGTTGTCGCGGAAGTCCTCTTTTGTGGTGAACGGGATATACTTTATATCACTGAGGGTCTTGATCTTTGTGGGATCGAAGCCCGCCTTGTCAAACTTGTCCTTGTAGAGCTTAACATTCTCGTAGCAGTAAACCGCTGTCTTTTTCAGCTTTTCAAGCTGTATCTTCTCGATCTCGCTTCTCGGCATGGTTTCTGCCGTCTTGTCAAAAAACATTCCATTTCCTCCTTTAGATCGGGGGAAACCTTTCTGAAGAAAGGTTCTCCCCCGAACCCCTTTCCAAAGACTTTCATTCGCTTCGCATTTATATGTGTCTGATGTTGGCTGCTTTCGAAACGATCATTTTTTCTTCTTTTTCTTGTTCTTCTTTCCGCTGTTTGAAGGTTTGCCGGAAGCGGCGGAAGAAACTGATTTTGCCGGTGCTTCTTCGTCATTTCCCACAACATCGTTCCCGGCAGTGATAGCTTCGCGCTGCTGAACTACGACGCGCTTGTCGTAGCAGCTGAATATCCTGTCGGTGTCGGCTTTCTTAAGCTTGGGAGTGATAAGGCTCACCACAGGTACGATTATAAGCGAGCATACCATTGTGAATGCGCCGAGGTTTACCGGAGATGCGACTGTAAATCCGAGGAACGTTCCGGAAAGCATTCCCATAGAGCCGAGGATAAGATGCAGCACAGTTACACCGATGCCGAACGCGAAACTTACCCATACACTCGTTCTTGTGGTCTTTTTCCAGAAAAGTCCGTAGAGGAACGGCGCTAAGAATGCACCCGCAAGCGCACCCCACGAATAACCCATAAGATCGGAGATAAGTGCGTTCTTGTTAAGCGCGATAACTACGGAGATAACAAGGAATACCGCTACGAAAACACGAAGCACTATAAGCTGCTTCTTTTCGTCCAGCTTTCCCTTCATAATCGGCTTGATAAGGTCAAGTGTTATCGACGAGCTCGATGTAAGTACGAGAGAAGAGAGTGTGGACATCGAAGCCGAAAGGACAAGAACAACGACTATACCGATAAGAAGATCGGGGAGCTTTTCAAGCATCGTCGGGATAATCGAGTCGAATCCGCTCACGGGATTTCCGTTGGCATCGGGCTCTACGAATATACGTCCGAAACCGCCGAGGAAGTAGCAGCCTCCTGCCACAACGAATGCGAATATTGTGGAAACGATAGTACCGGACTTGATCGAACGCTCGTTCTTTATGGTGTAGAACTTCGTGACCATCTGCGGAAGTCCCCATGTACCAAGCGAAGTCAGTATCACAACGCCGAGCAGGTTGATCGGATCCGGTCCGAAGAAGCTTGCATACGCGCCCTGCATTCCCGCAAGCACGCCCTTGTCATTGGGTATCTGCGACATCTGGTTGAGAGCTTCATAGAATCCGCCCTTGCTGTTGAGGGTAGCGATAACTACCGCAGCTATTCCCACAAGCATTATTATGCCCTGCACAAAGTCGTTGTAAGCGGTGGCCTTATATCCGCCGAGTATTACATAGACCGCTGTAACTACTGCCATTGCGATAACGCATACAGCGTAGTCTATCTGGAATACCATCTCAAACAGTCTCGAAAGTCCGTTGTAAACGGAAGCAGTGTAGGGTATAAGGAAGATGAAGACGATTATCGCCGCAACTACCTTAAGAGCTTTGCTGAGATAGCGCTTCTCGAAGAATTCCGGCATTGTCGCGCTTTCGAGGTGCTTCGACATAACGCGGGTACGTCTTCCCATAAGCGCCCATGCCATAAGCGAGCCGATAAGGCAGTTTCCTATACCGACCCATGTGGACGAAACGCCGAAGTTCCAGCCGAACTTTCCTGCATAGCCTACGAATATGACTGCGGAGAAGTAGCTTGTTCCGTATGCGAAAGCCGTTATCCACGGACCTACCGAACGTCCGCCGAGGACATATTCGTTTACTGTGTTTGCCTTTCTGTTGCAGTAAATACCTATGCCGACCGCGACCGCGATATACAGCACAAGTATTGTGATAATGATTGGCATGATATGCTCTCCTTTAAAGTTACGCTGCTTTTTTGTAACGTCGCATTTTTGCGCTAAAGCATATTATACCTTTTTTTCCGGCGTTTGTCAATAGTAAAAAACTACAACGATCACATTTTACTGCCCATAAAACTGTTGAACCACGCACGTTCCCCGAACGGCATCTTTTTCGGCGGCTTTCCGTCCTCCTCTGCCGGTATGCCGACAGGAAGAAAGCAGACAAGGTCATACCCCTCCGGGACATTCAGTATCTCCGCCATTTTATCGCATATCCTGTCATCATCGGTGATGTGTCCCTCGTACCAGCAGCTCCGGTAACCGAGCGCAGTTGCCGCAAGCAGCATATTCATTATCGACGCGGAGTAGTCCTGTACAGCGAAGCACTTGTCCCTGTACGCGTTTATGCGCTGCGAAAGAACGCATATCGCCGCAGGAGCCGTCTCCGCCACAGGCGGGTCTATAACTCCGAGCAGTTTCTTCATCACTGCCGGATCATCGACTGCGATCAGACTCACCGTCTGCTTGTTGCAGCCGGAAGGTGCCGCAAGTCCCGCCTGCATTATCTTCTCAAGATCGTCACGCGGCACAGGCACAGGCTTGTACCTGCCACGATAGCTGCGTCTGCTCACAATTGCTTCAAATACGTCCATTTCCGTCACCTCACAGGTTTCCCGACTGCTTCATCAGCTCGTCTATCAGCGCCCGTTCCGGAAGTCCGTCCGAGAATGCCGCGGCTCCACCCGCCGCAGTTCCGAGTTTCAGCGCATATTCATAATCCCCGCTTTCACAGCCTGTCAGAAAGCCCGCAACCATAGAGTCGCCGGCTCCCACGGAGTTGCGCACAGTACCGCGGAACACGCCGCATCTGTGAGTGACGCCGTCCGCATCTACAAGCAGCGCGCCGTCCCCTGCCATTGACACGAGCACGTTCACGGCTCCCATTTCTTTCAGCTTTTTAGCATACCGCTCAACATCGTCAATGCCGGTTATGTCCGCGCCGAAAAGCTCCGCAAGCTCGTCCCGGTTCGGCTTTATCAGGAACGGTCTGTATTTCAGCACGTTCAGCAGCAATTTCCCCGAAGCATCAACTACCGCTCTTACGCCCTTCCCGTCAAGCATTCCGAGTATCCGCTCGTAGATATCGGCGGGGAGCGTTTTCGGCACATTTCCCGCAAGCACGACAGTATCGCCGGCTGTCAGCTTATCCAGCTTCTCAAAAAGGCGGTCAACAGATGCGCTGTCGATATCGGGACCCTGCCCGTTTATCTCGGTCTCGTCACCCGACTTTAACTTTACATTTATCCGCGAACAGCCCTTTTCAAGCCGTATAAAATCGCTGTCTATCCCCATATCCCGGAGCCCCTGCTCTATCGCCGCGCCTGTGAATCCCGCGGTAAAGCCAAGGGCGCGGGACTTTACGCCCAGCTCGTTGAGCACGGCGGAAACGTTGATGCCTTTCCCGCCGAAGTATATCTCCTCGCCCGCAGAGCGGTTAGTCGCGCCGGCGCGGAGTTCATCGATGGGCATAACATAATCGACTGCCGGGTTGAAAGTTACGGTATATATCATTCCTGTCTCCTTAAAGATTTATATAATAGATGAAAATGTCGTCATAAGTTCCGTCTCCGCGCCGGAATCCTGCGGGTATCATTCCCGCCTGCGTGAACCCGATCTTCTCATAAAGCGCCTGTGCGCCCTTGTTTGAAGCGGTGACGGCGTTGAACTGCAATATCCGGAAGCCGTTCTTCCTGCCCGAAGAAAGAGAATCGCGGACAAGAAGCTCCCCGATATGCTCGCCGCGCCGTGACTTTTTCACAGCGTAGCTTGCGTTGCATATATGTCCGCATCTTCCCACGTTGTTCGGGTGCAGGATATACATTCCCACGATCTCGCCGGTGCCGCTGTCCACAGCAGCCCCAGTAAATGTCTGCGCGGCGAAGAATTCCGCTGCACTGCGTTCATCAAGGGGCGTGTCCTGCGGGAATGCCGCCGCGTCATCTACCACACTGTTCCATATCGCTCTCATTTCCGGTATATCACGGTCTTCGTATTTTCTCACTGTGATGCTCATTTTACCGCTGCCTTATACCTTTCTTTTGCAGAAGCATTGAAATTCGGCTCGTATTCCTTAGTAAGCCCGGATCTTCTTATTATCTCCCGCGCCTCTGCGACGCTTCCGAGAGCGCCGATGCCGACAAGCGCAGAGACTGCGTTTCCGAGCGCGGTAGCTTCCGTCGGACCCGCCACAACGCGCTTTCCGGTATAGTCCGCGGTGAGCCGGCATATCAGCCTGTCCTTCGTTCCTCCGCCGAACATATATACCGCATCAAACTTCCGCCCTGTAATACGCTCTATATCATCGAGCGTGACTGCGAATTCCGCCGCAAGGCTGTCATACACAGCTCTGAGCAGCGCACCCCTGTCCGTGGCATCGCCCTGTCCGGTGCGTTTTATGTACGCCGCGATCTTCTCCGGCATATCGTCCGGCTGCGCAAAACCGCTGTCGTTGGGGTCAATGAAGTATTTCAGCGGCTCGGCTGCTTCGGCAAGCTTTTCCATTTCCGGAAAACCTATGCTGCAGTCCGTTAGCCGGAACGAGCGTCTGCACTCCTGGAAAAGCCACATTCCCATGATATTTTTGAGGAATGTGACAGTTCCGCTGTGACCGCCCTCATTTGTAAGTCCGGCGTCGAAAGCTTCACGGCTTATAACTGCACGGTCAAGCTCCGTTCCGAACAGCGCCCATGTACCGGTACTTATGAACGCGAACTCCTTTTCGGAAGCGGGAACGGCGGTGACTGCCGCGGCAGTATCGTGGCTCGGCACTGCGATCACGGGTATCTTCCTGTCGCCGGCAAATTCCGGTCTCAGATATCCGAAAACCTCACCGGAATTGATCATATCGCAGAAAATTCCGTCGTTAATGCCGAGGGTGCGGAGAATTTCCTTATCCCAGTTCTTTGTTTCCGGGTCAAGAAGCGAGGAAGTGGTGGCTTCGGCATACTCGTTATGAAATTCTCCGGTAAGATAATTGCATATCAGATCGGGCATCATCAGAAAATGACCGCGTTCAAGGCTTTCCGGGCGCGCCTTTTTCAGTGCATATATCTGGTAGATCGTGTTGAACCACGCAGGCTGTATGCCGGTGCGCAGATAAAGCTTATCAGCACCGCCGAACAGCCCGTTGACCTCATCTATAACCGCTCCTGTCCTGTTATCCCGGTAATGAACGGGGCGCTCGATAAAGCTGCCGTCGTCATCAACAACAGCGAAATCCACTCCCCATGTATCGACAGAAACGGCTTCAATGCCTTCGGTCACAGCCTTTCCGAGTGCGGTCTTAACTTCTCCGAGCAGCCTGTCGATGTCCCAGTACAGCGTACCGTCAGCCGTTATCGGCTCATTCGGAAATCTGTGTATTTCGTTCATGCCGAATGTTTTACCGTCAAAGGAAACAATGATCGCGCGTGCGGAAGACGCGCCGAAATCGAAAACAAGGACTTTTGACATAAAATACCTCATACTATCAAAAAAGCTCCGCAATAAACTACAGGAAGTAGTAAAGAAGGTTCCCAGAAGCGTGCATGGACGCGCGCATAAAAGGAACCTTCCAAACGGAGCTTTTTATGTTATATTGTTTTATAACTTACTTTCTCTTTTTAGCAACTACTACTGCGCCTGCTGCTACGAGAGCGATACCTGCAACAACTGCAACGTCCTCGATACCTGTGTTAGGAGAGCCCTTTGTGGAATCTGTAACTGCTGCTACATCGCCGGTTGCGGGAGCAGGAGCTGCTTCTTCTGCGGGAGCTGCTGTCTCTTCAACGGGAGCTGCTTCTTCAGCTGCGGGAGCTGCTGCACCTGCTGCGCCGGAAACTGTGAATGTAACTTCCATCTTTGTCCACTCGCCAACAGACTTGGACATTGCTGTAGGAGTAGCGTCTGCTGCAAGACCGTCAACTGTTCTTGCGTCATCGGGAAGAGCGGATACCCACTCGTTGTAGAGGTTAACTCTTGTTGTAACGCCGTCATCGGAAGATGTGTAAGGTGTACCGTTGAGAGCAACTTCATTGCCGTCGAACTTGATGCTGTCGATCGTGATAACCATTCCGGGGAAGAGTGTCTCGCCGTCAACTACCTGTACAGCTGCGAAAGCGATATCGGTAGCGCCGGGCTGTGTAACGTCATCGCCGGTCTCTTCGTCGGTGTATGTAGTGAAAGCGTCAACGGAAACTGTGTACTGACCGTCACCTGTGATAGCAGCTGTTGTTTCCTGTGTAGCATACTCATTGCCGTCGAACCAGTACTGGCAGGTCCAGTTACCGTCGGAGAAGGCGATACCGGCCTGACCGGGTGTTCCCTGTGCGTCAACTGCGAAAGATGCTACTGCGAGAGCGGAAGCTGCAACTGCGGAAGCAGCGATTCCGGCCATTATTTTTGTTAATTTCATTTTTAGGTTCCTCCATAGAATACTTTTGCTGTGTAATCGTTACACAAACAGATTTACACATTTATTATACATCTTTGCTCGGAATAAAACAATCCGCAATTTATACAAAAATAAATTGCGGATTTGTCTTTTTTGTTCAATTGTTACAATTGAGTTACAATAATGAACTTACTTTCTCTTTCTTGTAAGAGCGATACCAGCGCCTGCGAGTACTGCGAGACCTGCAACAACAGCAACGTCCTCGATACCTGTGTTAGGCGAACCCTTTGCGGAATCTGTAGCTGCTGCTACATCACCTGCTGCGGGAGCTGCTTCTGCGGGAGCTGCTGTCTCTTCAACTGCTGCAGCGCCGCCGAGACCTGTGATAGTGAACTCGATAGCGAGGGACTTGGTCGGGAATGCTGCTCCGTAGCTTCCGATCTCATCGTTCCAGATGTTAGCGAGGGAAACGTTGAAGTTAGCGTTTGTTGTATCGCATACAGGGTTGTCATATTCCTTAGCAACTGTACCGTCAACGATAACCTTAGCGTTTGTGCAGGTTACTGTACCGTCGTTCGGGATATCTGTGGAAACGAAGATGAGGTTGAAATCGTTGGCACCGTCAGCTGTCCAGTCAAGATCCTCAGCCTTTACAGTGTATGTACCGTCAGCGTCGATGGTAACATCTGTGTAAGTAGCGGGGAGAACGTAACCTGCGATATCGTAATCGAACTCGTCCTCATACTGAGGGAAGTAGCTCTCATCGTTGTTGCCCCATACGATGAACTTGTCGAAATACTTGGTTGCCTTACCGTAGTTAGCCTCTGTCCAGTCATTTCTGAAGCTGTAGGGAGTGGTCTGGAAACCGATGTAAGCGTTGTAAGCGCCTGCGGTAACTGCGAGTGCAGCTGCCGATACTACTGCTGCCGAAACTGCGGCAGCGATTCTGCTCTTCTTCATAATAATGTCCTCCAAAATTTTTAAAAGCTTCGGCAGACAGGGTAAAACCCGCCTGTCAACGTTTCCATTATAACACACTATTTTATAAATTTCAATAGGTTTTATAAACTTTTTTCTGAAATTTATGCTAAAGAAACTAAAATATGAGTATTTTTAGCTTCATATCCGCTTATATCGAGCTTCCATACAGTGTTTCCGTTTTCGTCCTCGGACTGCTTTTCAAAGCCGAATCTGCCGAACAGCTCTTTCACCATGGAGTTTTTGGCTGTCGGGTAATAATAGCCGTAAACGGTATCTATTCCCTTTTCCGCCGCCTTTTTCACAAGCGCGTCCAGCATGGCGTATTCCATATCGCGCTTCAGCACCCTGCAGCTCATCAGCCACAGCTCAATATGAAGCCCGGCTCCCTTTATCCTTCCGATAACAACGGAAACAATGCCGTTATCGCCGAACCTGTCGGAAAGTCTCCCGTAAAGCGTGATGCAGGACGGGTCATGGCTCATGTTCGCGATATCGCCCTCGGAAAAGCGCTTCGTGGTAACGTTGAACTGGTTGCTCTTGTTTGTGAGCTGGGCAATGCGGGCAATATACATGGGCTCGAAAGGACGTATCACAGCTTTCATCTCAAGGCGGTCAAGATACTCGCCGTAATCGGAAGCTGATGTGCGCATTTCCGCTCTCTGCGCTTCCACCTTGTACATCTCGCTGCGGTGCATATCCTCCTCGGAGAGCGATATCACCTCGAAATAACGGTTCCGGTCAAGCACGCGGATATAGTTCTCCGCGCCGTCCATTTCCGGCACTGCCGCGCCTGCAACGCCCTCACGGACTATCTGTCTTTCGGCGGGATTGTCGTCCGCGAACACGAAGCTGTCCGGCATAAGGTTCAGCATTTCCGCGGTACGCAGTATATTCTGATCCTTGTTGTCCCAGTTTGCCTTCATCACCACGAAATCGTCCGGCGAAAGGGTGCTGTCCGGGTGATTGAGACCGCCGTAAGCATTCTCCTCGTCATTCTTCGAGCAGACCGTAAGCAGCACGCCGATATCCTTGTGCAGCTTCACATACTCCTGGAATTCAGAGTAAACCTGACCGCTCGGGAGGTCTTTCCCTATCTTGATTCCCTCTACTCCGTCATCACCTACGACTCCTCCCCAGAGGGTATTGTCGAGATCGAGCGCCAGCACTTTCTTGTTCTTTCCGAAAATTGCCTTTATTATCGCCGCAAGGTTTGCCGCGATATACGGCACGGCTTCCATAGGGAACGCGTACTTATACATATACCACTGCGTGCCGTCATGCCACCTGTCAAGCCCATAGCAGGAGGCAACATAGTTAAGATCACATATATGCAGCTGCTTGTGTCCGGCTGCATATTCCGCAAACCTCAAATTCAGCTCATTGACAAATCTCACTCGTCCGCGGGGATCGGAGCAATCGCTGTTTCCAAGGAGTCTGAACGGCGGCAGCTCAAAGTTGTTCTGTATTACGGGGCAGCCGAATTTTTCATCAAGGCTCTCCCATACTTCGCTGAACTGCGAAAATACGACATCAAGCTTTTTCTGCGCATCATCGGGATCCTTGCTGCCTATCTCCGGGAATGCGCCGATATTGCGGTAAGTCGTATGGATATAGATGATATCGGGCTTGAAAGCGAGGAGCTCTTCCGACGGGAACAGCGCCTCATTGCGGTACTGACCGTATTCGCTTGTCCAGAACTCCGGCTCGATGCCGTAGTTCAGCAGGAAAAGCTCCAGCACATCACGCACCGCATCGGCAGTCGAACCGCCGAGTATCGCTATCCGCTTCTTTATACGGCTTGTCCCGTCTCCGAGCAGCTCTCGTTTAAGCCGCTTCTGTCTGCGCATTATCTCCGCCGTATCAAAAGGATAATCAAATATTCCGTCCATATTACCTCCACTTGTTCTACGCACAACGTGCGCAGAACAAATTCACAATGCAAAATGCACAATGCACAATTGTGGTGTCGGCTTCGCCGACAATCTGAATTGTGACAAAACTAAAAAGTAATGCTGTCATGTTGATGAATTGTGCCGATGAGAGAATAAACTCTCTGATCTCGTCACGATTCAAATCCGCGTGCAAAGCACGCTCCTAAATTGTGAATTGTGAATTGTGCATTGTGAATTGTCGAAAATTGTGCATTTTAAAAAAGGGACTACTTGGTGAGCAGTAAATTCAGGTATTTCCCGCCGTTTCCTGCCGCAATCATCACACAGTCCGCAAACAGCAGATCGGTGGTGCCGACATCTTTGCAGAACTGCAGTCCGTTGAGGTCAAAGTACCTCATATCGCAGACATATATATCCTCAAATCCGGACGTCAAGAACGGTATCAGCGCATTTCCATAGCTCTGCTTGAATACCGTGAGCGTCCGTCCGTTTTTCACATTGGTTTTTATGTGAGTTATCCTGTCGTCCGAGCCGATGAACGAGCAGTAGAACGCGGAAGCGTTCCTCGTCACGAACAGGTCTCCCGCATACCCTCCGCGGAATGATGTGTTGTAGTAGGTAGTGCTTATCTTGTCGGCATTCGGGGAGATGTACATGGTGAACGTCTCCGCGTCGTTGTAAAGATGCACATCTTTCGAGTATGTGTACATCGAGCCGACATAACCGCTGCGTGATACGGGAGTGTACTTGTCCAGCTCCGGGAATTCCACACCCGCGGTCTTTGCGAATTCCTGCGCCGCGTAATATGCGCCGAGAGGTGTCCAGTGGTGGTCAGTCCTTGAGTAGATATACTCATCGGTGTGTGCGG
This sequence comes from Ruminiclostridium sp., assembly GCA_017479645.1. GTDB lineage: Bacteria > Bacillota > Clostridia > Oscillospirales > Ruminococcaceae > Ruminiclostridium_E. The sequence goes on along the minus strand of JAFVBZ010000043.1, from coordinate 42,096 downwards.
CAAGAACGGAATACGCGTCGATATCCTTGACTCCGGACAGCTTTTCCCTTATATGTTTTACCTTGTTGTGCTGGCTGGCGGTAAATCCGCTGTCCCAGAAGCTCTGCGGGGTATAGAACTCGCTCGGTATCGGCACAGCCATGCTGTAAACATTCACTCCGGGCAGCTTCGCCGCAAAAGTGTTAACCGCTTCCGCCCACATATCGCAGAGACCATAAGTGCCGAAGCAGCCCATAAGTCCGCGGTAATGACCGTCCTGGTAGGAAACGAGGATATTGTTCTGACCTATGACGTTATAGGTCTTTCCCTGTGCTGCTGCAGAAGACTGCGCTTCTGCGTTCGTCTGCACCGGGAAAGTGGTTGCCGCTGTTGTTGTAGTCTCCGGCGCGGCAGCGGCAGTTTCGGCTGTCGTTTCGGGGATATCTTCCTCAACAGACAGTATTTCCTCTTCCGTTGTCTGCTTCGGGAACGTGGTTTCCTTCGCCGTTTTCGTGACAGCAGAAGAAGACGGGCTCCGGGTCTCTTCGGTGCCGGTAGTCTCGAATCCGGCATCTTTCGGCTCTTCGACGATCCTGATCTCGTGCCACTCTTCTCCGGAGACCGCCGTCTCGGGCAATTTCACCGTAACGGCTGATTCTGCCGATTTCAGCGTGTGCGCTTCGGCAGACTTGCTGATATCGCTGCACGATGCACTTGAAAGCACCAATGCAGCGATAACGGCAGCATTTGTAATAACTGATGTTCTTTTCAATTTAACCAACAGCACCTTCGCTTATTACTGACGACGGATTGCTCAGCGCAATGTCAAGTCCGTTCGCATTCGGACCGACTGCCGAGAACGTACACATCGTGAACAGCAGATCGGTAGCTCCCGTGAATTTCACGAAGTCCGCCGCATTCAGATCGAAATAGCGCATATCGCACACATAGACCTCGTCGAAAGAACCGAAATAGAACGGTATCTCCGCATTTCCGTAGCTGTCCTTGAAAACCACAAGTTTTCTGCCGGTGCCTGCATCTGTCGAAATACGCACTATCTTCTTGTCGCCGCCCATGAACATCGAGTAAGAGCTCGATACCGGCATCTTCACGAAGAACGGCAGACTGTAATCAAAGCGGTAAGCCGTGTCGTAGTAGTATGTCGTGTAGTTGTTCGACGGCTTGTAGTATGTGAATGTTTCGGGATCACCGATAAGATTTGCGCTCTTGGTGAATCCGGACATCGTTCCCATATAGCCTTCGACATCTACCTTTTCCATAGTCGAGATATCCGCAAAGGGAACTCCCGCAGTCTCGGCAAAGCATTTTGCCGCATAGTAGGCTCCGAGGGGCTGCCAGTGATGATCGGTGCGCAGATAGATATTCTCGGAAGCGTGCGCCGCAAGTGCGTCTATTGCCGGAACGGGGATAACTCCCTCCAGCTTCTCATTGATGCTGTCAATGCTCTTGCGGTGGCTTGCGTTATACGCATTGTAGATATCCGGGAGATAATACTCTCCGGAAGTCGGGACTACCATATTATATACATTTACATCGTCTCCGACTGCCTTCTTGAAACGGTTAAGAGCATCGGCATACTTTGTTCCGGAACCGCCTCCGAACAGCGAAATGCCCCACCAATGCCCGTCCTCAAGCTTTGTGACTACCTGTCCGTTGGTGATAACGCCCTCGGCGATCTCGTTCGGGTGGGTCACGGAAGAGGTCTGTGCTGCCGTGACCTCGGGAGCCGTGGTTTCGGGAACAGCAGTTTCTTCGGGAGCGGCAGTTTCCTGCACAGCTTCCGGCTCCTCCGTTATCGCGGCGCTCATCTCCGATATTGCGGTCTGCACCGGAGCAGCGGTCTCATCGGGTACAGGCTCTTCTTCCGGCTCCTCGGTGACTACCATTGCGGGACCTATCATCTCCGCATTGTTGTAACTGATGCCGAAGAGATTTCTTACCTGGAGCGCGGCAAACTTGAGTTCCTCTCTGAAAGGAACGTTGTCATTGAAATATTCGGTAATTCCGTTTGTATATTTGCCGTTTGCGACATCGCCGGCGGAAAATTCCGGGAACGCGGCGAGCATTCGCTGTTCCGACTCGGATATCCCGGAGCGGGGCAGGAATATGAATGCTGCGACGGCAGCCCCGAAGATAGTTGCGGTATAGACAATATTGGCGATGCCGAAGATCGGCTTTGTGGGAGCGGTATCGCTTTCTTTCTGCTTCTGCTTTTTCTTCTTATCTGCACGTTTTTCGGCAGATTTTGCAGCCGCTTCGGGGTCATTTTTCTCAGCCATGACCGCCTTGACTGCAGCAGCGATCTCTTCCTCTATCTCCTTGTCTTCCGATTTGTCGCCATTGTCGCGCTTCTCGGGCTGCTTCTCAAGTTGTTTTTCGGGTTGCTTCTCAAGTTGCTTTTCGGGTTGTTTCTCAAGTTGCTTTTCGGGTTGTTTATCAGCTTTTTTCTTCTGTACTGCGGGTTTTGCAGCCGCAGTAGCAGCAACAAACGCAGCAGCCACAGCTTTAGCTGCTACAGGTTCTTTTTTCTGCGCTTCGTCTTTATTTTCACCGCCGGATTTTGTTTCAGTCTTTTTATCTCCGCTATTTACAACAGGCTTATTCGCCGTTTCTTTGTTTTCTTTCTGCTCGGCAGGCTGTTTCGCTTTTTCCTCGGCTTTGCGCTTCGCTTCTTCCTCCGCTTTGCGTTTCGCTTCTTCCTCGGCTTTGCGTTTTGCTTCTTCCTCGGCTTTGCGTTTCGCTTCCTCTTCCGCTTTGCGCTTCGCTTCTTCTTCGGCCTTGCGCTTTGCGTCTTCCTCAGCTTTGCGCTTCGCTTCTTCTTCCGCTTTGCGTTTTGCCTCTTGCTCAGCTTTACGTTTTGCCTCTTGCTCGGCTTTGCGCTTTGCTTCTTCCTCAGCCTTACGTTTTGCCTCTTGCTCAGCTTTGCGCTTTGCGTCTTCCTCAGCTTTGCGCTTCGCTTCTTGCTCAGCTTTGCGCTTTTTGTCCTCATTGGGATTCCCGCCGCCGGAGAAAATTATTCTCTGCACGCCTTTCAAAGGCTTACGATCCGCAGTTTCCTCCTCCGGGTCATCAACGAGCGTCAGCGGACGGAAAGCATCGCCGAAAACAAGTCCGCCTTTTGCAGACTCATTCCGCTCACTCTTTCGTTCTGCCGCATCGCCGGTATCGTCGTCAAAATCAAGTGTCAGCTTCTCCTCGCCGCGCTTTCTGCGGAAAGCCGGATTGTTATCGGCGGTCTTGACAGTTCTGCCGGACGTTTTTGCAGGCTCCTGCTCCTTTATCGCGGGAGCCTCCGGGGAATTGCTTTCAGCGGAAATCCCTTTATTTTCCGAGGAAACAACTGATTTACTGTTTTTTCTGCTCATATCGATCTCCGTTCAAACATCCGTTACGAATTGTACTTGTTCATGGCTTCATCTGTTTTGCCGGCAACTATAAGCTGTGCCGCCTCAGCCGCTCTTTCAAGCGCCGATTCAATCTGTTCGCCCTGCTCCTTCGGGAACATTCCGAGCACCCATGCCGCAAGGTCATAATCGGGATTCGGCTTTGCGCCTACACCGATCTTTATGCGCGGGAATGTATCGCTCCCGGTGAGGTAGATTATGCTCTTTATGCCGTTGTGACCGCCGTCGCTGCCCTTTTTGCGGATCCTTACCCTTCCGACATCAAGCGAGATATCGTCGTACATCACCAGCAGGTTCTCCGGCGGGAGTTTGTAGAAATTCAGCGCTTCCACCACCGCTTCCCCGCTGTTGTTCATGAACGTGGTCGGCTTCATCAGCAGACAGTGCTTCCCGCCGATATTAACGTCCGCGGTGAGGGATTTGAATTTCAGCCGCTTAACGTCCGCGCCCAGCTTATCCGCAAGTGTGTCCAGCGCCATGAACCCCGTATTGTGACGGGTGTTCTCATACTGGGTGCCGGGATTTCCGAGCCCGCAGACTATGAACTCCACAGCGCCGACAGGGGCGGGAGCGCGCTCTTCTTCAAGCTTCCTGAAAATATCGAATACCGACATACCTTACTTGTTTTCGCCGTTCTTGTCGGAGTTGAATCCGTCAACGAATCCCTTAACGCCGTTCTCGATCTTGTCAACCGCAACGGTCATCTTCTCGTCAACAGTCTTAACGCCCTTATCGAACTTCTCTTTCCATTCCTGTCTCTTCTCCGGGGTAACCGACTCCTCATACTTGTCTTTTGCAAGCTTGTATGCTTCGTCTGCCGCGCTGCCTATCTCCGCAGCAGCCTTGCCCAGTTTTTCTGCAATGCTCATATCTTTTCTTCCTTTCATACCGCCGCCCGTCGATCGGCACGGACTCATTCAAGTCCGCCGATGACCTGTTTTATAAGCTCCAGCGGCTTCTCGTTCTTTTCCGGCATTATCCTGAAACAGGTCCTGCCCATAAGATTTAAGCTCACGCGTCCGTTCATAGCCGCGTTAAGCTTTCCTATCTTAGCCATATCGGGCTTGTCGGTATAGAATCCGATCCCGTCCTTGCCCTGCATTATCTCTGTTATGCCGAGTCTCTGCGCCGAGTTCCTGATCTGCGCCACCTCGATAAGTCCCTCTACCGGCGCGGGTATCTCGCCGTAGCGGTCGATAAGCTCATCGGTAACGTCATAAGCATCGTCCTGCGTGCGTATCAGGGCTATGCGCTTGTAACAGCTTATGCGCTGCGCCTGATTGGAGATGTAATCCTCGGGGATAAATGCGTCCACCTTGACGTCCACAAGGCATTCCGGCTGCTTCACAGCCTCCTCGCCGCGCTGCTCCTTTACTGCCTCGTCCAGCAGTTTCAGATACATATCGTATCCGACAGCCGACATGTGTCCGGACTGACTCGCGCCGAGTATAGAACCCGCGCCGCGTATCTCAAGGTCGCGCATGGCTATGCGGAAACCGGAGCCGAAGCGCGTGAATTCGCGGATAGCGTCGAGGCGCTTTGCGGCGATCTCGGAAAGCTCTTTTCCGCGTCTGAACGTAAAATACGCAAATGCACGGCGGTTTGTGCGCCCTACGCGTCCGCGAAGCTGATGAAGCTGTGCAAGCCCCATATAATCCGCGTTCTCGATGATAAGCGTATTGCAGTTCGGAACATCTACTCCCGTTTCGATGAGTGTCGTGCAGACAAGCACATCTATCTCGTGCTCAAGCAGTTTCCGCCATACTTCAAGAAGCTCGTCTTCCTCCATTTTGCCGTGAGCAATACCGATCCTCGCTTCCGGAACGAGTTTATGAAGATCGGAAGCACACTGCATTATGGACTCTATGCGGTTGTGGATATAATATACCTGCCCGTTCCTGCGGAGCTCCTTGTTTATAGCCTGTGCAATAACTCCGTCGTTATGCTCGATAACATAGGTGGTAACAGGCTGTCTGTCCTGCGGCGGGGTCTCGATGACGCTCATATCGCGTATCCCGGACATCGCCATATTCAGCGTGCGGGGGATAGGAGTTGCGGAAAGCGTGAGTATATCGACTCCGGCGAACATCTGCTTGAACTTATCCTTGTGGGCAACGCCGAAGCGCTGTTCCTCATCTATGATAACGAGACCGAGATCCTTGAATGAAATGTCGTCCTGCACAAGTCTGTGGGTGCCGATCACCATATCCACGCTTCCGCGCTTCATTCTCTCGATCGTCGTCTTTATCTCTTTCTGAGTGCGGAAACGGGACAGCAGCTCGATATCCAGTCCGAAGCCGTCCATTCTTTTCAGCACTGTCTGGTAATGCTGCCACGCAAGTACCGTTGTCGGACACAGGAGCGCGCATTGTTTACCGCTCATGATGCACTTGAACGCTGCGCGCAGAGCCACCTCAGTCTTGCCGAAGCCCACATCTCCGCACAGCAGGCGCTCCATAGGCTTATCCTGCTCCATATCCAGCTTTATCTCGTTTATGCAGCGGAGCTGGTCATCAGTCTCGACGTAGCTGAAATGGTTCTCGAATTCCGCCTGTTCCGGTCCGTCCGGTTCAAAAGCGTAGCCCTTGGTCTTCATTCGCTTTGAATAAAGCTCGATGAATTCTGCCGCCATTTCCTTTGCAGCAGCCTTTGCCTTTGTCTTGGTCTTCTGCCACTGATCGGAGTTCATCTTCGACAGCTTCACCGTGTTTGCGTCGCCGGTGCCTATGTATCGGGAAATGAGATCGAGCTGGGTGACCGGAACGTAAAGCACATCGGTTCCTGCGTATTTGATCTTTATATAGTCCTTGCTTATCTTGTCCTGTGTAAGCTTCTGAACGCCGTCAAAAACGCCGATGCCGTATGTGTTGTGTACGACGAGATCACCGACGGATATATCGTTCAGCGAGTTGATTATCTCGGCTTTCTTACGTTTCGGAGCCTCTCTTGTCTGCAAAGTAACAGAGGTGTGCGAGATAGCCGCGAGCCGTGCTTCCTGGTAGCTGTAACCGGAGGTGAGAACGCCCGGCGTTACATACACGCGCTTTGCGTACAGCTTCTTCGGCTCGGAGGCATAATCTGCCGCGATACCGTCTCCGCGGAGATCGTCCGCCAGCACCTTTGCGGCCTTTTCGGTCCCTGCCATGACGATAACGCTGAAATTCTCGGAAAGGTAGTTCTTCAGCTCGTCAAGCAGATATCTGTACTCGCCGCTCCACGGTGCCACCTGACCTGCCGAAACGCTCAGCAGCTTTGAAAGTTTCAGATCGCCGCCGCGCATGAAGTTGTCGAAATAGGCGCTTACCCTGCTCTCCGCGGCGGAACGGTATTCCGCGAATGAAAGCATATATCTGTCAAGCCCCTTGCAGAGTATCCCGTCCTCAAACAGCAGCTTCAGATCCTCTGTGTACTGTGCGTAAGCGGATTTGAAGCCTTCGCTGCACGAAGTATTCTCGCAGATGACAACGTTGTCCGCATAGTCAAAAAGCGTTTCTTCGCTGTCGTAGCATACCGGCAGATATCTGTCGGTATTGGCGCAGCCTGCACCGCCGCTCACATTCTCGATGTCACGGCGGATACGCTCCTTCACCTCGGCGGCTTTCTTGCCGCGTATCTTCGGGAGCAGAGCTTCGAGCTTTTCACAGATCTGTTCGTTGTCAAGGAACAGCGTCTCAAGCGCGGGGGCAATATCTATCTTCTTAATTGTATCAATACGGCGCTGGGATTCGAGATCGAACACGGAGATGCTGTCAACGTCGTCTCCCCAGAGCTCTATTCTTACCGGAACACCGAAGTTTACCGGATATACATCAAGTATCGAACCGCGCAGCGAAAACTGGGAAACTCCCTCTATCTGATCACAGCGCGAATAGCCCGCTTCGACCAGAGCGGACGTGATTGCGGGAAGCGAGATTTGGTCTCCCGAACTTATTGTGACCGTGCGTTTCTGCAGTATCTTACGCGGTATGGTTATCTGCGAAGCGGCTTCCGGAGTTGCACAGACTATCTTTGCCCTTCCGGTCAGCATACGTGAGAGTATCCCTATCCGCCTGTGCTCATATTCGCGCGAAACAGCGTCCACGTCGCCGAGCACCATATCTTTTGCAGGGAAGCTGAATGCAGTCTCCTCGCCGGTCATTGTGTTTATATCCGCGCAGAGCCTTGCGCCCTCGCCCTCGGTATCGCAGAGAACGATGACCGGGAACCGGGTTCCCTGTTCAAGGGAGAGAGCCGCGAGGAAATGTGCCTTGTGGATATGCGAAAGACCCGTTACCATAACGGGCATACCGGACACGGCAGCCGCTGCGGAACGGTATTCCGGCAGCTGCCGCGCGGTATTGAGAAAATATTCCATTCGGTTGCCTTTATCTGTTGTTTATCATTTTATTTGCGTAGTTGATTATAGTTACTATCACCGAGCTGAGCACGAGGTTCACGCCGAGTTCAACGAAGAAGTTGAGACCGATGAGTCCAACGAAGATGAACTGTATCGTTTCCATTCCGGCGCCTGCTGCCCATTCGCTTATCGTTCCCATAAAGAACACAACCACGCCGAGAAGGAAGATGCCCGTATTAACTACCGGAGCTGCTATGCCTGCCGCAACGACAGCCACATACCTGTTCTTCTTCTGAATGAGGTGATATACGAATCCTGCCGCAAGTCCCGCGAGAGCGCCTTTAAGAAGCACAGTGATTATTGTTCCGGGAACGGTTATCGCCAGGAAAGCAGCTGCATCGCCGCTCAGAAGAACTACGGCTCCGAATACGAGTCCGAGCCATGCACCTGCCCAGGGTCCGAAAAGCGCCGCGCCGATCACGATAGGCGCAAGGGTAAGGGTAATGCTGAATTCACCGAGCTTGATAGAAGCGGCGAAGATCTGGAGCACTACCACGATCGCGGTCATAAGACCCATGCCGACGATCGTCATTGTGTACTTTCTTCTTTTGTCTCTGTCTGCCGTAGGCGCCGCTAAGGTCTCCCCGACTTTTACTTTTGTGTTTTCCATATCTTTTTCCTTTCTGGCTCCCCTTTCGGGTGAACCGACAGATATAAATGTATTGTCACCCGCCGTATGCGGGAAATGACCGTTATTTGATGAAAACGGAGGGAACGCAGCCCGAATCCGGGTCACAGATCTCGCGGGAGAACTGACGGATTATGGTACCGCTGTCCGTTTCTGCAAGGACGACCTGATCCCGCCCGCCGCACATAAGCGTATATCTTACGACGGCATCGGCGAAATCGTCAAAGACCTCGCTTTCGACTTTGATGTTGGTATCGTTGTCATATTTTTCAGTGTAGCAAAGAAGGTATTTCATATTGTTTACTCCCCTTTCTTATCTGTCGGCATACGATCCTACGATAGTATTATATCACATTTCAGCTTTTAAGTAAACAGCGATTTCAACACAAAAACGAGCAAATTCCCCCTTTTTTCGTTCATTTTTTACATTTGCAGAGAGGATTCGAGAGGATTTTGAGAGATTTGAGAGATTTGAGAGATTTGAGAGATTTGAGAGAAGGGGCGCTGCCCCTGTAACCCCGCCAGCCCCCTTTAAAAAAGGGGGCTGAACCCCCTAAATTAATGCGTAGCGACATTCTTCAATGGGCGGGTGCAGCTCCACGGTTAGCTATATTCATCTGAATACAAGAAAAGACTGCTGAGATTTATAAGTTTCAGCAGTCTTTCATTATGTTCTGATTACTCTCTCCATTAATTGCGGAGCGATCAAAGTTTTTTGGAAGGGGGTTTGGGGAAAAACCTTTTTTTCAAAAAAGGTTTTTCCCAAGTCTCTAAAAAGTCTCTAAAAGCTCTCTCAATTCTGAGCGCTTTCTGTGAGAACAATCTCGATCTCGATGCTGTCCATACCGCCGGTGGAGTTTTCGCGGGCTACAGTTGCCGTTACGGTATCGCCGACCTTGAACTTGCTGATGATCGACTGTACATCTGTAACGCTCTCAACGTTCTTGCCGTTGATCTTTGTGATTATATCAGCTACGCGCAGACCGCTGGTCTCAACGGGAGCGCCCTCGTTCATAGCCGAGATAAGAAGTCCCTTGGAGAGCTTTGCGCCGTAGAGCTGTGCGCGGTATTCGTTAAGCTCGATAGTGGTAACGCCGAGTACAGGACGGCTCTTTACATAGCCGTAACTGAGCAGATCTTCCATTATCGGCTTCGCTTCATCTATTGTAAGCGCAAATCCGAGTCCTTCGTATGTCGTGGCGATTATCTTCGAGTTTACAACGCCGACAACATTTCCGTACATATCAAACATACCGCCGCCGGAGTTGCCGCTGTTGATAGCCGCATCAGTCTGGATAAGGCTGAGGCTGTAGCCGTTGTCCGCAAGGCACTCAACATCAAGTCCGGAAACTATACCCTCTGTCATAGTGTGAGCAAACATTATATCCGCGTTGACGCCCGGATTTCCGATGACCGCGATCTGCTGACCTACCTTGAGCGTGTCGCTGTCGCCGATCTTTGCGGCAATAAACGGCTCGTCACGGCTGATCTTTATAACCGCGATATCCGTGGAAGTGTCGGAGCCTATGATCTCGGCTTCGTACTCGTGTGTGATCTCCGGATCGTTGTAGTCGTTGACTTCTACGACCAGCTTTGTCGAACCGTCCACAACATGCGCGTTCGTAAGGATATATCCGTCATCGGTGAAAACAATTCCGCTGCCATAGCCCGTATATACAGGCTCGTCGCTCTTGCTCTTCTTGTCGTCCCTGTCGCCGTAGCCGAAGTAGTAATCGTAATAGCTGTAAATATCGTCGGAGGACTGATCCTCATAAACCTTTATCAGAACTATGGTGTCATTCACAGCTTCATAAAGCTCGCTGAGGGTATATTCGCCGTTTGTTCCTGTAGGCTGAACGCTGGTGGGATAAACCTTGTTAGCCGCCGTTGAGCCTACAGCGCTGCCGTCCTGTCCGCCGTTCACCGCAGCTATCGCATTTGCCGCGTCACCGCTTACAGTGCGCTCGCTCTTGTCCTCGCTCAGATTGTATGTTGCAGTTGTCTTTCCGCCGGAAGCAGGGCTGACTGCCGTAGTACCGATCGAGCCTGCCGCAAGATAAGCGCCTCCGAATCCGGCACCGCCGCCTATAACCGCAACCGCAGCTATGAGTGCCGCAGCTTTTGCGAACTTGCCCTTGCGCTTCGGCTGCTTTTCTTCCTGAACGTAATACTGATATGTCTGAGGCTGGGGTTGGGGCTGAGCCTGAGTCTGATTTTCATACTGGTACTGATACTGATACTGGTTCTGGTTCTGATTCTGATTCTGTTCCATAACAAACATCCTTTCTCCCGCACTGCGGTTTATGTATTTGCAGTTTCTTTATTTCCTGCTTCGATTATCATTCTACACCGCTATTGTGAAAACCCTGTGACCGATTTTTTAACATTCGTTACTTTTTAAGGGAAAGAAATGCTTCACATTGTGAAAAAATGTGAAGCAGAGTGAAAAAACTGTGTTACTTTGCGGCATTTGCTTCCTTCACTTTTACGGCAAGGGCTATTCCGCACTCAACACGCTTGCGCATAAGTGCGCACTGGAGCTTGTACGGAGTTCTCACATCTCCCTCGTATGTAAAGCCGTTTGCGTTGCAGCCGCCGGAGCAATAGAACCTTGCCCAGCAGTCGGAGCAGCCTTTTTTGCTGTAAATATGCGTCTTTGCGAAATAGTCCGCGATCTTCGGGTCAACGTCGCCCGTATATATATTACCCATTTTCCATTCATCAATACCGACAAACTGGTGGCAGGGGTAAATATCTCCGTCCGGAGTTACCGCGACATACTCGTTTCCGCAGCCGCAGCCCCGCAGTCTTTTTACAGCGCAGGGACCCTGATCGAGATCTATCATGTAGTGGAAGAAGTTGAAAGGCTTTTTGCCTGTCTTTTCCACGCTTTCCGCCATTATTTCGTAAAGCCTGTCATACTGCTCATATATTTTCGGCAGATCCTCTTCCGTTATAGCATACGGAGCATCTGCGGGCGCCGATACCGGCTCAACAGAAAGCTGATCGAAGCCGAGCTCCGCGATATGCAGCACGTCCTCCACGAAATCGAGATTGTACTTCGTGAATGTTCCGCGCACATAATAATCCGTTCTGCCCTCGTTTACTCTGCCTGCAACAAGCTTCTTGTACTTCGGCACGATTATATCGTAGCAGCCCTTGCCGTTGGGCGTGGGACGTGCATTGTCGTTGACTTCCTTCCGTCCGTCCAGCGAAAGTACGCAGTTCGACATCTCGCGGTTGATATACTCTATCTTCTCGTCGTCAAGCAGCATACCGTTTGTTGTGACAGTAAACCGGAAGTTCTTGCCGTGCTCTTTTTCGACACTTCTCGCATAATCCACGGTAGCCTTTATGGTTTCCCATGCCATAAGCGGTTCTCCGCCGAAGAAGTCAAGTTCAAGGTTCTGGCGTCCCATAGACTTTTCTATGAGAAAATCTATCGCTTTTCTGCCGGTCTCCGGCGTCATTATCTTTCTTCCCGTACCGAAATCGCCGGTAGAAGCAAAGCAGTATTTGCAGCGGAGATTGCAGTCGTGAGAAACGTGCAGGCACATTGCCTTTATCGGCGCTTTAACGGCGATATCCGCGTATTTGCGGTACTCGTCCTCGCTGAACAGGATCTTGTCTTTGTACAGCTCATATATCTCTGCATAGCACTCGCGCACATCTTCTTCGGGGAACTTTTTCAGCTCTCCGATAAGGCTCTCCGGCATCTCCTCGGCAAGAGGCGGTTCGAGACAGCCCACCATTTCATATACAAGCTCATCGACGATATGCACGCCGCCGCTGTTCACATCAACTATAATATGGTCCTCGCCCTGCTTGAATCTGTGTATCGTATTGGTCATAACTTATCCGCCCGAAGGCGCTCCTTTTCCCGGACTGACAAAAAGGGCAGCTTTCGCCGCCCTTAAGCCATGCATACTCAAAGCTGCTTACTTGTTAGCCTCGCACTGCTGGTTAGCAATAGTGCAGGAAGTCTTGCAAGCGGACTGGCAGGAAGTCTGGCACTTGCCGCAGCCGCCCTTGGCAGCAGTTTCCTTTAAGTTAGCCTTGTTGATCGTCTTAATATGCTTCATGATAATCAACCTCCGTAAATATATTTACCTTTATAGTATAGCACATCTTTTTGGAAAATGCAATAGTTTAGAGGGAATTTATTATGGCTTTTATACTCTTTATTATATCATATACAGCTTTCTGCTCGTTTTCGGACATTTCTATGACGATATCGTAGATATCCCCCGGAATGGTTTTCTCGCTGACAGCACCTATATTTTCAAACAGCAAGGAAGGCGGAACATCAAGACCTTTGCATAAACTCATAATTGTTTCGAGAGACGCATTTTTCTCGCCGCGTTCTATCTGTCCTATATAAGTGGGGTGAAGATCACAGAGCTCGGATAATTTTTCCTGTGATAAGCCGCGCTGTTTTCTGAGGCTTCTGACACGCTTCCCGAATATTTCAGCAATTGTTTCCATATCAATAGTCCTTTCATTCTCATAAAAATATACTATAGATATTTCGACGAAATTCAAACAGACTATTGACATATTTTTAAAATTATTATATACTATAGATATAATATTGTTATTTGGAGGTAAATTTATATGTTTTGTCCTAAATGTGGAAATAAAAATGATAACAGTGCTGCTTTCTGTCAGACATGCGGTCATAAATTCAACAGCAATAACTCTTCAGCCGGTCAGACAAACGGTTTTATTCTGAAAAGCCACGAATCGGCTTTTATAATTATCGTTGGTGTGATTTCCCTTATAAACGGCGGAGTGTCCATACTAACAGGTATGGGTTTACGAACACTTTCAGCTCAAACGATAGCTTTCGCCATAGGTCCTATTGACGTAATTTTGGGTATCGGTGCTTTACTTAAACAACGATGGGCGTTTATCGCTCTTACAATAGCATACGGTATACAATCGGTTTTTCAGGTTTTGGGGACATTCTTTTCCGGTGATATCTTTCAGGCAGTTAGGTCGAACAGTATGATTATTAATATTCTTATTACAGCATATTATATTGCATTATTAGCATTTTCATATATTTGTTCAGACGCATTATCTCAAAATGAACAATCTATGCGAAACTATGAAGCGGCAAAACCGAAAAAACGATAAAAAACGTCCCGCACGGCATTTAAACCGTGCGGGACGCTTTTATCTTCCCTGTTTAAGACTTGTTATTATCCTCGACTTTCCGAGATCGACCTTTCCCTTAACCGGCAGCAGCTTCACGCTGTCCTTTGTGACATCTGTCTCCGCGAGTCCGAACTCCCGGAAAACATCAAGGATTATGCGGAACTTACAGCAGTTCACCCCTGCCCTGTCCGCAAGTATCTCCGCCTTTGAAAGCGACTGCGTTCCCCGGAGAATGTCGTACACCTTCTTCTGCTCGTCCTTTTCGGGTATCATGCGGGCAAGAAGCCTGCTCTCCACCTTGCCGCAGCGGTAATCCTCATAGGCTGTTCTTGCGGCGAAGTAACGATCCTGCCTGAACCCGGACAGACGCATATCCTTTATCAGTATATTTATATTCCGGCGGTCGTTATACTCGTTCACATCAACGTTTGCGAGAATATCAACAGCATCGCCCTCGGAATAGGGGAACGCTTCGTATGTCGAGCCGAAGCTTACAGCGCGGTGATCTGTACCGCCGAAGCTTATTCCGACAGAAACGTACTTCCCGTCCTTTATCGGCTTTTTCGACTTTATCACACAGCCCCGGAGCATGAAAAGCGGCAGAGGGTTACCCTCTCCGAAAGGCTCAAGGTTCTCTATAAGCTCAATGTTCTGGAGTTTCAGCTCGTCCGGCGTTATCTCCATATCCGCCGTAAGCGTCTCACAGCACGCTCCGGTGATATTCTCGTCACAGTACGCATAAGCCGCTTCTATGAACTCGCCGAGCATAGCCGACGATACCGTAAGACCGGCAGCCTTCGTATGCCCGCCGAATCGTATCAGTTTGTCAGCGCAGCTGTCAAGCAGGTCGTACAGCGGAAGGTCTTCTGTACTTCGCGCACTTCCTCTCGCCGTATCACCCTCTTTGGTTATGACGATGTTAGGCTTGCCGTACTTGTGAAGCAGCTTTGCGCTTGCGATACCGATTATCCCGTGCTTCCAGTCGTCTCCGCTCACGATGAGCAGCCGCTTGTTCAGAAGATCGGGATTTCTGCGTATCTGCTCCTCGGTCTGCGTTATTATTTCCTTCTCCGCCTCTTTGCGAAGATCGTTCAGCTGGCAGAGCTCGGACGCTTTGGCGGAAGCCGCGCTCATTGTCGAACTCAAAAACAGCTCCATAGCGGCTTTCGGGGAGCTGTATCTTCCGGCAGCGTTTATACGCGGGCATACGGAGAATGCAAGATCAGTGGAAGTGATCTCCGCGCCCTGATCTATTCCGCTCATTGCGAGAAGCCTGCTAAGCCCCATGTTCTCGGTGTTCTCCATAAGCCGGAGCCCCTCGCGCACTATTATCCTGTTTTCCCCGTCAAGACGGACAATATCGCCTACCGTTCCGATCGCGGCAATATCGGCAAACTGCATCAGAACGCTGTCCGTATCGCCCTCCATAGCCATTATCAGCTTAAGGACGACCCCGCAGCCGGCAAGGTGCTTGTACTGTGACATATCGTCGGGGCGGTGAGGATTAACGACCGCTTCCGCTCTCGGAAGCTCCTCCGGAACCTGGTGGTGATCGGTGATGACGAGCTTCATTCCCAGCTCATATATCTTCTTTGCCTCATCTTTCGCGGAAATACCGTTGTCAACGGTGATTATAAGCTCTGTCTCCTGCTTTTTAAGCAGCTCTACCGCCGGGATATTCAGTCCGTACCCCTCGTCGCGGGTCGGTATGTACCATGAGACTTCCGCGCCGAGGGCTTCAAGGTAGCTGTAAAGCATATATGTCGATGTTACGCCGTCGCAGTCATAGTCGCCGTAAACCGTGATCCGTTCTCCGTTCTCCACAGCCTCATTTATGGTACTGACCGCCTTGTCCATATCAAGAATATCGAGCGGATCGCCGAACTCACTGCTGTTGAAGAAGAGTTCCGCGTCGGAGCGCGATGTTATCCCGCGCGAAGCGAGTATCCGGCAGATAAAGGGCGAAAGCCCGGTCTCTTTTATAAGTTTATCCGTGATCCCCTTATCGGGAACGTTTATCTTCCATTTGTTCATCTGAATATCTCCGCTCTCTTGTCCTTTGATCATATCCAGTCTATTATATCACTTTTGCGGCTGTTTTACAAGAGATTTCGGACAGATTTGACAGACCTGGGATATAATGTAAAAGAGAGCGCCGCATTCACGGACACTCTCTTTTACAAAAAATTTATATATCAATCCAAACCAACAGGCATTTTAAAACAAGCCGTACCGCTCATGCTTCAGCGGAAAAGTGCGTATGCGCTCTGCGGTAGCTGCCGTTATCCTTCTTTGCGAGTTCGCTGTCGAGCTGGCTCAGCATAGCTTCAAGCTCCGACTTCTTATCCTCGTTGTTCTCTGCCCGGAGCTGTGACATAATGTCTCTGCGGCTGTCCTTGAGCTTCTTTATTTCACCGTCAACATCATCGGTGTCGGCAGTCCCGGCTTCCTCTTTCTCTGCATCTGCTTTCGCCTTCTCCTCCCGGATCTTCGCAAGCTTTTCAGCCTGGAGATCTCTTGCTTCCTTGAGCTGGGCAAGCATATCATCGACTGTGAGCGCCTTGATCGTATTGCTTCCGTCTTTTCCGATAAGTCCGTCAACCAGCTTTGCTCGTATCGACATATTCCCCTCGGAATCGAATGTCACGCCGTACTTATCAACCATATCAGCGTCCTCTCCGAGACCGGTGCGGACCTGTTCGATACTCTCAACGCTCTGATCTATCTTACCCTCGTACTCTGCGGCAACGTCTTCGTCCGCAGCCATTCTTTCGAGAAGCGCGGGAGTGATGAGCACATTATATTCGCCTTTTCCTTTGGCGAGAAGCTTGTCTGCCTCTTCATCGGTGGAGTAATCGGCGATGATGAAATCCATATTGCCGTACTTCTTTTTAAGCTTATCGAGGTAATCCTGCGCGGTCTTGCTGAGCTTTTCGGACTTTTCCGAAGCTGCGCCTATCTGCATCTTCTCTTCGGGTGCAGCGGCTTTTGCCTCATCAGCCATATACGATGAAAACTCGGCTCTGTCGGTATTCTTCTCCTTGACTTCGCCCTTCTTTTCAGGCTTTCCGTGATTACCGGGTCTTTCTTTTCTTGATGCACCGAGCGACGCGTTATAACCGTTCTTTTCGTATCCGCCTATATTTATCATGAGATCATCGCCTTTCCGATTTTGCAATAAGCTTTTATATAATATCGGCATAAATGCTCCAAAACTTTATAGCGGCATCTCGATTTGACATATAAAACAAAAACCCTCTGCGAGCAGAAGGACTTTTGTGCATTTTATACTAAATTAGTATCTATCCGTAAACAAAACCAAGTAATTTCGTCACGATTCAGATATGCGCGCAGAGCGCGCTCAATAATTGTGCATTGTGAATTGTGAATTGTGCATTTATCTATATTTCGATAGAAATATAGTATTATTTAACAACTATGTTCGTTCCGTTTGAATACGCAGAAGCGTGCGGGCGATCAGAGTTTATGATCTGTGAAAATCCGCAGATCTTCAGATATGTACCGCCGTATATAACGGTCTTTGCACGAAGCGTAGCCTTTTTGGCAAGTGCTATTATCGAACTCAGGTACTGAACGCGTTCAACCAGCGGAACTTTCTCGGCATTTTTCTGCGCTCTTACTCTTAGTGCCGCTTCAAGGAATCCCTCGTCCTCAAGCGTAGCCGATCCTTCCTTCTCCTTCTCGCGTATGCAGTTTACCTGTACATTTATCTTGTCGATCTCGGAATCGAGCTTGGAGATCTGGGTCTCAAGCTTTTTCGTTTCCTGAACGAATTCCTCGCTCTCGCCCATTACGATATGAGTTTCCGCGTGCTCTCTCGTGCCCACCACAATGCAGTTTATATCGCCTGTGCTGTATATCTCGCCGCCGGATATGCGCCCGAACCCTTCGGTGCAGTCTATGCCGGTCACCGACTTTACCG
The DNA here is from genome assembly GCA_017479645.1 of Ruminiclostridium sp. Classification (GTDB taxonomy): domain Bacteria; phylum Bacillota; class Clostridia; order Oscillospirales; family Ruminococcaceae; genus Ruminiclostridium_E. The sequence goes on along the minus strand of JAFVBZ010000043.1, from coordinate 24,565 downwards.
TGCAGCCGGTAAGCACTTCCGCGCCGATACCTCCGCCGGCAACCAGTGTAGCTTCTTCAAAGTCAGTTCCGGTGATATTGCCTGCCTTTGCGGAAAGCGATGCGTTTGTCACGCGCCCCTCCACCGAGATATCCTTTTCCGCTTCTATGACGGAGTTGGAAACGGTACCGCGCACGATAACGCTTCTTCCGGCTTTTACCACGCCTTTGCTGCTTACGTTTCCGTTTATGATTATGGTGCCGCGGTATGCTATAATACCGTCGGACTGATCTATGTTCTTGTCAACTACCTTTTCATCGACGATGCTGTAAACGCCGCCGCGGCAGACCAGCGTTCCGCCGTACTCGGCATAGAACCGGTTTCCCTTTTTGATGATGCCGTCGCCGGTCACAAAATCCACGGTCTTACCCTGGACGGCGGGAACGACATGCCCGAATACGTCCTTTCCGTCACGGCCTGCATGAGGAGTGACAAGGTGACATATCTCCGCACCGGACTCCACATTGGGAACCGGCTTGTTTTCCGAAACATCAAACTTTATCTTCGCTTTTCCGTCGGTACCGGGAGCAGGCTTAATTCCCGAAGCTATGACCACATCGGTATTGATGATCTGGCGCTCTGCCATGCTCTTTACCGCTTCTTCGTCGATGCCGTAGAAAACTCCGCTCGCCGAAGCTGCCCGCATCACATCGTCCGCGGTGTATGGCTTGTGGTTTTCGTTTTTCGACATCACGTTTGCATAAGCGGTCATTCCGTCATTCGATATCCTGACGGAAGCCACCGCAACAGCCTGAGAAAGCCCCGCGATCTCGCCTATCTCCTGCTTTGCGAAGGGATTTACAAACGTCCCTGCCTTTTCGGGGTGCTGTATCTCATCGAGTATGCTGTCAAACAGGGCGTCGAGCTTTACCAGATCCTCTTCCATGGTGTTCCTCCGAGAAGTATCAGAAAGATGTGACCGTGCCGCACGTCCGGGACTGTCATATCATCTTCTTGCCCATAATTGTGGAGCTTATCTCGACTGCGCCGTTTTCAGCCCAGAATGTCATTGTACGTCCGTAATTAAGTCCAACGTCCTCCGCGAGTATCGGAATACGGAGTCTCGAAAGCACTGCCTTGACCGCTTCTATATTACGTTCGCCGATGTTGAACCTCGAATTCGAGGTCTGGAACATAACCGCTCCGCCTGCGATCTTTGCACGCATAGTAGAGGGAGACGCACCCATCATCTTCATCTTGTCGATCATATCCGGAATCGCGGTATCGGCGAACTTCATTCTTGTGGAATGACCGTCGATGATCGCTGTGCTGTCCGGCAGCATTATATGCGAAAGGCCGGAAATACCGGTAGTTCTGTCGTAAATGCAGGTACCGATGCAGGAGCCGAGCGCGTATGTAACAAGCACATCATCGCCCCTGCCGACCTTCCAGTCGGAGATACCGACTATCAACTTCTGACCCATTATGCAACCCCCAGCTTTCCGAGCAGGTGATCCAGAGAGTCTATTGTAGGCAGCAGCAGCATCTTAGACTGAATGCTCGTTTGATCTATTATCATATTGTTGTCGATGAAGAGAAGCTTATCGCCCATCTCTCCCATTTCGATAGCCGGAACGCTCATGATCGCGCCGAGCATATCTATGGTCATGACCGGAACTTCAACGTCTATCGTCATGCCCGCAAGCTGTGCGATAGCGTTTACATAAGAGCCCGCCATGATATTGCCCATTTCGGTAAGAGCGGACATCTGCGCTTCCGTAAGCGAGAAGATATCCGGCGGTGCGTCTCCGAAGAAAGTCTCTTCTATGAGAGAAATAAGGTTCTGCTCGAACAGGAACATTATCATTCCGTCGATATCGCCGTTTATCCTTATGAGTATGCCGGCAATGACCTTTTCGGGTCCTCCTACGGCTTCGATAGCATCGTTGAAATCGAGCACCTCAACTTTCGGCACCTCGATGTCGATAAGCTTGCCGACCATTGAAGAGAGAGCGGTAGTTGCGTTTCCGGAGCCGATATTTCCGACCTCTTTGAGGACATCTATCTGCATATCGTTCAGATCTTCATATTTTCCTATACTCATTATTCACTGCTTTCCTTTCAGTTTTATTGAGTGACACTCTTTGTCACGGATCATCTCAGAGTATTTGCTATATTCATCAGCTCGTCCGAAGTGGTGACCACTCTTGCATTAAGCTGGTATGAACGGTGGGTCTCGATAAGATGCACCATTTCCGCCGCAAGATCGACAGTGGACATCTCAAGCGCTTTCCGTATGATCTGCCTGTCATTTTCCGGAACGGCTATCGGATCCCCGGAGCGCGGAGTAACACGGAAATGGTTATCCTCGTTCTGATCGAGCCCCCAGTTGTTCTCGACGTCGTAAAGCCCGATCATATCGGTAAGCGCGTCATAGTCGATCTTCGTGGTGACATATTCCTCGGTGCCGGTGACATTCCCGTCCACATCGTGGAGCTGTCTTGTCTCGGTAACATAGGGGATAACGATATGATTGCCCTCGTTATCGAGAACGAACTCACCTCTGCCGTTCACAAGCTCCCAGTGATCGTTGTTGATATGCGATGCCTGGAACGCGCCGTCGCGTGTAAGATAAGTGTCGCCGCGCTCGTCCCGCACCATGAAGAAGCTGTCGCCGGGTATCGCAAAGTCAAGCTCCTGCTCGCCCATTATGAAACTGCCCTGCTCCCACATGAAGTCGGTCTTCATGACATACTGACCGTGTCCGGTCTGCCATTCCGGCTCGGTGGCGCGCTGAACGGTATAAAGGCAGTCCGCAAAGCTGGGGCGGAGAGATTTGTAGCCGACTGTATTTACGTTGGATATATTGTGGGAATAGATGTTCATTCCCTCCTGCTGGGCGATCATGCCCGAAGCGCCGGTATAAAACGAAATATTCATATACTATGCTCCTTCCCGCTTATCAGGACACTGAAGCTATCTCCTGTGCCTTGGTGTTGATCTGGTCGAGCTGCTTTAAGATCTGGCTGTTTGCCTGATAGAGCCTGTGCGCCTCCATCATCTGTGTGACTTCCTTGTTGCCGTCAACGTTCGAGTGCTCCCATGCGCCCTGAATGATATCGTAATACTCGCCGTCCGGAAGCTGTTCGTTTCCGCCGTACTGCATAAGGTTGTTGCCGAACTTGTCAACGTCAGCGTCCGGCGGGATATAAGTCAGCAGCAGACGGTCAACGATCTCGCCGTTCACGATTATATCGCCGGCATTATTCACCTCAAAATCTCCGGTATTCAGCCGGATATCGCCGTTTCTTCCCTGGACGCGTCCAGCCTTTCCGAGGATAAGGTATCCGTCGCCGTCAAGCTCGAACTGACCGTTGCGGGTCTGATAGACCGTGCCGTCCTGACCGCGGATATTGAAGTACACGTTTCCGTATATTGCCATATCGAAATTGCTTTCGGTATAAGTGAAGTTGCTCTGCTCAAGATTGGTCTTGGAAATATCCGCGTAGGTCTGGAGCAGATGTCCGGAGGTCTCGCGCCTTCCGTTCACGAGTATCAGCTCGTCGAGGAAGGTATTTGTCACGATCTCGTCCTTGCGGTATCCGGCGGTATTTATGTTCGCAATGTTGTTGCCGATAGCGTCAAGCTGTCTCTGCTTGACGATCATTCCCTGTGCGGCATTGTAATAGCCTCTGAGCATCGTTATCCCTTCCTTTCGTTATTTCTCCATATAATCGGTCAGCGCGTGCTTCAGGAAAAGCACTGCCTTTGAATGGATCTGGCACACTCTCGACTCGGTGATGCCGAGAACGCGCGCTATCTCGTTGAATTTAAGCTTTTCATAGTAGTAGAGGGTGATGACCTGTTTCGCCTTGGGGCTTAGCTCATCTATCGCCGCCGCGATCATCTGCCTTAGTTCCTGCTCATAAAGCGCGGTATCGGCATGATCTCCGCTCTCCATCACATCGAAGTTGTCCTCATAAAGGAGCTCCTCAAATGAAAGCGTCACCGCGCTTGCGGATTCCGCCATCTGCTTTTCGAGCTTCTCCCTTGTAAGACCGAGATGCTCCGCAAGCTCGGAGTTTTTCGGGTGACGGCCGAGCTTCGTGAAAAGCTCGTTATACGCGATATCCAGCTCTCTTCCGAAAGTGCGGACATTGCGCGGTATCCAGTCCTGATGCCTTACGAAATCGACTATCGCGCCCTTTACCTTGATATTGGCATAAGTCTCGAACTTTACGCCGCGGTCAAGATCAAATGTGTCTATCGCCGATATCAGCGCAAGAACGCCCTCGTTTATTATATCATCTGTGGTAGCGTATTTTATGTAGATATTCCGGAGCGAAAGCGCTATAACACGCACGAGCTCAAGATAACGCATGATTATATCGTTTCTCAGATTGATATCATGAGTCTCGCGGTATTCGCGAATCGCCTGTACAGCGTCGTATTCCGCCATCGTGAGCCCGCCCTCCTTTCCAAAATTCACAATTCACAATGCACAATGCACAATTAAGGTGCGCCGTTCGTTCTTGTATCGCCGCGTTCCTGCGGCGTTCCGGAACGAACTCAAAGCGTCCTGCTTTGTGCTTCGCACGCGGATCTGAATCGTGACGAGATTTGATATAATATTTTCCCATAAGCACAATTCATCAGCAGAACAGCATTGACGTTAAGGTCTGTCACAATTCAGATATTATCGCCGCAGGCGATTCCACAATTGTGCATTGTGAATTGTGCATTGTGCATTGCTTAAAGCGCAATGCTGCCGACGGACTGTATCTGCGTCGAGCTGTCTATCTCACTGTACGAAAGAACAGTGATATTCTGCAGGAACTGATCTATAAGCTTCTTGAAATAAACTCTTACTATCGGGGACGTAAGTATTATCACATTCGGGATAACGTCCTTGATCTTGTTGACTTCCTCTGTGGTTCTCGCCACGATGCGCTGTATCGTTTCGGGATCCATGGACAGGTAGCTTCCCTGATCCGACTTCTTTACGCTTGCAACGATCATATCCTCTATTCTCGGATCTATCGTTATTACGCGCAGAGAATTTGCTTCCGCAAAGCGTCTTGTGATCGTGCGCTTAAGCGACTGACGGACATATTCGACGGTGATGTCGATATCCTTCATTGTCGCGGTATGATCGCTCAGCGTCTCGAGTATAGTCTCCATATCCCTTATCGGAACGCCTTCCCTCAGCAGCATTGCCAGCACCTTCTGGAGATAACCGTAGGAAATGACATTCGGGACAAGATCCTCGACGATAGTGGCATTGGTCTTCTTGATGTTTTCGATCATCGTCTTTACGTCCTGACGGGTGAGTATCTCGCTGCAGTGCTGCTTGATGACCTCGGACAGGTGTGTTATCATTACCGATACAGGGTCTATCAGCGTATATCCCGCAACATCCGCGGCAACCTTCTTGTCCTCGCTTATCCACCTTGCGGGTATGCCGAATGCCGGTTCTATCGTATCAATACCGTCAACCGGCATGGAAACATCTCCGTTGTCCAGCGCGAGGTAGTGATCTACAAGTATCTCGCCTCTTGCGACTTCTTCGCCTTTTATCTTGATTATGTACTGGTTCGGGTTGATATCGGGATTATCCCTCATTCGCACGGAAGGTATTACCATACCCATATCCATTGCAAACTGCTTTCGGAACAGAACGACACGCTCGATGAAGTTTCCGCCGCTTCGCTCGTCAACAAGATGCAGCAGGCTGTAGCCGAACTCCATTTCCACCTGCTCCACATTGAGCAGCTTGAATACGTTGTCGATATCTCTGTAATAGTCGGTGTCCGTAGTCGGACGCTGTTCCTTTGCTTCCTCGATCTGCTGTGCCGCCGCAGCAGCTTCCGCAGCCTGCACCTCGACGGTCTTTCTTCTCATCAGGTAAACGCCGCCGTAGATAAGCGCCGCGCCGAGTATCGCGAGGATAGGCTTCGGGAAGCCCGGCACCAGCATCAGCACGATCATAACGCCGCCCGTGATGATGAACACGATCGGGTTTCTGGTAAAGGAGGACTTGACATCGTCGTTGAAGCTGCCCTCGCTTGCGGTACGGGTAACTACCATACCGGTAGCGACGGATATGAGCAGGGACGGGATCTGTGAGCAGAGACCGTCTCCGACAGTCGCAAGTGAGTATGTGCTCATTACCGTGTTTATGTCCGCGCCGCCGACGATACCGATGATCGCACCGCCGATAAGGTTTATCAGCGAGGTGATGATCGACATTATCGCGTCGCCCTTTACGAACTTCGTGGCACCGTCCATGGAACCGAAGAAGTCGGCTTCACGCTGTACCTTCGCACGTCTTATCTTTGCTTCCTCATCGGTTATCGCGCCGGTGTTGAGGTCCGCGTCAATGGACATCTGCTTACCGGGCATAGCGTCGAGGGTGAATCTCGCAGTAACTTCGGATACACGTTCGGAACCTTTCGTGATAACGAGGAAGTTTGCGAGAAATATGATAATGAAGATGATAAATCCTACTACCGGATCACCGCCCATTACGAACTCGCCGAATGTTGCGATGACCGAGCCTGCCTGACCGGTGCTGAGAATGCCTCGCGTGGTGGAAACGTTGAGGGCAAGCCTGAATACCGTGGTTATGAGGAGTATCGTCGGAAAGATCGAGAACTCGAGGGCTTCCTTGATATACATCGTCATAAGCAGTATTACCAGCGACAGACCTATATTCACAAGGAGGAGAAAGTCAAGAAGAGCTCCCCCCATTATACCGTTGAGCGGGATAATGAGAGCCAGAATGATAAAGATTACGAATACGGCAAACACGTTGCCAAGCATTCTCTTGACCATTTTTTACTTCCGGACCTCCTTCTGTCCATTTCTTTATTCGTGATCACGGGCTTCCGGGATTCTGTCTTTCCGTGCGCATACGGTCTGTCTGTTCCGTTACGCCGGAGAGCATTCCCTTCGCCGTGTACATTTCCGTAAGTATCGTGGCTACCGCGTTGAACAGCTTTCCGGGTATCTGCTGTCCTACGTCCACGGACTCGTAGAGCTCTCTTGCAAGAGCGCGGTTTTCTGTCACATACACATCGTTTTCTTCCGCGATCTTTACTATACGGAGCGCAAGCGCGTCCATTCCCTTTGCCACGACTACCGGCGCGGATTCCGCTGTCGCGAGCTGTATGTCATATTTAAGCGCTACGGCGAAGTGTGTCGGGTTTCTGACAACAACGTCGGATTCCGGCACCTGCTCCATCATTCTTGCCTGCGCCATTTCACGCTGTTTCTGCTTTATTTTGCCCTTAATCTGCGGGTCACCTTCCATCTGCTTGTACTCGTCCTTGACCTCCTGCTTTGACATCTTGAGGTTCTTCTCGAACTGGTACCACTGGAAGAGGAAATCTCCCGCCGCCACAAACACGAAGATTATGCAGAGTATCATAACTATCGTGAAAATGGTGTTTGCGATGTACGCCACCGCGTAGATAGGCTCCGTGTCCACAAGACTCACTATCTCGGTCATTCTGCTCTCGATCTGACCATAGACCACGAATATAACCGCGGCAAGCTCTATGATGCCTTTTAGTATGCCCACCGCCGCCTGTGCGGAGAACATATTCTTGATGCCGTTGAGGGGGTTGAGCTTCGAGAACTTGGGCTTCAGCGGCTTCATCGTGAACAGACCGCGGGTCTGCGCCATTACCGAGATAATGACTATGAACGAGATTATTGCGCACAGCGGGAGGACTATCAGCACACTGTCCTTTATTACTCCGAGGAATATCGAGGTGTAGGAGCTTATGTCATTCACAAATTCCTGCCCGACAGCGGTTATCCCGTTCTGCACCACCCGCGTGAGCGAAATGAACATATATGAACCGAGAGCCGCGAGTGCCGCGAAAGTGCCGAGTATCGACACCGCCGTGACTATCTCTTTGCTCTGGAGGACTTTTCCTTCTTTTTCTCTTGCATCGCGCCTTTTTTTCGGCGTCGCCTTTTCGGTTTTGTCGTCGCCCGGCATATCATCACCGTCCGATCATACGAAGCTGTGCGCTGCTGCGTAAAGGTTTTCCCACAGTATGCCGAACAGCCCTTCTACGAACTCCGACATCGGTCTTGCCGCCGCAAACAGCGTTATAAAGCCGATTATAAGCTTGAGCTGCACGTTCAGCACGAAGATCTGTATCGTCGGCACGGCTTTCATGATGATACCCATGCACATCTCGACGATAAGCTCCACCGCAAGCACCGGCATTGCGAATTTCAGCGCAAGCTCCATGACCGTACCCATGTACAGCACGACCACATAGGCGAGATTTACGGTATTTCCCGTGAACTCATAGCCTATCGGGATCGTCTCATACGACAGCGAAAACAGCCGGAGATATGTGAGGTGTCCGTTTGTGAGAAAGAAATATAGTATAAACAGATAATAGTAGTAGTTGCCGAATACCGGCATCGTTACGCCCGTTGCCGGGTCATAAGCCTTAGCCATGCCGAGACCTATCTCGGTATCCATGACCTCACCCGCGTAAAGCAGTACGGTAATGATAAGATTAGTAAAGAAGCCGAAAACGAGACCTATCAGAAGCTCTTTTATGACAATTACCGCAAATCCGATAACTCCCGTAAATTCCGGCACAGCCTCGATCCCGCCCATGGAGTAGGTCATCACCACCGCGAACACCACCGACATAAAAGCCTTGATGTTGTTGGGGACGTTATTGCGGGAGAAGATCGGGTTGAATGTGAATATCCCGGTCGTCCTGCAAAGAACGAAGATAAAGGCTGTAAAACTGCTGTAAACTGTATCCCATACGAACATTGCGGTACTCTCCGCTACAATGTTATGTTGCGCATGAGATCCATTATATAGTTAAAGAAGTCTATGATGCTCGAGCACATCCAGGGTCCCATCGCAAGGAGCGCGAGGGCGACAATCACGGCTTTCGGCGCGAATGTGAGTGTCTGCTCATGCACCTGTGTCGCCGCCTGAAGTATCGCGATCACAAGTCCGACAAGCATAGCTATCAGAAGCGTGGGGACCGCGAGCTTGAACGCGAGTATTATAGCTTCGGTAAAAACTTCAAGTACAATATCCTGTGTCATTGGAAATCATCTCCATGGAGTGCGCTATATGTTGAAAGAGTTCACAAGGGTGCCTATAAGCATCTGCCAGCCGTCAACAAGTACGAACAGCATTATCTTGAAAGGCAGCGAGATCATTGAAGGCGGGAGCATCATCATACCCATAGCCATAAGTGTCGAAGAAACGACGATATCTATGACAAGGAACGGTATGAAGATAAGGAATCCCATCTGGAACGCTCTCGTAAGCTCACTGAGTATGAATGCGGGGATAACGGTCTCAAGTCCGAGCTGGTCGGTATAGTCCGTAAGCTCGTTCGGAGTCTGTTCGATATCCACCGGCGTGCGCTCTGTAATATCGGTTATCGGCTCAAGCGGTTCGAGGGGAGTGATGAAGTCACTGTTCTCCTCAGTCTCTGCCGCTGCTTCCGAACGCTGTTCCGCTTCGTACACCACAGTGCCTTTGAGGTCAAGGAAAAACTTCATATTCGACTTCGACGTGTTTTTGAGCATGAATGTTTTCAGGCTGTCCGCGGAACGGTCGATCATCTCGTTTATCCCGATCTCGCCTGCTGAATACGGCTGATAGGCGTTCTCGTTTATATCCGTTATCGTAGGCCACATTATAAATACCGTAAGAAACAGCGAAAGCCCCATGAGCACCGCGTTCGGCGGTATCGACTGGGTCTGCATTGCGTTTCTTAAAAAGCTGAACACGATGACGATCCTCGTGAAGGACGTCAGCATTACAAGAAAAGACGGCGCTATCGACAGGATAGTAACTATAAGAATTACTTCGAGTGTCTGTGAACCGTCAATTCCTATGAGCTGCTTCAAAAGCGATTCGTCCACCGGCTCCGTGTCCGGATTTGCCGCAAGCACCTGTGTTTCCGTTTTCGGGTCGGGACTCAGTGCCGAAGCGGTAATGCACAGCAGTGCTCCGAGAATGCAGGTCACGGCGAAAGATATGAAAAACCGAATAAACAGCTTTCTGTTTTGTTTTATAGCTTCCTTAATCATCGCTCTTATCCTTTTCCGCGTTTCTTTTCCTGTTCAATACCTCGGTAAAGGCAGAAGCGAAGCTCATTCCGTTCTGCGATTCGGGAGATGTCATACGTTCGCTGTATTCTTCCGGTGTCATATCAATGTCGGAAAGCTTTTCTATATGCTGTCCGGTAACGCCGATAAGCATGAGCTTTCCGGCTACGCTCACAACTACAAGCATTCCTTCCCGTCCGAGAGATATCCGGTCCAGCACCTTCATACGGTTGCCGTTTACATAGCCTATCCCCGTATTGAGTTTTTTAAGAGCGTAAATAAGTATGAAAAACAGACCGAGTACACCTACAAGTGAGAGTATGACCCAAAGAATATTAAGACCCATAGGAAAGATCAGCCGAGGATCTTGGTTACGGTAGCGATGATCCTGTCAGGCTTGAAGGGCTTTACGATAAAGTCAAGCGCGCCGAGCTTTATAGCCTCAACGACCATTGCTTCCTGACCCATAGCGCTGCACATAACGACCTTTGCCGCAGGGTTCATCTTCTTGATGTCGGCAAGAGCCTCGATACCTGTCTTGTTGGGCATGGTGATATCCATGATAACAAGATCGGGCTTTTCAGCCTCATAAGTCTGGCACGCGATAGCGCCGTCCTGAGCCTCAAGGATATTGGTATAGCCGTTCTTTGTGAGAGTATCCTTGATGAGCATTCTCATGAATGCCGCGTCATCAACCAGTAAAATCTTCTTGTCCATATCTGTTTACTCCTTGTTTATTGAATCCATAAGCTTGGATTTGATTATTTCCGTTATTCTGACAGCAAAGTTATCGTCGATAACAACGATATCTCCCTTTGCTATAAGGTTTCCGTTAACTATTATGTCAACCGGGGCGCCTGCCTGGCGTTCAAGCTCGATTATAGTACCCTGGGTGAATTCGAGTATCTCTTTTACCTTTCGCCTTGCCGTACCGATCTCGACAGATATCTCAAGCGGCACGCCCATGAGAAGCTGAAGGTTTGTCTTCTGTTCGCCCGTGAGCTGCATATTCGGTGCGTCGAACTGGTTCAGCTGGGCGTTCTGGACATTCATGGGCTGCGGATATCCGCCGTATCCCGGCTGAGGGTATCCGTAAGGAGGCGGGTAACCGTACTGCGGCGGATAGCCGTAGGGCATCTGCGGCATTCCCTGCGGCATTCCCTGTGGCATTCCCTGCGGCATTCCCTGTGGCATTCCCTGCGGCATTCCCTGCGGCATACCCTGCATCTGAGGCATTCCCTGCATCTGCGGAGCACCGCCCATATTTCCGGCGAACATTGCGTCCATCTCCGCCTGGGACATCGTTCCTCCGCCTGCACCCGGTGCAGCCGCACCGCCGCCGGCGAACATCGCGTCCATTTCAGCCTGCGACATCGTTCCTCCGCCGGAGCTTCCCTGGCTCGGAGCCGCAGGAGCAGGAGCGGGTTCGGCAGGTGCATCATCGGCAACGCCGAGCACCTTGTCTGCGATGTATTTCGCAAGGTCTATCGTAAGCACCGAGCAGAACTCGGATTTTATCACTCCGTCAATGGTGAGATCGAAGTAGATCGCCGCAACTTCCTCATCTTCGGCAAAATCCTGCACCTCACTGAGATCGACGCTCTCCATAATATACGGTGTCGGGGTGGAGATATCGACGACGATGCCGAGGAAATCCGAAAGCGCGGTGGCGCTCGCTCCCATCATCTGGTTCATGACTTCGGAAACGGCGCTTATGTTCAGCTCATCAAACTCAAAATCCGGCGTTACGACAAGCGGCTGACCCATGAGCTGATTGAGTATCATCTGCACGTCGTCCTGTCTCAGGACCATAAGGTTATTGCCGGAGAGACCCCTGACATATTCTATTTTTACACACACCGCAGGTTCGAGCTTGTCGTACTGCAGCATGTTGTCCGCCCTGACAATCTCCACTCTCGGAGTGGTGATCCACACCTTTGCACTCAGAAGCTCGGAGACTGCCGTTGCCGCACTTCCCATGCTTATATTCATGACCTCGCCAAGGGCGTCCTTTTCCATCTCGGAAATTTCAACTTTAGGCATTACTGACCCTCACTTCTGAACACGTTCTCTATCTTTACCGCTTTATTCTGGTTAAACGATCCGAGTTTTCCGTCAAACCACACCTTGTTGCCTATCTTGAGCGTAACATTGCTGTCTATGCTCACATCAAGCGGTATTATATCGTCTATCTGCAGATTCAGCACGTCCGATACATCAAGTGAAGTCTTTCCGAGTTCAGCCACTATATCGAGCGACGTATCGTTGAGAGCGCGCATGATGTTGTCGCGGCGTTCCTGTTCTCTTGCCGCATCATAGCGCCTTGTGCTTCTGACCGACTTTGAGACGTACTTCTGCATAAGCTCATCGAGGCTCAGAGCCGGGATACAGATCGTGATGATCGTCTTTGTATCGCTGACTGTAGCTTCGAGAGCGACAAGTATCATTGTATCATCATAGTCCACCGCGGAGTAAACACGGGAGTTCGTCTCGATATTGACGACGCTCGGATTCACCTCGACATACGGCTCCCACGGATCGTGGAGCAGTGCGGACATATTGTTGATTATCTTATCTATGATGCTGACCTCGATCTCCGTGAAATCGCGGTCGGCGTCCTTGTATTCGCCCTTGCCTCCGAGGAGACGGTCCATAAGGATATATGTGAGCGAGTTTGAAAGCTGGACTATCGCCGTGACTGTTCCGATATCGTCATCGTGAATGCCGAGATCGAGGGTTCCCATCATAACGTAGTCCGGCAGTGCGTTGTTGAATTCAAAGTACCGCTGTTCCTCGATAGAGGCGAGGCTTACCTTGCAGTAAAGCCTCAGCAGACCTGTAAGGTACGAGGACAGGAGTCTCGCGTAGTTGTCAAAGATGCTGTCGAGTATCTTTATACGCTCTTTGGTAAACTTTTTCGGAGCGCGGAAGTCATATTCCTTGACATCCGGCTCTTTTGAGGTTTCGACCATTTCGCCGGACATGGCACTGCTCAGCAGCGCGTCTATCTGTTCCTGCGTAAGGGTTTCAGCCATTAATGTCTCACCTCTCTCCCCGGTATCCACCGGGCGGCAGATCTACCTTATCACTCAGCGGCTTCGGCGTTATCGTCCTCCGCCGGTTCCTCTTCTGCCGGCAGGTCTATCAGTATATCCTCCGGGATCTCGGATATCGGCACCGTGAATACCGGTCCGGTATCGTCCAGCGCGGTATCTTCATCGGATACGACAGCACCGGAATACTTGCTGTCAAGACCGGAGATTATCTGCTGTACCGTGTCGTCCGTAACACCGCCGTGGATATCTGTCCTGTCTATCGCATCGGTCTTGCCGTTGGAAATGCCGTAGTCGTAGAGCAGCATATCCTCGATTATCGCTGTATCCGCCGCGGCAATATCATTTCTCGTGATGACGAGCTCGACACGCCTGTTTTCCTGTTTATGCTCTTCTGTATCGTTGGGAGCGATAGGATCGTACTGGGCACGGCCCTCTGCGATGTACTTCTCGCTGTCAACGATAACGTTGTAATCAAGATATTTCAGCACGGAGCAGGCTCTTGCGGAAGAGAGATCCCAGTCGTTTATCGCCGAGAGACCCTGTGCGGTATGACCCTGCACCTTGATGCTCTTGATATAGTCGCCGATCGCCTTTATGCCGGGCATTATGGCTTTCAGCGCGGAACGTCCGGTAGGCTTGAGCTCAGCGCTGTCGCCGTCGAACATTATGGAGTTGTTGAATCTTATGTTGATGCGTGATGAAGAAGACTGTGACACGCTTATGGAGTCGGAGAACTCGCTCTGTGCCGCAGCGTTGGATACCCAGGCAAACAGCTCGTCGAAGTTGTTCGGCAGTCCCATACTGGTTTTGTCGCTTGATGACGTACCCTCTCCGGAACTGTTCGGAACATCGCTGTTTCCGTCCTCATCGCTTTTCAGCTCTCCGTCGTCGATCTGCTCCATAACAAACGGGTTTATATATTTACCCTGGCTGTTGAACGACTGGAAGATGTACTGGAACTTGGTCTCATCGGGAGTCGATGCCGCGTACAGAAGCACGAAGAAGCACATCAGCAGCGTAACCATGTCCGAGTATGTGGACATCCATTCGTCAACACCGGTATGAATGATCTTTACCCTTTTTTTAGCCATTTTTATCTCCGGTGACCGCCCGCAGCGCACTATGCGCAAACAGTCGGTAATATATTATACCATAAAACACGCGGTATTGCAATAATTTTTTGAAATTTATCGTAAGCCGCGCCGGGCTTATGCACTCTACTTTGCCTCTTCTTCCTTCTTTGCGGACTTCGGGAGCATGAAATCAAGCTTTTCCTTTATCATTCTCGGATTCGAGCCTTCCGCGATAGCCATGACGCCCTCGATGATTATCTGCATGCAGAGCACTTCGTCCTCGTGAGCGTTCTTGAGCGCGGATTCGATAGGTCCGAAGATAACGTTTGCAAACAGCGAACCGTAGAATGTTGTGATAAGCGCAACCGCCATAGCCGGTCCGAGGTCACCGCCGTCCAGGTTCTGAAGCATGATTACCAGACCGACCAGCGTACCGAGCATTCCGAATGCCGGACAAAGGCTGGCGCCCTTTCCGAAGAAGCCCTGTCCGGCTTCGTGTCTCTGGGACATGAATTCGAGGGAGCCTTCAAGCATCTCGCGCACCTTTGCGGAATCGTTGGCGTCAACGATCAGCATAAGGCTCTGCTTCATAAACGGATCTTCGCACTTGTTCGCACTGTCCTCAAGTGCAAGAAGTCCCTTGCTTCGTGCGGTGTTTGCAAATTCAACTATCTGGGTTATGTAGTCCTCGGCCTTGAACTTAGGCGGGAGTATCGCTATCTTGAAGAGCTTAGGGAGCGATTTCAGCAGCGATAGGGGCGATACTGCGATAAGTACGCCGAATGTACCGCCGACGGTGATAGCGAGCGAAGGTATATCAATGAACCATGCCAGCTGACCGCCGTTAAAGATTCCGTAAAGTATAAGACCGAACGCAATGACCCAGCCTATGATAAGTGTAATATTCAAAAAGGATCCCTCCAGTTAAAATTAGCGTTGCATACAAACCCGAATACACACCGAAAAACACGACCCTGCCTTTCCCGGCAGATATACACGGTGTACATTCGGGATCGTGTGCGTATTATGTCTGATCTTCGTGTCTGCCGTCGCGCGTTCTGCCTCTGCTTGCTCGGTTGAAGCCGACGATGCGGCGGAAGATCTCTTCAATGTTTTCCTGCACTATATAGCTGTGTCCGTTGGACATAGTTATGACGGTATCCGGCGTTTCCGTGACCGCCTCGATCTGAGTGTCGTTCAGCATTATCGCCTTGCCGTTCAGCTTTGTGAGTATTACCATAAAGCACCCTGCAATAAGCATGCCTGCGCGGCGGAGCATACGCTCCGCCGCACCGGCATGACCGGTTTTATTTTATCTCTTGAGGTTTACAAGCTCTTCAAGCATAGTATCGGAAACGGTTATGATACGCGAGTTTGCCTGATAGCCTCTCTGCGTGATGATCATATCCGAGAATTCCTGGGCGAGGTCAACGTTGGACATTTCCAGCGCGCCCTGGATAACTTCGCCGGCACCGTCTGTTCCGCCTATCTTGACCTGCGGCTCTCCGGAAGCGAGAGAAGCTCTCCACAGAGAAGTACCTACCTGCTCAAGACCGGTGGGGTTCTCGAATGTGGCGATATCTATACGTCCGAGCACGAGAAGTCCGTGTACGGCATGACGTCCGTAGATCGTACCGTCGGTATCTATCTGTATCGTTTCGAGGTCATCGACAGCCTGCTCCGCCGCGGTGCGTCCGTCCGTAAGTGTAACGGTGCTGAGCGCGGTAGCGATATCGGAGAAGAAGTTGTCTCTTCCGTTATCGAGACCGAGACGCTCTGTTCTGTTGCCGATACCCTGGGAGAAATCGAAGGGGTCTGTTGTTGCAGTTCTTGTCTTTGCGCCGGTAGTCTCGTCCGTCTCAACGGTATATGTGGATATCTCGACTGTGAGCTGGTGGTTGGCATCGCTTGCCTTGTCTATTGCCTCATTTATAGCATCTTCAAGCGAATCGTAAGCTGTTCCGTCCTCACGGTAAGCGACACCGCTCGCCGGTACAGTAACGGTGAGTATGCTGTCCTTCCACTTCGCGGTAACATAGTTCTGCGATGTGGTGGATTTGAGATCGAGTTCGTACTTGTTTGCGAACTCGCCTGCCTTATCGGCGGTAACGGTGAAGTCCATCTCGTACTCCGTACCTGTTCCGGAGTCCGTGTAATTCACGGTCATTGTATTGTTTGCAGCAAGTGCCTGAACATCGTCGTACTGCGGGAGGGACTCGAACTCTATGCTGAACGGGAGAACGCCGTCGGGAAGTCCGACACCGCCCTGGTAAACAGCTTCATTCACCGCGTTCTGGAATTCGCTGAGTGCGTTGTTTACAGCGTTCTGGCGCATAGTATCGGTAATGGAACCGGGATTTTCGAGCTCCATCTGATTAAGGCGCTCGAATTCCGCCTGACCGAAATCCTGATCGAGATCCATATATATGGTAAGGTTTGTTCCGCTTCTTGTAGCATACGGAGTATCGGAATCAACGATCGTGAACGAAACGTTGCCGTCTTCGCCGAATGTATTCGCGCTGATCGTGATATCGTAGCCGTTTACGGTCTTGGTAGCACTTGCAACATTGTTGTCAACAGCGGGAACGTGGATCTGGATACGCTGGGACTGACCGGTCTCAATACCCGTAGGATCGCCCGAAACGCCGAGAACGATGTTGCCGTTGGGGTCTGTAAGGTTTCCGTAGCTGTCCACGGAGAACTTACCTGCACGGCTGTAGTAGATATTTCCGGAATCGTCCATTACCTGGAAGAAACCTTCGCCCTGGAGAGCGCAGTTGAACTTGCTGTCCGTATAGGTGAAGCCGGACTGCACCATTACCTGCGATACCGTACCGAGCTGGGAACCGTAACCGATCTGGGTGGGGTTCTTGCCGCCGGAGGTGGAATCGCCGGAAGAAGCGTTCGCCTTGGTCTGGTAATAAACGTCCTTGAATGTAACTTCGCTTGTCTTGTAACCTGTGGTATTGACGTTGGAGATGTTGTTGCCTATAACGTCCATTCTCTGGTTATGGGTCTTCATTCCGGCAACACCGGAATACAATGATTTCATCATAGCGGTAATTCCTTTCTCTGCACCGCCGCTGTGCCGTCCTTCTGTCGTTCGGGACGGCCGTGTCTCTTCGGAAGGCTTGCGCCCCCTCGGTCCGACATCATACTATCACGGCGGAATCAATGTTTGTGAATACGTTTCCTTTAAGATCGTCTGCCGATACCGTTGTTATGACGGTATTGTTCTTGACGCTCACGATAAATGCCGTGCTGTCAACAAGTATAAGGCTTTCTTCGCTGCCCTTCTCCGCTGCCAGCTCCACGCCCTTGTTGAGACGTTCGATCCTGTCGTTCTCCGACACATCGATCTTTCTGCTCTCAAGACGTCTTATCGCATGGTTTGAAAATTCAACTTCCTTGTTCCCGAGGCTGTTTTTCAGGTGTTCCGCAAAACTTCCCGCCTCATCGCTTCCATGCACGGCTTCGCCCGTATTATAAGGGCTCGCACCGCCTGTTGAAACACTTATCGAATTGCGTCCGGCAAGATACTCACTTATAAGCATCTTTCAACCTCACCCTTTCCGAAAATGTCATTCAAAAAGCTCATAGATACGTCTGTCATCGTCACTGCTGTCGTTTTCCGCAGCGTCCGCGATATCGTCTTCGTCAGTCTGAACTGCCGCAGTGCTTCTTGTCTGCACCGTCTGATCAGCCGTAACAGTGCTCTGTGCGGTCTGTGTGCTGCTGCCAGATGTGCCTGCTGTCTGCTGTGAAACGGGTTCAACGTTGTCCGGCACCGAAGATGTGTTCTGTATGCTCTGCTCTTCCTGTACAGGCTGAGTTACTCTGAGAACGTCGGTCGCATTGTACGCATAACCGTTTACGACTACTCTTACATTGCCGTTTTCGATCTCAAGGGAGCTTACCGTTCCTTCATCGTAGTATGCAGCGCCGTTTTCGTCGACAGACTGTACAACTGCGTTCTTGCCGAGAATGCTTGATGCGAACGCGCCGTAGTCTCCTATTGACGAGGACTGCTGTGTTCCGTTGTCATGCACCTGGGATACAGCGCTGAGCTTGTAGTTGGTGCCGTTCACGTTTATCATGGGTGTTTCTCCGCCCTTGACATACGATACAACGCCTGTCTCTACTTCTCCGTCGCCCTTGGACACGGTAACGGTCTTGCCGATAAGGGAGTTTGCGTAGGACATCTGCTGTGTTTCAAACGTATCCTGCTGTGCCTGGAGCGCCGTAAAGCTTGCCATCTGCGAGATGAACTCGGTGTTCGATGTAGGCTCCAGCGGATCCTGGTTCTGCATTTCAGCTATCAGCAGCGAATAGAAGTTGTCCATTGTTACAAGGTCATGCTTATCGGTGAACATATCCTTGTACTTCTCATAGTTGCTCTGCGGGGAAGCTATTCCGCTTATAGCGTCTGCCATTGATATTCCTCCTTTTCTTTAGTGATCAGATGTTCTGAAGAATGTCGTAGAAGTTCTCGCCGTCGTCATTATCGTCGTCGTTCTGCGAGTCTTCATCGTCTCTCGAGTATGGATTCTTGCTGCTGCCGTCGTAGTTCTGCTCGTTGTACTGGGTATTTTCCTGCTCGGTGACTACCTGGTAGTTCTCAAGCTCTACGCCGTTATCGTGCAGTACGCTCTGCAGGTTTTCCGTCCTTGCCGCAAGTATCGCTCTTGTTTCGGGATTTTCAGCGTTGATCTCGACTGAAGCGCGTTCGCCTGTCATGACCAGCTTGACTGTGATCCTTCCGAGGGCTTCGGGGTTGAGCACCATGGTAAATTCCGTGCGGTCACCCTGCATGTTCTGAATGCGTTCGAGTATCTGCTCTGCGGTCTGTACTTCGGGCGGTCTGATCTCTGCGGTCTGTTCCGGCATCTGCCCGTTCTCTACGGGGATATCGGTGTCAGTCCTGCTTCCCATAAGCTCCGCCGACATGTGTACGGCATCGTAGGTCTGCGTCTTCGGCGCATCTCCGTCCTCTTCGGAAACGTCAAATCTGCCTTCGCCGAGTATGTGATCCAGCTCTCCTGTACGGTCCCTGCTGTTCATGCTGTGGGACAGCTTCATCGGCTCGTCGTGCATCAGTATTGCTTCCGGCGTTTCGGTCTCGGTGATATGCTCGTACTTCACGTCGCTCAGCCCGAGTTCCTTCTTCGCACCCTCAATGAGGTCGGAAAGCATCTCAGCGGTATCCTTCACAGCGGAAAGGTTTTCCGTATAGCCGAATCCTGTCTCGATACCGAACTCGCTTTTCAACGGATCATAAGGTTCTTCCGGCATATCCGCCAGTCTTTGCAGAAGCGACTTTGCGCGTTCTTCGAATGTGCTGTCGGCAGGTCTCAGATCTCCTTCGGGAAGGTCCGGCATTCTCTCCCGCAGTGTTGACATGAAGCTGTCAAGCTCAGGTGCGTTCTCTTCTCCGGTCATCTCCGGGTCTTCGGCTCCCATTCCGGATATCAGAGCGGCTTCAGCATGTTTTGCGGTCATAACGAATGAAGCATCCGGTGAAACCACATGCACAGTCGGCTCGTCCGGTATAAGATCCGTGAACTCATCGGGGATATCGCCGTCATAGGCTCCGGTACTGCCTGTTCCAGCAGCAGCCGCGATAGCTTCAGCCAGCAGTTCTGCGATCTCCTTCGGTATTCCGGCGGCATTATCGTCCTTATTTCCCGACGACATCGCTTTAAGCGCGTCCGTCATCATCTCCGCGGCTTCTTCCTTTGTAGGAACCTCGCCGGTCTCGCTCACTGTCCGGGTGACTGTTTCGGCGGCCCTGTTCAGCAGCTGATCGACTTTTGCGGCATCTCCCGCTCTCGCCTCATCGGCAAAGCTTCTTCCCCTGTCGTCATTCGCACTGCGCACATCGGGGCGTTCGGAAACGGGTCTTTCGGCAGCCTTTCTGGTATAGCCGAACTCCTTGCGGATATCGTTCCTGCCGGAATCCGACAGACCGGGCTGTTTACGGCTCTCCGTGCTTACGTTGCCAAGAACATCGGAAAATCCGCCGTCCGTCTCACGGGCTTTTGAACCTCCGGGACTGTTTACCTTGACGTCCATACTTACCTTGTTCGTAACCATATTACACCTCCTTTCAAGTCGCAAAAGGGCATAGTTACCCTTATACTACTATATAACTACATTATACACAAATTAATATCAAAAGTCAATCAAATATTGTAACTTTTTATGAATTTAAGCAGATATTGCAAATTTTTTGTTTATTTTTCACTAACAAAAGGTCTATATTTATGCACATTTACGCCGGCTGAAACCGCGCCTTTGTCAATTATGCCTCAAAGACGTTATTTTTGCGCAGGTATATCTTCCTTCGGCAGCCGCCTGCGCATGAAGAAATAACAGATAAGATGCACAAGGAAGGTTATCACCCATGAAGCCGGGTATGACATGAACAGCCAGAATACCGTGTGGAACTCGGGCATCTGAAATCCCGTAAATATCCAGAGTATGCGCAGTCCGCAGGCTCCGAGCAGCGATACTATCGTGGGCGTCACGGCGTATTCCATTCCGCGTATCGAGCCTACGATGCAGTCCATAAGTCCGCAGGTGCAGTACAGCGTACATACAAGGCTCATTCGCACAAGCCCTGCCTCTATCACGTCCGGTCTCGGATCATATATGCCGAGTAGCGGCGTTCCGAAGAAGTAGGCGAGGTTGCCGAGCACAAGCCCCACCACTGCCGCGCAGGAGCAGGATATCAGCGCGATGCGGTTCACGCGGCTGTACTTACCGGCGCCGATGTTGGCGCTCGTGAATGTGAGAGCGCCTTGAGAGAAAGAGTTCATGGACACCCAGATAAAGCCCTCGATGCTTGCCGCCGCCGCGCTCCCCGCCATTACCACAGCGCCGAAGCTGTTGATAGACGACTGGATCACCACATTCGACAGCGAGAACACAACGCCCTGAAATCCCGCAGGAACGCCGATCTTGAGCATCTTCCCCACCGTTGCCCTGTCCAGCCGAAGCTTTCTGAACTCAAGCTTAAAGCCGCCGTTCTCTTTCACAAGGCACATCACGATAAGAAGCGCCGAGATGCACTGGGATATCACGGTAGCCAGCGCCACGCCTGCCACGTCCATCTGACAGAGAATGACAAAGATAAGGTTCAGAACCACATTTATCGCGCCGGCAAATGTCAGATAGTACAGCGGACGCTTTGTATCGCCTTTTGCGCGGAGTATCGAGCTGCCGAGATTGTATATCATCATCGCCGTCATTCCGGCAAAGTATATCCTCAGATACAGCGCGGACAGCTCCAGCACTTCCGGCGGCGTCTGCATCAGTTCAAGCAGGTCATCTGCGAAGATGCAGCCCACGGCTGTGAGCATAAGTCCGCTTATAACGCTCAGCACCATTGAGGTATGTACGGTCTTTGAGACACGTTCGCTGTCCCCGGCTCCGAGATAGTGGGACGCAAGCACGTTCGCACCGGTGGAAAGACCGAGAAACAGGTTCGTCATAAGGTTCACGAGGGCAGTGGTGGAGCCTACGGCGGCAAGCGAGTTATCGCTTGCGAAGTTGCCGACGACGATTATATCCGCGGCATTGAACAAGAGCTGCAGCACGCTCGAAAGCATCAGCGGCAGCGACAGCTTCAGAAGCTTCGGAAGTATCGCTCCGCTTGTCATATCCATATCGGTATGTCTGCGCATGGAATGCTCCTTTCTTTGGTTGACAAGTCAGTTTAGTTGTTATATAATGGTATGTAATAAGTCTGTGAAACGATCCGGGGGAAGGAAAATGAAGATATATTGCATAAGCGAAGGCTCAATATACCGCATAGACAGCGGAAAGCCGCAGCAGCTCACCTGCGGGCGCATACGGGATTACCTGCATGCAGTCAACGAGATGAAGAAGCGCGACGAGTGGAAGACCACCGGCAAAGGCGCACAGTTCATGCAGGTGCAGGAAAAGTACTACGAAACGGAAGGCGAGTTTCTGCGCTCATTGTCGAGCGACGGCGAACGCCTTATCTACGGCACTTTCATCGACGGTGTCGGCGGGCTTTACTTCAAGGATCCCGAGACCGACGACGAGACATACATATTTGCAAATCAGACCGTTGACCCGGGACGGGTTTCCTGCAGAAACGGAAAGTACATCTTCGATGCGGGCGAGGGCGGCTATGAGCGGCACATCGGCTGGCTCAACACCTCGAACGGCAGTACCGACCAGCTCACCGAAGGCTTCACCAGCGAAAGCTGCCCGTTCATATCACGCCGCGATCCGGATATTGTCTATTATACTGCAATGGGCTACGCCCGGAACAGCTCCGGGCAGGTAGTGGAAAAAAGTCCCTGCGCGATCTGCTCTTACAGCGCGAAGGACGGCTCTCTGACAGATATCCTGTCTGACCCGGCTTATGATTATATCAAGGCTTCCGACGACGCGGAGGGGAATATCTACTGCATTCGCCGGAAATACGAGCCTACCCGCCGCAATTCAAACGTGGGAACGGACATTCTGCTGTTCCCGTACAGGATCATAAAGGCGACATTTGGCTTTTTAAGCACGTTCTCAATGGCATTCGGCGGAGAGCCTCTCCGCACCGGCGGCAGAAATCCCGCCAAGAACAAGACCGCCGACGAGCGGGAGCTGTTCGTAGAAGGGAACATGATAAAAGCGAAGCGAATTGCCGACTCCGACAGCTCCGACGAGGGTCTGATCCCGTCGGAATGGGAGCTTATCCGCCATTCCGGCTCCGGCGCCGACACGGTCATTGCGCGGGGAGTTATGGACTATGTGCTGCTCGACAGCGGAGTGATCGTCTATTCGGACGGCAGGTTCGTAAAGCGGCTTTCCGGCGGAAAGTCCGAGAAGATATGCCGCATAGACCTTGCCAACTGCATTTCCGTAATCGAGTAACATCAGATCCCATCTGCGCTTACGCGCCTCGTCTTACGCAGACGGCGTCAGCCTGCGCTTACGCGCTTTGTCCTACGCGGACGGCGCCAGCCTGCGCGGCTGGATCGCGGCGGGGAGCGCCCCGCGGCGTAATGACCGTTACACGGACTTGACAAGTCTCATAACAGATCGGTACTAAATCTATCTGTAATCTGAAGAGAACAGCTAACCGAGGCGGCGCACCCGCCGACAGAAGAATGTCGCGACGCATTTCGCAGCGGGACGTTCCCCGCCGCACCGAATCCGCGCACAAGCAGCTCCGAGAGACATATCTCGTCAAATGAGCCGTCGTTTGCGGCGCAGAGGACTGTGAGACCTGGAGCGAACTCGTACAGGAACTGTCTGCACATACCGCAGGGCGTACATTTCTCCGCCGTGCTTCCCGCAACAGCGATCATGCGGAAACTGCGCTTCCCCTCGCTGACTGCTTTCGCAACGGCTGTGCGTTCCGCGCAGATGCCGCAGGGATACGACGCGTTCTCGACGTTGCAGCCGGTAAAAACGCTCCCGTCATTGCACAAAACCGCGGCTCCGACGCGATATCCCGAATAGGGCGCGTAGGCGTTTTCCGCCGCCTTTATAGCCGAATCCACAAGCTCTTTCTTCACGTTATCGCCGGTCAGGCTGTCAATCATACAAAACACCGCCCTTCAATATGGTGGAAGTATTATAACACATCGCGGCGCAAAAATCAATCACCCCGCGAAAAATGGGCGTTTGGACGGCATCGGAAAATTTCTTTAAAATTTCATAAAAAATTTTTATAAAATACTGGAAATTCTGTTAAAAATATGATATAATATAGTTGTTATGCAGAATAAAGTTCTATAAACCGCATTGTAATGCGGAAAAGACCGGAAGCTGCGGACTAATAAAACATCAGGAGGAAAAATCCAATGGCAAAGAAATATGTTTACCTTTTCAGTGAAGGTAACGCAGACATGAGAGAGCTTCTCGGCGGTAAAGGCGCTAACCTCGCGGAGATGACCAAGATAGGTCTTCCCGTACCTCAGGGCTTTACTATCTCCACAGAAGCTTGCACCCAGTATTATGAGGACGGCAGAAAGATCAACGACGAGATCATGGCTCAGGCTATGAAGGGCGTTGAAGAGATGGAGAAGATAAACGGCAAGAAGTTCGGTGACAAGACCAACCCTCTGCTCGTTTCCGTTCGTTCCGGTGCAAGAGCTTCCATGCCCGGTATGATGGATACTATCCTCAACCTCGGTCTTAATGATGATGTTGTGGCATCTATGATCGCCGGCAACCCCGACCCCAAGTTCGAGCGTTTCGTATATGACTCTTACAGACGTTTCATCCAGATGTTCTCCGACGTTGTTATGGAAGTCGGCAAGAAGTACTTTGAGCAGCTCATCGACAAGATGAAGGAAGCTAAGGGCGTTAAGT
>JAFVBZ010000007.1 GCA_017479645.1 Ruminiclostridium sp. | reverse complement strand
TCAAAGGCGAGAACTACGCGCTGAAAGCCGGAGTAAAGCCGGAATGCGCCGCCGACGTAATAACGTTGGCAAAGTCCCGCGTAAAGGACGGGACAACGCTCGAACAGGCTATAGCCGAGGTCGTAAGCGCGTACCCCGCCTTTAAGAGCGCTCCCCCGCCCGCTATGACCCCGTCCGTGTCCATAAGCAACGACAGCGCGGCTGATTCGGCGGAGGACGCGAAGATCGACGCTATAATGGGTATCAAACCCAAGAAGAAGGAGGGCTAAACAATGCCGAATACAGTAAACAAGTTTCAGAAGTACATAGACAGGCTTGACACCGTCTATAAGCAGAGCTCCAAGAGCGGCGTGCTCGACGGCGACAACTCGCTCGTGCAGATGAGCGCGAACACCGGAGAGTGGAAGATCCCGATGTACGCTATGGACGGTCTCGGTGATTACGACCGCAACGCGGGCTATGCTCAGGGCTCTGTGAGCATCACGTTCCAGACGAAGCAGTGTGACTATGACCGTGGTCGTAAGTTCACGGTCGATGCTATGGACAACGAGGAAACGGCGGGTCTGCTCTTTGGCAAGCTCGCTTCGGAGTTTATCCGTACAAAGGTAGTACCCGAGCTCGATGCTTACCGCTTTGCAAAGCTTGCCGCAGGTGCGGGAACTTCCGCAAACGGCGACCTGCTCAACGGCAAGGCTGTTCTGAACGCTATCCGTGAGGGCAAGACCGTGATGCAGAACAACGAGGTCGATCTTGACAACCTCGTTCTGTTCATCGACCCGGGACTTCGCGGAGCCGTTCAGGACATCGATACGACCGTTTCCAAAGAGGTTATGAGCAGCTTCTCACAGGTCATCGAGGTTCCCCGTAACCGCTTCTACACCGGCATAACTCTGCTTGACGGCACATCCGAGGATGAGCTTGCGGGCGGCTTCACTCCCGCAGTCGGTGCATACCCGATAAACTTCCTTATGGTTGACAAGAGCGCGGTAATCCAGTTCCAGAAACACGTTGTCACAAAGGTGTTCGAGCCGAAGGACAATCAGACCTCGGACGGATATCTGTTCTTCTACCGTGCTTACGGCATCGCGGATCACTACAACAACAAGGTCAAGGGTATCTATCTGCATCGCGGCAACACTGCTGTTCCTGAGCCCGAGACCGAAACCGAGGGTCAGGAGGGTAATTCATGAGAACTGTAGGATTTGTTGAAGCAGCAGCACTTGCGGTCGCTGCCGTGAGCGTTGCAGAAGCACCGGACAAAGTGTATCTTGAGGAAACGGCTGAAAGCACAGCTTATGCGCCTTTACCGGAGATCACCGAGGATCCGGTAAAGGCAGAGAACGCTGCAGAGCCGGTGGAGGAAGCCGCAGAACCGGAGAAGCCCAAGCGCGGCAGAAAGAAATCGGAGGTAAGCGATGAATCCGATAGTGACGGTTGAGGAGTATCGAGCGCATAACGCGAACTGTGAGCTGACGGACTCGGAGCTTGAAAAAATACTCGATATAGCCCAGCAGACGGTCAATGCGGCTGTCTGCGGGCGGCTTTCCGGTTATGACGGATTCAGCACCGAGGTTCAGTCAAATGTCTGTAAGGCTGTTATGGCGCAGACAGACTATATCGCGGCAAACTTCGGCGCGGATATGTCGGAAAGCGTTCCGCAAAGTGCAAGCATCGGAAGCTTCAGCTACAGTCTTGGCGGTTCGGGGAGCTCGGAAAGCTCCGGCAGTTCCCCCGCTTCGCTGGATCCTATCGCTCTGACTTATCTCCGGACTACCGGACTTTTGTACAGAGGTGATATATGTGCGCTTTAAGAAAATTCCGAAAAGCTGGCTGATACATTCCGTGCAGCTTGCCGATGTTGCCCCCGCAAAACCGGGAGCGTTCGGGAAATCCAAAGTCACCGAGGGACAGATCATCGAGCACGTCCGGGTGATCGAGCCGAAGCACGCGCTTTCCGTTACCGCGAACAACGAGCAGAGCAGCGTCAGCGCCGTCCTCATACATCAGCCGGGAGTATCTACCGACTGCACATTCAAGATCGGAGAACAGCTCATATTCAGCGGTCAGCTATACGAGATCGTCGGCGTAAAGCAGATGTACGAGCTGACGAAGCTGCATCACACGGAGGTGGAGCTCAGTTATGTCTTTGCTGATAAAACCGGAAATTAAGATCGACACGGCGGGTATTGCAATGAAGATCCGGAAGGCTGCCGAAAGGTCATTGCCGACAGTCACGGATCAAATGCTTGCGGATACGAAGCAGTATGTTCCGCGTCGTGAGGGTAATCTTGGAGGCACACTGGAACGCAGCGCAAGTACGCCGTATTATCTCAGTCCGACGAAAGCGGAGCTTCGGTGGAGTACCGTATACGCAAACTACGTGTATAAAGGTGTTTCAAAACGTGGCAGACCGTTGAGATACAACAAGCACCCGAACAAATACGCCGGTGCCGAGTGGTGCAAACGCGCTAAGGAGTTGCACCTTTCCCGCTGGAACAGTGTGCTTAACCAAGAAATGAGGAGGCGTTTCAAAAATGGCTGATACAAGGCTTGAAGCGGCGGTAAATGCCGTCGTTGATAAAATTATCGAAGATACGGGCATAGAGATCCACCCGCCGCCCCTCAAAGGCGACGGAGATTGCGCAGTCAGAGTGAGCGGTGACAGAACGTTGATCGTCACACTTAACGGACAGCACGCCGAAAAGGAAGTCAAATGTACTGTTTACTGCAAGGCGGGCGATTCCCAGAAGGGTGTAGAGATCATCACCTCGATACAGGATTACATCGACAATCTGACAGAAATGCCCGAGTCGGACGTTGTGCATATCGAAAATATATCCGCTGATTCGGTATCCGAGAACAACAATACCGACGAATGGATATATGAAATGATAGTCACTATCAGATATTGTTACTAAAGGAGGAAAACAAATGCCGAGAGAATTACCAAAAGCCGCGATGATGCGGCAGAACGGCGAAATCGTCCTTGAAATGGACATAGCGCCGGACAGTGAAACACCGAATTATCAGGATATTCGTGAGTGCTGCACCGAATCCGGGATCAACAACAACGAGGTCATTCAGACCGTGCAGTTCCTTATAGACGGCGGCTACGGGAGCTCGTGGGTTTCCGGAATGCAGAAAAAGCTGAATATGACCGGAAGATATGTCAAGGGAAATGAGTTCTGCGAATGGCTGAACGGGGTCGAAGATGAGCTTGGTACGAAGCGTATCACCAATTTCAGAATGACGCGCTTCGGAAAGCAGATCACCTGCTCTATCACGCTTGAGAACGTTGTGATCGGCGGCGGTACCGCACAGGACGGCGCACCTATAACATTCACCATAGCGTTCAACGGAAAACCCACAGTGACAGATGTTACTGATACAAGCAGTGTTTCGGGCAACAGTGACCCGTAATGTGAGAGGGTGCTTAACGGCACCCTCCCTATTTCTTTTCGGGAGGAGTTACTATGATCTATAAAGCAAGAAGAGCCGAGCGGCTTCGCGACACGCTTGAGCTTTGCAATAATAATGGAAATGTCGTGAAAAGCCTTGATATCGATCTTGATGTTGATATCAAGGGGCGTGACCTTATTACGAAGTACAACAACTTTCTGCACCTCAGCAGACAGCTCAGAGATGCTCAGGCAACACATAACGAAACGGATTTTTACAAGGTCGTAAGTCTTTACACGCTTGCCGTCGATGAGCTGTTCAGTCTCGCGTTCGGTGAGAATAACAAAGTCGAGATATATGAATTTTACGATAACAATTACATCGAAATGGTCGAGATGCTGATACCGTACATCTTCAAGCGGGTCATTCCCGCCGCCGGTGACTCTGTCAGCCGAAGGAAAAACGACCTTAAAACGGCATTTAAACGCAGATTATGAGACATTTTAATTATTCCATTGACAAGCCGCTGCCGGACACACTGGAACTCGGTGGCAGGAAATACAAGCTCACGCTCTACTTTGATCGGGTTATCAGGTTTTACGATATGATGCGCGACAAAGAATCGGAGTGGTCAGACGCAGACAAGATCGACATCGCGTACAGTTGGTTTGTTGCGAGTCCGAAAACCGCCACGATGCCGGAGAAATTCGCTGTTGTTGCGGCGATAAACGATGAATGGCTGAGTGACCGCCGAAAAGACGGCAGCCGTAAAAAAACACGCACCGCCGTGAATTTCATAGCGGACAGCAAGTATATTTACGCGGCATTCCGGCAGTACTATGGAATCAACCTGTTTGAGCAGCAAGGAAAGCTCCTGTGGTGGGAGTTTATTGCTATGTTCGACAGTCTGCCGTCGGAATGTCAAATGAAGGAAATAATGTATATCCGTACACGGGATATGCCGCAATACAACGGACATAACAGTGAAGAGATCTTCCGGATCCAGGAGCAGCGTGAATACTATTTCCTTGACGAAAACTGGGAAGAAATACGGGAAGAGAGCGAAAATGCCCTCGGAAACCTGTTTGATAAGCTCACAGCCGAGGCTGTGAAATAAAGAAAGGAGGCGGTAATGTGCCGGACAACAACGAGAGTGTTGTTTTCAAAGTCGAAATAGATGACAGCAGCGTTGAAAAAGGTATGAGCGACGCGAAAAAGAAGGTCACTAAGGCTGCCAACGAGACAGCCGACGCTCAGAAAAAGGCTCAGAACAGTGTCTCCGAGAATGCGGAGGCAAATAATAATAAGACGGTCGATTCCTCGGAAAAAGCCGATAAAAGGGTCAGGCAGTCTGCCGATGATACGGCTGAAGCCCGTAAAAAGGCACAGAATGATACCGCCCGTAATGCCGAAGAGACTGATAAAAAGATAGTGGATTCGGCAGAAAAAACACACAAAAGCATAACCGATACAGCTTCCCGTGAGGGAGACAGGCTTGTTAAAAAGCACGAGGAAGACACGGAGAAACTGAAAAAGCACCAGTCAGACTATGAAGAAAAAGCCAAGAAAACCGCTGAGAATGTGAAAAAGTTCTATGTTGCGGCTGGCGCGGCAATAGTTGCTGAAACGACTGCTGCTATAGTAGCGGCGGCTAACTATCAGTCGTCTTACGCGAAGGTGTTCACGCTGACCGCAGACGGCACCGATGAGGGAGCGTATGCCAACAGCATCAAGCAGGCAGCGAAGAATACCGGCGTTAACGTCTCGGATATGTCTGAATCGGTATACAGCGCGATCTCTGCTTCAGTGGATCAGGACAGCGCGGTAGCGTTCACCGAAAACGCGGTAAAATTGGCGAAAGGTGGTTTTACGGAAACTGCGACCGCTGTTGACGTATTAACGACCGCTATCAATGCATACGGCAAGTCCGCCGACGATGCGTCACATATATCCGATGTTCTTATAAATACACAGAACAAAGGTAAAACGACTGTTGATGAGCTTGCCCGGTCTATGGGTCAGACGATACCTGTTGCCAATTCCGCGCATACGGCTATCGAAGAACTGTCAACCGATTATGCCGTGCTCACCAAGAACGGTGTTGCCACGGCGGAGGCAGGTACTCAGATCAAGGCTATGTATAACGAGCTGAGCGCAGCTGGGACCAAAGCAAGCAAAGCTTTGTCAGAAGCTACCGGGAAGTCGTTTGCTGAGCTTAAAGATGAGGGGCAGACCACCGCCGACGTGCTGAACACGTTATCCGATTATGCGGCAGCGAGCGGTCAGAAGCTCTCCGATCTGTTCGGCTCGGTCGAGGCTGGCGCGGCTGCACTCACACTCGTCAAGGACGGCGGCAAGGATTTTGCAAATATCCTTGACAGTATGTATTCCTCTGCCGGTGCTGCGGAATCTGCCTACGAGAAAATGACCAATACTATCGAGGCGAAGGCAGAAAAGCTTCTGAACAAGATCACGATAATGTTTGCGGAAGCCGGAGAGGAAATGCTTCCGTTTGTTGATGAGCTTATAGACTATGTTGACGAAAACGCCGACGATATCGAGGATATTATAAAAAGTATCGGCGAGATAATGAAGAATGTCATTATCATTGCCGGGGATGTCCTTAAAGTCCTGTGGGAGCATAAGGAAGCTGTCGCGGCTGTTGCGGCGGCGTTTATAGCTTATAAAACGGCTATTGCAATTTCGGCAGTAATCGACAAGTTCAAGATCGCAACAGAGGGGGCAACTATTGCTCAGAAGATGCTTAATGTTGCTATGTCTGCCAATCCTGCAATGCTGATAGTAAGCGGTTTAGCTGCTCTTACAGTCGGACTTGTATCATTTGCGTCGAACATGAGTACAGCAGCGGAAAGGGTGGCGGATCTTAATGAAAACATACGAGGTCTGAGCGACAGCGCAAAGACTGCGGTTGATGAACAGCAGCGGCTTGTTGATGTTGCTGCGGAGTACGAACATATTAACGATACCGTCACTGACGCTACTGAAAAAAAGGAAAAACTCACCGAACTGCAAAAGACGCTTAACGATCTTTATGGAAGCGAAAAAACCGGAATAGATCTTGTAAACGGCAGTTATGAAGAGCAACTTGGTTTATTGTCCGAGCTTAACGAAAAAGAAAAGGCTCATCGTATTAATGAGGTCGAATCCAAGCTTAATGAAGCACGGGAGGCGGTAAACGAGCTGGAAGGACAGCAGCTTGTTTTTTCTCTTGACCTTGACCCGAACACTGATACGAAGCTTATTGAAGAAGTTAATAAAGTTTTGGGCAGGAACAGCAGTACCATTAAAAATGCTATCACTGGGCAAAAACAAAATAGTATAGAGCTTTTCGGAGATGGCGGACTGTTTAATCTTATATCTAACGGCGACATAGGAGATCAAATAGATACTCTCGAACAGCTTGAAGATATTATTTTTGCTACCGATGAAGCCAATGGCAGATTTTCCGAACAATACGAAGCCATAGGTAATTGGGCAAAGTCTTTGCGAGAGGCGCGGGACAATATGACCGGGCTCGAAGAAACGCTTGACGCTCTTAACAATGTGACGGGAAAAGTTTCTGAAAGCACTGTTGATGCAGCATCTGCCAACAATATATATACTCACGCAATAAAAGAACTAACTGAGATCCAGTCCTGTCTCGAAAAGCAGAACGCCGAGCTCGATGAGACCTCAAAGAAGCTCATTGAGGATTACGGCGAGCTGTACGATGAGCTGAAAGACCTCGAGAACGGCGGCGCTCTGAATTACGATCAGATGAAGAAGCTCATTGAGCTTTACCCGAAGCTGGAAAGCAAGATAAAGCTCACGACGGACGGCTATACCCTTGAGACCGATGCTCTCGGTGACCTTCGCAGTGCGCTTGATGACAGTGTTGCGGCGACTATCGAAGCGGAACGAGAACAGACAAATGCCGTGTTAGAGGGCACTAAAAACCGTATACGGTTGAGGTATGCCGAAATGGCGGAGCTTGCGAGAAATGGCGAGTACGGTAAAGCTGCCGGGGTCAAGAAAGAAATTGAAGAGTCGTGGAAAGAAGTTTCTGATCTTGAAGCTCGAATCAATGGTTCTTTCGGTTCTGTCGGGGACTACATCAAGGGCGGCAAGGGCAAGAAAGCCGCGACCTCTTCAGGCTCAGGTACAGGTTCATCCGGCAGCGGTTCCAGCACTGCCGCCACAAGCGGCAAGGGCGAGACCGCCAACAACGAGAAAAAGTACGATGAGGAGTATGCAACCCTCAAATATCGGTTTGATATGGGAGAAATAGATGCAAAAACGTTCTACGACAGTGTTGATGCCCTTAAAGATCAATATCTTGAACAGGACAGTGCTAAGTGGCGCTCTGTTAACGTTGCTCGTCACAATTGGGAGGAATCTCAAAGAAAGACTTCCGAAACAGAGGACAAGAAGACGGCAAAGAGCACTAAATCAAGCTCAGGCAACTCTTCTACATCCGGAACCATTATCTCTATTAACAGCTTTGTGCCGACTGCGTGGGATACCGAGGAAGAGAAAAAAACAAAACTGAAACGTTCCGAGCAGTTAAAAAATACAGTTGGAAAAGATATCGCCGGAGGAGATATGTATGAAAGCACGGTACGTTCCGTCATGTCAAGCGCAGGCTCATTAGGATCAGCACCTGCAAATACATCTCCTGTCTCATCAACTGCGTCAACAAGTTTATCAGATGTTTTAAATGCTATAAAAGAGTATCAAACCGCTGATGAGAAAAGACCCATATCCCTGGAAGTGATCTTGAAAGCGCGTGACCTGACAATTGGCAGAGTTGCAGTATCGGATATAAACGATATGACAAAAATGAACGGAAAATCTCCGCTCATTCTGAAGTAAGGAGGTTAAACATTATGGTAGTAATAGCTGGCTATGAGGTGGATAAATATATATTGCCGCCGACGGTCACACACAGAAACCGAGCCCGTAGTGTGGTATATGCACTGGACGGAACGGCAAAAGAGGATCGGCTCGGTTCATCCAAAAAAATGCTGACGCTGCCTTTTGCACTTCTTCCCGCTTCCGTGTGGGAAAATTTAAGAACTGCTTTACAGGAACTGGAGATCACGGTTTCCGGGAATGTTGGCAGATGTACAGTAAGCGGGAAATACAGAATGTATGGCAATGATCTTCCGACACCTGTTTTGTATGTGGATAATGGATCATACATTTGCCAACCGTTCAGTGTGACACTGGAGGAGATATGAACATCAGAAATATCAATGTAAGAATATTAGCAAACAACGGAGCAACCTATGAAGCAGACGATGTCATGGAGATTGGAATACAGCGCAGTATAACAGACGGCTCATTCGGCATCGGATTTACTCAGTCCGATCGTTTATCATTCAGTGCGGTTGCAGACGGAAAATTACCAAGAAAAACACTGGTAGAGGTATATTCACAAATAAATAATGAAGATGAAAAGAAACTTGGAAAGTTCTATGTTGACAGTTGTACAAGAGACGGCTCTTCCATTAATGTAGTAGCATATGATGCCATGTACTATCAGGGAAAATCTTATGTAAAATTCGGAGGAAATTCATCTATAGGTCTTGAACCCCTGTCTTTTCCATGCACAATGCAAGATATGCTTGGTTATATCTGCACATTAAGAAATTTTAAATGTGATTTTCAGTGTCAGCCTTTTTTAGTACCGAGGCTTCCTCAGAGGTCAGACGGGTCTTATTATACCGTTCGGGAGTTGTTTGGATTCATTGCCTCTTCACACGGGTGCAACGCGCACATAAACAACAACGGCGATCTTGTTTTTCAGCCGTTCTTGGCATCAGATAAAGTGATAACAGCATCTGATGCAACAGAGTTCAGCCTTGATGACAGTGAGCCTTATACTGTTGAAGGATTGTATTTCACGTTAGATGATCAGACAAGCATATACATAGACGATTCTGAGAATCAGGAATATGATGAGGACAATACAAAAATCGTAAGATGCTATAATCCGCTTGCGACAATAGAGATTGCCAATTATGCTTGGAGTCAGATCGGAGGTCTTGAGTATTACGGTGGCAGTGTTACTATGCGTGGTTCCGGAGAGATTGGGTGCGGTGATGTTATTACCGTAGGAAATCTGAAATACCCTTCCGATAAAGATGAATATCAAATCTGTATTACAGATATATCATATAGTATATCGGCAGGAAGTGGATTTATGGAAACGCTCTCATCTCGGATTGCCAAAGAGAGTGGCGTCGGAAATGAGTCGAATTCTTCGGGAGGGACATCGCCTGTTTCGACAAACCAGTGTAATATCTATTTTTCTGCTGATGAACCGGGAGCAAACGCTGTTTCCGGTGATTTCTGGGCGGTACAGCCGACAACAGCAACCGTTTCGGCACTATTCAAATATAACGGATCTGCGTGGTCTGTCGCATCTCCGTTCATCTGCAGCGGACAACCGCCGGAGGACCCTAAAAAGGATCAGTATTGGTGCTATATATCCAATAATGAACTTACTGCGATATACCAGTATGCTGATGAAGAATGGGTGAATGTCTCTTCGGGAAAGAGCATTTACAAAAGTGACAAATCTCCTCCGGGAGATAATGATGTATGGATTGAGATAGATAATGATACCGATTTTAATATAAAAGCGGTATATGAGTACGATGCCGATGAATGGGAAAAAAGAGGAAATATAGGCAGCGGCGGAGTGGGCGAGGAGCTGGACGTTGGTGTTCATAACGAACGATTCAACGATTATGAGAACAACACAGCAACAGCCGGTAAAGGTTACAATATGCCTTTCTATAGCCACTGGGAAGGCAGAAAAAACAAAATCGACTGTACAAATACCACACCGTTCCCGTATCGGCCGAACGCTATTCACCTTGAAGGCAAAAACAACAGATTCACAGGTAACGGTGATTCGGTACACGTCGAGGGCAGCGGCAACACACTTGACGGCACGACGGGGAATATATGGTCAACTCATGTTGAGGGAGACGGCAACACACTCTCCGGCGGAGTTGGAGCGTCATTCATAGGCGGTTACCACAATATAGCCCGGCAGATAAGCTATACGTTCATTCACGGCAACGGAAATGCAGTGACCAACTCGTCGTACAGTTTCATCGCAGGGGACAGTAACACGGCAACAGGTGCGGGAGAATCGTTGTGTGTGGGAGCGCACAACACGATAACAGTGTCTTACAGTGAGGTATTCGGATATGGTAATACTTGCGCGGCAGGACATTCTATTGTAGGCGGTCAGAATAATAATGTAACGGGTGGTTTCAGTGCAGTATTCGGACGCGACAATGATCTTTCAAATTTCTATCAGTCGCTCGCAGTGGGCTATGGTCACACAGGCAGCGGAGACTCTACAATTGTCAGTGGTTGGTATGCTGATTGCAGCGGTAGTTATGCGTTTGTAGCCGGAAATGGCAGTGATACAAGCCCTGCCAATTCGTTTACCGTAACCCACAACGGATATGTCACAGCCACCGCCTACAACACAAACGGCGCAGACTACGCCGAATACTTTGAATGGGCGGACGGCAACCCGGAGAATGAGGACAGGCGCGGTATGCTCGTTTCTCTTGCCGGAGACAAGATACAGCTTGCACACGGTGACGATATCGACGGGGTGATATCTGCGAACCCTTCCGTATGCGGAAACGAATACGGACTGCACTGGCAGGGAAAATACGAAAAGGACATCTTCGGCGCAGTGCGGTACGGCGAGGACGGGAGACCGGTGACTGCCGGCGGATACGACAAGGACCGCGAATATATCCCGCGTTCCAAGCGTCCGGAATGGTCGCCTGTGGGACTCGTGGGAAGGCTTATAGTTACAGATGACGGAAGCTGTACAGTCGGCGGGTACGTTTCGGCACGAAACGGTGTCGGTCACGTTACATTTGCGAAGACAGGTGTGAAGGTGCTGAAAAGGCTTGATAAAAACCACGTTGAAGTGCTTATAAAGTGATCGGAGCGGTCGGCGGCGGAGCGGTAACATTTATTTTCACAAAACTAATAGGAGGATAAACAATGGCTGCATTAACGAATTACAACTACAGCACGGACTATGCGGAGTTCGCTATTAAAGATGCGTCGGAGATCCCGATGCTTCCCACAACTTCGGCGGGCGGCTCGGGAGATCTGGCAGGCAAGGTAGCGGCAATCAAAGCCGGCATTGCGTACACGACAGACGGAAATTTCGATGTTTATACGTTTGACGGCAGCACGGACGAATGGAACAAGATCGGAGGTTGACTATGGATATTTTATCATTCGAGCTTGGAAAGAAGCTTGGGGGAGGCGGTCAGCCTTCTCCTACACCGTCAAGCGGATATGTTGAAGATAAGCTGATGTATTATTACGAGGGGAATGACAAAAAGCTGTCGGTCTATCCTTTCGGCGGTAACGACATCAATGTTACAGGGACACAATTTACCACATTGGAGCTTGACTCTGCGGACGGATTTACAATCGAGGCATATGTGCAGATTGACGGAGACGCGGTAAATAATGCCAGTCGAGCGTTTTGTGTAACTTATAGCAGCAGTGTTGACATCAATATTGCGTTTGTTAACGGTGGCGAAACAACTGATTCCGACTATGGCTTTAATCCAATGATGCGATGGGGGGCGTCAATAGATTACGAGCATTATATTGACGGTCTTCATTATGGTGACAAGCATACGTTTGTAATTGTCTCAACGCCAGACCCCGAAAAAACTGCCGATAATACTGTTATATTCTATGTTGATGGGGTATTATTTGGACAGTCTTTTACACAAAACAGGAACGCATCAAAATATATTTTTTCTTTGCTGGGCATCGAAAATGCCAGTGTGCTGGATAGACCTATCAATGGCAAGTTGTATAACGGACGCTTCTACACCCGCGCACTGACCGCCGTCGAACTCGCCGCAAATCACGCGAACGATGTGGCGAAGTACGGCGGTAATGACTGATGAAGACGGAGTTTTCAAAGGTCGTGCTCGGCTCTGCCGTCGTGATCTGGGCGGCAGGAGCCGTTTTCGGTGCGTATATTGTCAATGAAGAACGTGAGCAGCTTCGGGAACTGCTGAATTACATAGGCACTCCGACAGCGATGGCTTTTGGCTTCTACGCCTGGAAATCCAAAGCAGAGAACGTGCTGAAGATCGCAAAAAGCAAAAAAATGGATACAAAGACAAAGAAACAGGTCATTGATGCAGTAACAGGACGTCTGCAAGATGCCCTGGAAGCGGAAACGGAGGATTACAATGAAATTTGATATTGCAGTAATAACTACCGCGCTTGGAGTGCTGATAATACTTACCAGCTCGTTGACGGAATTATTCAAATCGATGATTCCGAAGATCCCGCCGCAGATCACGGCAACCGTTCTCGCTGTGATCCTTACAGTCGGCACAGTCTGCGCATATCTTACCATCTTTGAAATATCTCCTGAATGGTACTATTTTGCGGGAGCAATCGTCGCCGGTTTTATGGTGTCGTACTCTGCGCAGTTCGGCTATGATAAACTCAAAGAGATTCTGAATCTTATCGGAGGTAAGAAATGAGCATATATACAAATGAGGGACTTGTCAAGCATGTGAAAATGGCTCTTGCCCTGAAAACCAAGTATATGTGGGCGGGAACACTGAATACGATAACCGATTCCTACATAACGCAGAAGGTAAATCAGTGCAAGAAAGGCGGAGTACCTGCATCGCGTTCCGGT
>JAFVBZ010000042.1 GCA_017479645.1 Ruminiclostridium sp. | reverse complement strand
TGGCGGGAGTTGCCGACACCGCGTTCCGCACTGTGGCGAAGCGGTTCGGCGCCTGTTATGCGGTGGGGGAAATGGTGAGCATAAAGGGGCTTGCGTACAGCGACCGCAAATCTGCGGAGCTTCTCACCGTTACCGATGAAGAGCGTCCGGCGGCAGTACAGCTTTTCGGCTGTGAACCGGAATTTGTACCGGCGGCAGTTGAGATCGCGGAGCGGTACTCCCCGGACATAATCGACTTCAATGCCGGCTGTCCCGTACCGAAAGTTGCTGGAAACGGCTCGGGAAGTGCGCTGATGAAGGATCCGGCGCTGTTCGGGAAAATGGTGGAGGCACTCGTTAAAGCGGCGCATGTACCGGTGACGGTGAAGATACGCGCGGGCTGGGACGAGGAGCACAGAAATGCCTGTGAGATCGCTCATATCGCGGAGGAATGCGGGGCGGCGGCTGTGGCAGTCCACGGGCGCACGAAAACGCAGATGTACACCGGAAAAGCCGACAGGAGCATAATAGCGGAAGTGAAGCGGGCGGTAAAGATACCCGTGATAGGAAACGGCGATGTTGACAGCGTAGAGAGCTGTGTTTCCATGTATGACGAGACCGGCTGTGATCTTGTTATGATAGCGCGGGGTGCATACGGAAACCCGTGGCTGTTCCGGGATATCGACGACTTCTTTGAGGGAAGACCGGCAAGACCCGCACCGTCTCTTGACGAGCGGCTTGACGTGATGCGGGAGCAGATAGAGCTGCTGGTGAAATGCAAGGGCGGATATATCGGAATGAAGGAAGCGCGGGCGCAGGCGGCATTCTATCTCAAGGGAATGCCGGGAGCGGCAAAGTACCGCGGAATGTGCGGAAAGCTTTCGGAACCGGACGATCTTTACGGGCTGATAAAGCTCGTAAAAACAGAAAACAATATATAAAGGAAGGTAACAACATGATAGCACTCATAACCGGTGCGAGCTCCGGACTCGGACGTTCTTTTGCGAAGATACTTGCAAAGCGTGGGTTCAATCTCGTCATCGTTGCAAGACGCAGACAGCGTCTGCTTGAACTCAAGCGCGAGCTTGTGGAATCCTACGGGGTAAAGGTGAAGATACTCTGCCACGATCTTGCGGATCCCGACGAATGCAGACAGCTTTACGAGGAAGTCGAGCGCGCGAACATCGACATACTCATCAACAATGCGGGATTCGGCGTATTCGGAAAGTTCACCGAGACCGATCTTGACAGTGAGCTTAAAATGATCGACGTAAATATCAAGGCTGTGCATATCCTTACGAAGCTGTTCCTGCAGAAGTTCGAGAAGCGCAACTACGGGTATATACTGAATGTTGCGTCGCTTGCGGGATTTATGGCGGGACCGTGGTTCTCGTCCTACTACGCGTCGAAGAACTATGTGCTCCAGCTCACGAAGGCGCTGTACGAAGAGCTTCGTGCGGAGCGCTCAAACGTATATGTCGGCGCATTCTGTCCGGGACCCGTGAACACCGAGTTCAACGAGGTAGCGGGAGCGGAATTTGCGGTAGCCGGTCTCAACGAGATGCAGGCGGCGGAGTACGCGATAGAGAAGATGTTCGACGGTCAGCTCATCATAATCCCGTCCCTGTATGCAAAGCTCACTGCCGCGGCGGCAAAGGTCGCGCCCACAAAGGTTATGCTTGCGGCGACAGGAATGGTGCAGCGTTCGAGAACGGTGCATGAGCCGGAGATACCGGTCCCGGAGAACACGGGAGCGGATATGAAGCTTCGGCTGAGCGAGGAGGAGCTGGAGCAGGCTATCTCCGGTATGTATGACGACCTGAAGGATATAAATGAAATCAGATAAATCAAGAGTCCCGGTATCCGGGGCGGAAGGAGAACAGAAATGAGCGAATGTACACACAATTGTGAGACCTGCGGAGCCGACTGCGCTTCCCGCACGGCGGAGAGCCTGCTTGCACCGCAGAACGAGCTTTCGGACGTTAAGAAGGTCATAGCCGTTGTTTCGGGCAAGGGCGGTGTCGGCAAGTCTCTTGTCACAGCGCTTATGGCGAATGCTGCAAGAAACAAGGGCAAGACTGCGGCTATACTTGACGCGGACGTTACAGGTCCGTCGGTGCCGAAGCTGTTCGGCATCAGGGAACGTGCGCAGGGAACGGAGAATGCGCTTTTTCCGGCGCAGACGAGCACCGGCATACGCGTGATGTCAGTAAATCTGCTGCTTGAGAATGAGACGGATCCCGTGGTATGGCGCGGACCGGTCATTGCCGGCGTGATCAAGCAGTTCTGGTCTGATGTCATCTGGGACAAGGTGGATTATATGTTCGTGGATATGCCTCCGGGAACTGGCGACGTTCCGCTGACGGTATTCCAGTCTCTGCCGGTTGACGGGATAATCGTTGTAACGAGCCCGCAGGAGCTTGTGGGAATGATTGTCGAGAAAGCGGTAAAGATGGCGGGAATGATGAACATACCTGTTCTCGGCATCGTGGAGAACATGAGCTGGTTCGAGTGTGACGAATGTCACAAGAAGCATTATATCTTCGGTGACAGCCATATCGACGACATCGCCGCAAAGCACGGCATAAAGAATGTTGCCCGTCTCCCGATCAACCCCTCTTTCGCCCAGCTCGGCGACAGCGGCAATATCGAGAGCGTCCCGGACGTACTCGGCGAGTTCGCGGCAAAGGTGCTCGGGTAAGAGCGCAGTGCAGCGGCGCATTCGCGCTTGTCTTTGCAGACGGCACGAGCCTTACGCAGGCTCGATCCGCGCAAGCGTTCCGCTTGACCGTATGACCGTAAAACGGAACTTTCAAGTCACATAAAAGAAAACCGCACAGTGCTTATTGAGGCACTGTGCGGTGTTTTATGCTTATTCGGATCAGTCGGCGCAGCCGACACCACAATTATTCATTATTCACTATTCACTTTTCATTATTCATTTTTTCCGAGTATTTGTGAAGTCTGTTGCTTCTGCCGAATTCCTCCGCGCTGTCAACGCTCCCCGTGGGTATCATTCCCGTGCAGTCCGTGCTGCTGACTGTGCCGGTGAGACACATATCGTCATACATCGGAAATTCGTTGTGAGTACCGCGGGCTTTTTTCTTGTCGTTCATAATATCACCCCGGTGTTATTATCTGCGAAAAAACAGGTGAGATTACAGGTTATTTATTGCGGTATTATTTTCTTTTTACTGTGATATATATGGCTTCTGTAATGCTGAATATAAGTATTGCTGTCGGAATTACAATTAAGGCATAGATCAAGGTGTTGGCGCCGAGATCAGGATAAAGCTTTTTGGCGCCTTTCCATAAGTGACAGTCGAATTGACCGATACGCTCCGTTGGTGTGTCCCGTTTCGGCAGATCATCGTTTTCGTCATACCAGACTATAACTTCATCAGTAAGCGGCAATGCTGTTCTTCCTTCTTCCGGCACGGCATAGTAAGTCTCCGGAAAATATGTGGCACCACGCTGAAATCCGCGGGATACGAGTATATGATATCCGTCCGCCGTTCCCTTGTAATCGAACGACATCATTATGCGAAGTCCTTCTCTTTCTGCGCCAATGTGCATAACGCCGTCATACATGAAATGAAAAGCGAATAACAGCACTATGAGAAGCGGCGCTGATATGTAGAAAACGCGGACAACAAGCCTGTTCTTGCCGGTTGATTTCTTGAGTATCAAAGGTATCAGGACGGAAAGCACCGCGGCGGAGATGACCGCGAAGATAAGAATAATTTCAAGTTCTCGGTTCATTTGCCTTCTCCTTTGCGTTTTTTTCATTATATCACATTTAAGAAGGCAGATGCAATTACAAAACGGTTACAATATATTACAGTTTTGCTGTAAATTGTAACCGTTTATCTGTTTATTGAAATTTGTTGAGAAACCACACATTATCCGCTGTGAACGTCCTGCCGTCGAGGTATGAGAGAATGCCGGCATCGGTGGTGAATCGGAATGTAAGCTTGTAGCTGTAAAGAGCCTGATATTTATAGCCTTTTTCCTTGTTCACGCGGTTTGAACCGTATTTCCCGTCACCGAGCAGCGGGTGACCTATATATGCCATGTGAGCGCGTATCTGGTGGGTGCGCCCGGTGACAAGATCGACTTCAAGCAGGCTGTCGCCGTCGGCATTCACGGATAAAACGCGGTATTTCGTGACGATCGTGCGGTTTTCGGGGGTCTTGCGGTCGGAGATGACAACGCGGTTCTCTGCCTCATTCTTGTAAAGATAGGCGGTAAGGGTATCTTCCTTTTTCTCCAGCACGCCGCATACTGCGCAAAGATACAGCTTTGTGAGTTCCCGGTCGCGTATCTTCTGATTGAGTATGCGAAGGCTTTCCGCGTTTTTGGCAGCAATGACTATCCCGCCGGTATTGCGGTCAATCCGGTTGCAGAGGGCGGGAGCGAAGCACAGCTCGTCCTCCGGGCGGTACTCGCCCTTTTCGCGCAGATAGCGCTGGATCCCGGCAATAAGGGTATTGCCGTTTCCGTCCGAGTCCTCGTGTACCAGCAGTCCCGGTTCCTTGTCGGCGAGCAGGATATTCTCGTCCTCGTAGAGTACGCGGATATCGGGAGCGTTTTCCGATGCCGTTTTCACTGGCTTTTCCGCCAGCATCTCTTCCGGTGCATACACGGAGACCTCGTCGCCCTCGCAGAGCTTGTATGCAGGCTCGGTGCGCTTTCCGCCGACTTTGATATCCTTCTTGCGGATAAGCTTACAGACCGCTCCCTGCGACATTGCGGGGAAGGTCTTTAAGAGGAACCTGTCAAGGCGCTGACCGGCGGAGTTTTTCCCGACAGTGAGCTTTCGGATCAACGCATTATCCTCGTGAAGCCGCGCTCCTCGAAATGTTCGATAGCTTCCGCCATGAACTGGTTGGGGTTGGTGCAGCGTTCGCTTACCGAGGGCAGCATATCCACAGCTTTTGCCCATTGTTCGGCGGTGCGTGGATCATCTTCTGCGGAGAACCACAGCTCGTTGCGCCACATATTGTATTTAAGGCATACGATATAAGGCTTGTTCATATTTTAATAATTCCTTCCGGCGAACCTTTATGGAAGGCGCGCATATAATATACAGGTATGTTACGAGAGAGCGACTATGTTCATCATGAGCTTTCCGCTGCCGTCGATAGTGATAACGCCGTAGGAAGGCTTGTTCTTTCCTCTGGGGGAGTCGATCGCGCCGGGATTCATGACATAAACGCCGTCTATGCATTCTGTACGGTACATGTGGGTATGACCGTAAAGAGCTACCTTGCAGCCGCGTGACTTGGCTTCGTTTACGATCGGGTCAAGGCTTCCCTGGACATTGTGTTCGTGACCGTGAACGCAGAGGATCTTGTATCCTGCAGCTTCGATCACTTCAAGCTCCTTATGCTTGCCGTAATCGCACTCACCCTGGACGTAATAGAACGTCATATCCGGGAATTCTCTCTTGACGTCGGCAAATTCATGCTCACCGTCGCCGAGATGTATCACCATATCCGCGTCAAGATTCTTCTCAACAACGGCTTTATACTTGTGATAATCCTTGTTTGTGTCCGAAACTACAATGATCTTCATGATGACCTCCTGTTCTCCCGTATGGGCATGCCCATAATTTACCATTACATTATACCATCTGCTGTGAAATAAGTCAAATGTTTTTTGAAAAAAATTGTCGTTTTTGGACAATTTTATCTTATCATCTTACAATTCAATGCCGGTGTGAATATCGGCAGCTTTTCCGGCATATCTTTTGAGGGGAGGGAAGAAGAATGGGGATCAATTTAGATGTTCTTATCGCAGCCGCGAGCAGAAAGACCGGGCTGCCGGAAGAAAAGATAAGAAACGCGGTGAACAGCGGTGATGTTTCGGAGCTCCGGAGCTTTCTCGGAGCGAGGGAGCAGGAAAAGTTCGACAAAACTATGAATGACGGCAGGCTCACGGAAGAGATCAGAAGAAAGTACATGACGGACGGCAGGCGGTAGAGCCGCCTGTCCGGGCATCTGGACTGCCGTTCTGAAAGGACTGACAGCCGTGGCAGATATTGACGATATTTCCGGGATCCTCGGCGGGATACTCGGAGGAGACAGCGGCGGAGAGAACGGCGGCGGTCCGGACATTGACCCGGAGATGCTGATAAAGCTTCTCGAGATCGTATCGAAGCTGGGTGAGAACGACAAGAACACGGAGCTGCTGAATGCGCTCCGTCCGCACCTTAAAGCGGAGAACCGTGCGAAACTCGACCGCGCCGCGGCTCTGATGAAGCTTATCAGTCTCCTGCCGCTTTTACGGGACAGCGGGTTCATGGGCGGTCTTTTCGGCTGAATAACTATATACGGAGGTCATAATATGGATTGGAAGAAAGAAACGATAAGCGCTTCTGAGCTTGAAAAGCGGCAGAAGGAGTATATGAACGCGGCGATGAGTATGATGAAGCGTT
Source organism: Ruminiclostridium sp. (assembly GCA_017479645.1). GTDB lineage: Bacteria > Bacillota > Clostridia > Oscillospirales > Ruminococcaceae > Ruminiclostridium_E. Next base: position 27,061 of record JAFVBZ010000042.1, on the reverse strand, counting down.
CGTCGGTGAGAGCGGAGACAGTTCCTGTCGCTCCTTCGGAACCGGTAAAAGAGGCGGAACCGCCTGCTCCCGTCATTGCGGAAGCCGTTGAACAGGTGCAGGAAACCGTGCAGGAGGCGGTTTCTTCAGCGGAGCCGGAGAGTGATGAAATAAAGCAGTCCGAAGCTGTGACAGTCGGGGACATTGAACCTGTGCCGGATGAGAAACCGCCGGCTGGACATTCCGACAAATTGGTGGAAGAAGAAGCACCGGAAGATGCTGTAACGACGGGGAATGCAGAAGAAAGTGATGATGACAGCGCGGAGACGAAATACGGCGTATATACCGCCGACGAGATCAAGAGCGGGGAATACCGCGACGACGGGCTTCGGAAAGCGGCAGAGATACTTGAGGAAATGACGCGGAACACAGAGATGATGAAAAAGCTTGCCGAAGGGGAGAAAGACTCCGATACCACTGATTTCCCGGACTTCTCATGCGGGACGGACGGTGAAGACGAGGACTCGTTTCGCAAAGCAGAGGAAGAATGCGGGGAGGCGTTACGGCTATCGGAGGGGGACGATCCAGCAGATGAATGACGGCGGGCTGCTCGGAGGACTTTTTTCCGACAGCGACACACTGCTGATACTCGGACTGTGCTACATACTTTATAAGCAGGACGCGGATAAGACGCTTATCCTTGCGCTTCTGTCGATACTTATCGCATAATGAATATTTGCGGGCAGAATGCGGATAATAATACTGCCGCACCGGAAACGCGGCAGTATGAGCTCCGTGAGGGAGCCGAAAGGAAGATAACAATGGGAAAGAATAAGAAAAACAAGCAGCAGTCAGCCGCTTCCGACAAGAAGACGGACGGCACCGAAAGCTGCTGACAAGGCGGTAACAGCATATCGCAGCGCCCCTCCACCCCTTACAGAGGTGAGAGGGCGTTTTTTCTTGACAAATACCCGTATGTGGGTGTATAATATCATCGTATGTTTATTTTCGGCTTCGGCTTCCGGAGGACAGAATGACTATTGATATAAAAGGCATAGAAACTAACTATATCGACAAGGGTGAGGGAGATACCGTCCTGCTGCTCCAGGGCTGGGGAACGAGCGTTGATCTTTACTCTGCCGTCATTGACAGGATCGCGGAGAAGTACCGGGTACTTGCGCCGGATCTTCCGGGCTTCGGGGGAACTCCCGAACCCTCGGAGCCGTGGCATGTTGACGATTATGCGGACTTTGTCCTCGCTTTCTGCGAAAAGCTCGGCGTTACGGACTGCATCATCTTCGGTCACAGCTTCGGCGGACGCGTTACGCTGAAACTTATGGCAAGAGACTCTCTGCCGATTACGGTGACGAAGATAATACTCACCGGCGCGGCGGGGATAAGGCATGAACCCTCGGAAGAAGCAAAGAAGAAGGCTGCGGCTTATCAGCGCGGGAAGAAGATACTTTCCAGCGCGCCGATGAAAGCTCTGTTCCCGAATGCACTTGAAAACCTGCGCAATAAGCACGGTTCCGCGGATTACAGGGCGGCAAGCCCGATGATGCGGCAGGTGCTGGTGAACACGGTGAATGAGGATCTTTCGCCGCTGCTGCCGAAATGCACGCCCGAAACGCTGCTCATCTGGGGCAGGAACGATGACGCCGCACCGCTTGAGGACGGTCAGCGCATGGAGCGGGAGATGCCGGACGCGGGACTTGTGACACTCGACAACGCGGGGCATTTCGCCTTTATAGACCAGCAGTTCACATTCCTGCGCGTCGTTTCGTCGTTTCTCGGCATAGATTACTGACAGAAGGACATAACTTATGACTGTATTTGCACACATCTTTTTTTTCGCGGCTCTGCTCGTGAACTTTACGATAAATTTCGTGCATTATATGCACATGTTCCAGCTCAACTCCTACAGCACCCGTGAGCATCTGGAGTGGCGGCACAAGAACCGTTTCGACGTATTCAGGCGCGGCGTCTGGGCTTGGGTATTTTTCATCGCCGCGGCAGCAGTTGCCGTACTTGCGTATGTGAACGGGAACTTCCTTATATGGACTCTCTGCGATCTTCTGCCGTATATCGGTGCAGCCCTGCTGCTCTGCGGAGCGGTACCGGCGCTGCTTGCGCTTAAAAAGCCCGCAAAGAAGAAGCTTGTGTTCACTCCCCGCGTTATCAGAATGTGCGTGACGATGACCGTTATTTACGGTGCGGTATGCGCGCTCTCGTTCATCTTCCTTTATAGCTGGAGACTGTATTTCGCAGCGGCAGCGCTTCTTCCGTCGTTCTGCGTCTATATGCCCTGTCTTGCGAACCTTATAAACAAGCCGGTGGAAAAAGCGATAAACAGGCACTACATCAATGATGCCAAGCGCATCATAAGCGAGCTTCCGAATACCACCGTCATCGGCATCACCGGAAGCTACGGCAAGACCTCCACAAAGTTCTACCTCGAAAGGCTCCTGTCCGCAAAGTACAATGTGCTTATGACGCCGGGCAGCTTCAATACCACAATGGGCGTTGTCAAGGTAGTCCGCGGCAGTCTCAATGCCACACACGAGATATTCCTCTGCGAAATGGGGGCAAAGGGCGTAGGCGAGATCAAGGAGATCTGCGACATCGTTCACCCGAAGCATTCCATTATAACCTCAATAGGCGAACAGCACCTTGAAACTTTCGGCTCCGTTGAGAACATCATAAAGACGAAGTTCGAGATAGCCGACGCGGTAACTGACGGAACGGTTTTCTTAAACTATGACAACGAGTTTATCAGAAACCACGGCACCGACAAGAACCATATAACCTACGGCATTGAAGGCGGAAAGTGGGATTACACCGCCGACAGCATCAGAGTCACCGAAAAAGGCACCTCATTCACCGTGCATCACGGTGACGAGGAAAAACAGTTCTCCACCAAGCTCCTCGGAGAGCACAACGTGCAGAATATCCTCGGCGCGATAGCCGTATCACACGAACTCGGCATCAGCTTTGACGAACTTGTATATCCGGTAAAGCGCCTTGAAGCAGTACCGCACAGAATGCAGATACTCGACAAGGGCAACGGGGTAACGATAATCGACGATGCGTTCAACTCCAATCCTGCGGGTGCGAGAGCGGCGCTGAAAACGCTGTCGATGTTTGAGGACGCGCTGCGAATATTGGCAACGCCGGGAATGATAGAGCTGGGAGAGCGCGAATACCAGCTGAACAAGGAACTGGGCGAATTTGCGGCGGGCTGCTGCGACATAGCGATACTTGTGGGCGAGAAGCAGGCTCCGCCGATAAAAGAGGGACTGCTTGCAAAGGGCTTTACCGAGAACCACATCATCGTTGCGGCTGACCTGAGCGAAGCAATGAAAGCCGCCTATGCGATACAGGCGGGAAGAAAGCGCGTGATACTGCTTGAAAACGATCTGCCGGACAATTTCTGAGCAGCATGACATTAGGAAGTGAATTGATATGAAGATAACCTGCGATTACTGCGGTACGCTGATAGATACCGACAAGTACAGATCCTGCCCGAACTGCGGCGGTGCTTACGGGAATGACCAGGAGGTCATAAGCGAGAAAGAAAAGCTCGACAGGGCAGATGACCTCTATTTCCGGAAAAAAGAGCTTGAAAACGACAGAATGCAGATAGAGAACAAGAACATGATAAAAAACTCTATCGCAAGCTCAAAGACCGTACAGACCGCTGCAAAGGCTATGGGGATAGGCTGCGTGATGCCGGTAATAGTGGTATGCGTCACGTTCGTTATCGTTATGATATTTGCGATAGCTGCGGTATCAAGCGAGAGAAAAGCCGAAAGCAGCTCCTCGAAAAGAGAAAAGGAAGCGACTTCCCATAGCAGCATCTCCATAACGCCGGTGGAAATGCCGGATATCTCTATCCCGGAGATACCCGAGATCTCTGTGCCTCTGATCGAGACAAAGGTGACTGCGGGACTCGGAGAACCTGCGCAGACTCTCAATTACTCCGTTACCTGCGACAGGTATCAGAGCGTTGACCGCTGGCCGTACAAACCGTCGGAGGGCTATGAGTACGTTTCGTTTCATATAATAATAGAGAACACCGGAAAAGAGGATTACCGTCCCGACGCAAAGATCATGTGCCTTGTGGACGGGATAATGTGCGATTCCCAGTGGGACAATGACCGCAAGCAGCTGTCCTCTGACCCTGTGCCTCCCGGAATAAAGGCGGAGGGAAACATCTGCTTTGAAGTGCCGGTTGACGCGGAGTACTTCGATCTGAAATACGGCGATTATGTAACACTGCACTTAAAGAATACGATCGGCGGAGAAACAGCAGGCGAAGAAGCCGTAACCGAGACAGAATAAACATTACATACACAAAAGAAAGGACAGAAGTATGAAGATCAGAGTCGGAGTTTTTTTCGGCGGCAAGAGCGTTGAGCATGAGGTGTCGGTCATATCCGCACTCCAGGCATGCAGGTCGCTGAATACGGAAAAATACGAGATCATACCGATCTATATCACAAAGAACACCGAGTTCTACATAGGCGGGAACATCGGCAAGATCGAAGTGTACAGGAATATCCCGGCGCTCCTTAAAGAGAGCAGCCGTGTTATACCCGTCGGGAACGGAAATACTGTCGAGCTTCTCAATTACCCGATGAAGAAGTTCGGCAATAATGTGGCAGCGGTGATAGATGTGGCGCTTCCGGTCGTTCACGGTACTAATGTTGAGGACGGAGCGCTCCAGGGATATCTCCAGACCCTCGGTATCCCGTATGCAGGCTGTGATGTGCTTTCGAGCGCTCTCGGCATGGATAAGTACGCTATGAAGTGCGTTTTCGCGGACAACGGCATACCGGTGCTTCCCGGAACCGTCATAAACGTGAAGGAGTATACCTCCGCACAGGACGCGGTGCTTGATATGATCGAGTCAAGGACACAGTACCCCGTGATCGTGAAGCCCGTAAATCTCGGCTCCAGCGTAGGCATTCGCAAGGCAAAGGATCGTGAGGCTCTTGCGGACGCACTTGATTACGCCTTCACATTCTCGATAAAGGTGCTTGTCGAGAACGCGATAACCGATCTCAAGGAGATAAACTGCTCGGTGCTCGGAGATTATGAGTATGCGGAAGCAAGCGAGTGCGAGGAGCCGGTGGCAAACGACGAGATCCTCAGCTATCAGGATAAGTATGTCGGCGGTACAAAGTCCTCCGGCGGAAAGAGCGGCATGGCTTCGCTCAAGCGCAAGATCCCCGCGGATATCACGCCGGAAATGCGGGAAGAAGTCCGCACTCTCGCGGTAAAGGCATTCAGGTCTCTGGGCTGTTCCGGAGTTTCCCGTATCGACTTTATGCTCGATCAGAGCACAGGAAAGATCTACCTCAACGAGATCAACACTATCCCCGGAAGCCTTTCTTTCTACCTCTGGGAGCCGGTGGGCGTAAAGTACAGCGAGCTTCTCGACCGAATGATCAATCTTGCATTCAAGCGCGAGCGTGAGAATAAGTCGATAAGCTTCTCCTTTGATACAAACATTCTTGAAAATGCAAGCTTCGGCGGTTCAAAGGGCGCAAAGGGCGGAAAAATGTAAGAAAATATGTGCAATATGCACAAAATTGTGTTTATATTAATAAAAAATCAAGTACGATGATACAAAAATAAAAAAATATCAAAAAGTACTTGATTTTTTTTCTGCAAAAGACTATAATATGATTATCGGTTAGCACTCGGAGCAAAAGAGTGCTAACACTCGGAACGGGCAAGTGCTAAATGCCCGGTGAGTTACGTTAATATTTTTATTTTCTTATAGGAGGTCTTTAAAATGGCACCAAAAACAACCAAAACAACAGCAGCAAAGAGCGGACTCAATATCAAGCCGCTTGCAGACAGAGTTGTTATCAAGTTCCTTGAAGCAGAGGAAACCACAAAGGGCGGTATAATCCTCACAAGCTCGGCACAGGAAAAGCCCCAGGTAGCAGAGATCTGTGCGGTAGGTCCCGGAGGAGTAGTTGACGGAAAAGAGATAAAAATGGAAGTCAAGATAGGCGATAAGGTGCTTATCAGCAAGTACTCCGGAACAGAAGTTAAGCTCGAAGGCGAAAAGTACACAATAGTTCGTCAGAGCGACATTCTTGCAATCGTAGAATAAAAGAAAGGAAATGATTTATTATGGCTAAGCAGATTATTTACGGCGAGGAAGCTCGCAAGGCTTTACAGGCAGGTATCGACAAGCTTGCCGATACAGTAAAGATCACACTCGGACCGAAGGGCAGAAACGTTGTCCTCGACAAGAAGTTCGGCGCTCCGCTGATCACAAATGACGGCGTTACGATCGCAAAGGAGATCGATCTCGAAGATCCTTTTGAGAACATGGGCGCACAGCTCGTCAAGGAAGTTTCCACAAAGACAAACGATGCTGCCGGCGACGGTACAACAACAGCTACACTTCTTGCACAGGCTATCGTTCGCGAGGGTATGAAGAATGTTGCCGCAGGCGCTAACCCCATGGTTCTCAAGGGCGGTATCGAAAAGGCTGTTGAAGTATCCGTTGACGAGATCAGGAAGAATGCACAGAAGATAAAGAACGCAGAGGATAAGGCAAGAGTTGCCACCGTTTCCAGCGGAAGCGAATTCATAGGCAAGCTCATCTCCGAGGCTATGGAGAAGGTTTCCGATGACGGCGTTATCACTATTGAAGAGAGCAAGACTGCCGAGACATACAGCGAAGTTGTTGAAGGTATGCAGTTCGACAGAGGTTACATCTCTCCTTACATGGCAACAGACGGCGACAAGATGATCGCAGAGCTTGACGATCCTTATATCCTCATCACAGACAAGAAGATCTCCGCTATCCAGGATCTCCTTCCGCTTCTTGAGCAGATCGTAAAGACCGGCAAGAAGCTTCTCATAATCGCAGAGGACATTGAGGGCGAGGCACTTACGACCCTTATCCTCAACAAGCTCAGAGGCACATTCAACTGTGTTGCTGTAAAGGCTCCCGGCTTCGGTGACAGACGCAAGGAAATGCTCCAGGATATCGCTGTTCTCACAGGCGGTCAGGTCATCACAAGTGATCTCGGAATCGAGCTTGCTGATGCTACGGTAGAAATGCTTGGTACAGCAAAGCAGGTCACAGTCACCAAGGAGAACACCACAATCGTTGACGGCGCAGGCAAGAAGTCTGACATCAAGGACAGAGTAAACCAGATCAGAAACGCTATCGAGAATACAACAAGCGACTTCGACAGAGAGAAGCTCCAGGAAAGACTTGCAAAGCTCGCAGGCGGTGTTGCGGTTATCAAGGTAGGTGCTGCTACCGAGATCGAGATGAAGGAAAAGAAGATGCGTATCGAGGATGCTCTCGCAGCAACAAAGGCTGCCGTAGAAGAGGGTATCGTTGCAGGCGGCGGCACAGCTCTTATCAACGCTATGGGCGCTGTTGAGAAGCTTATCGCAAAGCTTGACGGTGACGAAAAGACCGGTGCTACAATCGTTCTCCGCGCTCTTGAATATCCTATCCGTCAGATCGCTGCAAACGCAGGTCTTGAGGGTTCTGTAATAATCGAGAACATCAGAAAGAACACAAAGGGCAAGAAGACATACGGCTTCGATGCATTCAAGGGCGAGTATGTTGACATGATAGATGCCGGAATCGTTGATCCTGCAAAGGTAACACGTTCCGCACTCCAGAACGCTGCTTCCGTAGCTGCTATGGTGCTCACAACAGAGAGCCTCGTAACCGACATCAAGGAAGAGACTCCTGCTGCTCCTGCCGGCGGCATGGGCGGCATGGGCGGTATGTATTAATGCGCTGACGCGCTTTGTCCTACGCGGACGGCGCCAGCCCCCTTTGCGGCGGACGCGCCGCGGCGAAATGCGTAGCGACATTCTTCTATTGACGGGTGCGCCACCTCGGTTAGTTATATTCATCAAATTAATAACAGCTTGCAGTGATTGTCTCTGCAAGCTGTTATCTTTTTGTTCTGAATGGAATCTTCGCCAACCCCACTGCGTTTCTTGCTGCACTCGTCCACTGCTGTGCGCTCTGAAATACTGCATCAGTTTAGGGTGTCCAGCACCCTTTTTTAAAGGGGGTTGGCGGGGGGTTGGGGGGCGGCGCCCCCTCTCTAAAATCTCTTAATCTCTTAAATCTCTCTTAAATCTCTCTCAAATCTCTCGCCAAAACCTCTCTGCTACTCCACAGACTTCAGCGCTTCGATCATATTTACCTTCTTCAGTCTGCTGTGCATTGCGACGGTTACGAGCAGCGAGAAGAGCATGGTGACTGCGGCGGCGAGAATGAAGCTCATCGGGTAGATCTCTCTGCCGAACATTACGAGATCGACTTCAGCCGTAACTATGACGAAATTGGCGAGGAAGATGCCGAGTATAAGCCCTACTCCTGTGCCGAGAAGAGATAAGAGTATATTCTCGCGGAAGATGTAGCTGTCAACTTCTCCGTCATAGAATCCGAGAACTTTCAGCGTCGCTATCTCTCTGATGCGCTCCGTTATGTTGATATTCGTGAGATTGTACATTACCACGAATGCGAGAAGTCCCGCAGATGCGATTATAACCGCAATAACGTAATTCAGCGGTCTGAGAATGCTTGCAAAAGATTCCTCGGTTCCCGAATTGAACTTTACATTCAGTATTCCGTCTATATTCAGCAGCCGGCGCGCAAGACCATCTTCCTGCTCCGTTTCAATATTATGCCGGAAGAATATCGAGTTGTACTTCGGCTCCTCTTCAAATATATTCCTGTACGTCTTTTCTGTCATGAAAACATAGTGACCGGGGTAGTTCTCGAAATGCGCGGTGAGCTTCACCCTGCGCTTCTCCGTGTCGGACAGCAATATCTCTATGCTGTCGCCGGGACCGACATTGCCCAGCAGCAGCGCGGATTTCTCGTCTATGTAGATATCACCGTCAGCGAGTGTGTATTCTTTGCCGGAACGGCGGTCGCGAAGGAGATTGAACTGTGTGAAAAGCTCCGGATCCGTCGGCACAACTATACATATATCAACATTTTTGCCGTTTGCGCTTGCCGTGAGCATTTTCTGATATACCCGCAGATTATCGCCGTATCCGGAAAGTATCTTCTCCGCCGCATCTGCGGATTCCGGGTGCTTATCCGCATCATATATCACCGAGCCGTCGTAATGCAGGATATCAACATACTGCTTCGAGACTACATCGTTTATGCTGTCGTGAAGCGCAAATCCTGTCACCAAAAGAGCCGTGCAGCCGGATATGCCTATCACCGTCATAAGCATCTTCTGCTTGTAGCGAAAGAGATTGCGCGCAGTAACTTTTGCGCTGAAATTGAACCTGTTCCAGATGATCGGAATGTGTTCGAGCAGTATCCGCTTTCCTGTTTTCGGAGTTTTCGGGCGCATCAGCTGGGCAGCTTCCTCTTTAAGCGAGCTGTGGGCGGTGTAGATCACCGTAGCCGATATCGCGCCCGCAAAAATGAATGTCGATAAAAGCCCTGTTACGGGATCAAGCTCAATTATCGGTCTCGGAATGTCATACAGCATTCCGTAAGCCGTGATAATAGCATACGGGAACAGGAACATTCCCACAAGACAGCCGGCTATCGAGCCTGTTACCGTTGCGGAAACGGCATAGAACATATACTTGAACATGATATCGCCGTCGGAGTAGCCGAGCGCTTTCAGCGTGCCTATCTGCACTCTCTGCTCCTCGATCATTCTCGACATCGTTGTGAGGCAGACGAGTATTGCCACGATTATGAAGAATACGGGAAAGACGCTTGATATGTTGTTGATCCTTTCGGAGTTCTCGCCGTATTCGGAGTAGCCGGGATTGTCGGTGCGCGAGAAGATGAACCATTTCGGCTTGTCAAGGTTCTCGGCTTCTTCCTTTGCGTCGGCAAGCTTCTGCTTTGCGTCATCTATCTTCTCTCTTGCTTCGGCTTTGCCGTCTTCGAGTTCCTTTTCGCCGTCCGCAAGCTTCTGCAGACCTTCCTCATATTCGGCTTTACCGTCCGCAAGCTGTTCTTTCGCGTCGTTCAGCTGCTTTTCACCGTCGTAAACATCTATCAGTCCGTTTGCATACTCGGCTTTTCCGTCCGCAAGTGATATCTTCGCGTCCGTTATCTGGCGTTCACCGTCAAAGAGCTCGTTCATACCCTTTTCATACTCGGCTTTGCCGTCATTCAGCTGTTCTTTCGCGTCATCAAGCTGTTTCTTTCCGTCGTTGTATTCCGAAAGCCCTTTCTCATATTCGGCTTTTCCGTCCTCGTACTTGTCTTTTGCATCTTTGAGCTGCTTTTCGCCGTCCTCGATCTCTTTTAAGCCGTCGTTGTACTTATCCCAGCCGTCCGAAAGCTGTTCCTTACCCTCGGCAAGCTGCTTTTCGCTGTCCTCGATCTCTTTTAAGCCGTCGTTGTATTCGTCCCAGCCGTCTTCAAGCTGTTCTTTGGCTTTGTCAAGCTGTGCGGCACCTTCGTTGTATTCCTTGAGACCGGCTTCATACTGGAGCTTTGCGAGGGAAAGCTCGGTCTTGCCGTTATTGTACTCGTTCTCGCCTACAAGGTACTGCATCAGACCGGCTTCGTATTCAGCCTTTCCGTCTTCAAGCTGCTTTTTCGCGTCGGCAAGCTGTTTTTCGCCGTTTTCGATATCCTTTACGCCCTTTTCGTAGTCGGCTTTTGCCTTGCTCAGTTCATCCTTGCCGGCTTCAAGCAGTGCGACTCCGGCATTGTACTGTGCAAGACCTTCTTCGTATTGTGCCTTTCCGTCGTCAAGTTTAGCCTGTTCTTCGGCAAGTCTTTCCTTGTAACCGGCGAGCTGCTGTCTGGCTTCGGCGATCTTTTCTTTAAGATATTCCCTGTTTTCCGAAGACGGGTCCTCTTCATTTTCCAGAAGCTCTTCGAGCTTGTCGAGAGCGGCTTCGCCCTTTTCGACAAGACCGTTCAGGTAATTTATCGCAGTTTCACCTGTCTGTATCCGGCTTTGTGCGTCATCAAGCTGCTTCTTGCTGTCGGCGAGAAGCTGTTCGTTTTCGGCGATCTCCTTTTCGCCGTCCTCTATCTGCTTTTTGGCAGTTTCAAGCTGTTTCTTTCCGTCTTCAAGCATCTTCTCGTTTGCTCTTATCTGGCTCTGACCGTAATCGAGCTGAGCTTTTGCGTTATCGAGCTTCTGCTTGCTTTCTTTCAGCAGTTTTTCGCTGTCTTTTAGCTTTTGTTCGCCCTCTTCTATCTGTCTTTTGGCTTTATCGAGCTCATATTTTCCGTCTTTAAGCTTCTTCTCATTCTCAGCGATCTCCTTCTCGCCCTTTTCAAGCTCCTTTTTGCCGTTTTCGAGATCTTTTTTTCCGTCCGCAAGCTTCTTCTCATTTTCGGCGATAAGCTTTTCATTGTCCTCAAGCTCTTTTTTGCCCTTTTCAAGCTCTGCTTTTCCGTCGGCAAGCTTCTTCTCGTTTTCGGCGATCTGGCGCTCTCCGTCATCAAGCTCCTTTTTGGCGTCATCAAGCTGTTTTTCTGCGTCTTTCAGCTTTTCATCATTTTCGGCGATCTCTTTTTCGCCGTCCTCAATTTCTTTTCTTGCCTTTGCAAGCTCATCTTTTCCGTCCTGAAGCTTGCGTTCATTCTCCGCGATCTCCTTTTCGCCGTCCGCAATATCGCTTTTTGCTTTTTCAAGCTCCTCCTTGCCGTCGGCAAGCTTCTGCTCATTCTCGCTTATCTCGCGTTCGCCGTCGTCGATCTCCTGCTTTGCGTCGCTAAGCTTTTTCCTTGCATCGTCAAGTTCTCTTTCTCCGTCGGCGATCTTCTCGTCGGCTTCCTTTTCCGCGTCGGAAAGCTTGTTTTCAGCCTTTTTCAGTTCTTCGTCGGCTTCCTGCTTAATATCGACAAAGCGCTCTTCCGAGCGTGTATCCGCAATAGGTTCAAGCGCATCTGTGATCTCGCGTATGCGCTCCTTATAGTCGTACTCGTAGCAGTTGTACTCATCGAGTGCCGGGAACCGCAGATATACCTCGGTATTGTACTTTACGGTGAAATTTTCCTCCGGGACATAGTAAGCCGATTCTATTGAGCCGTTGCCGACGGAAGTGCTTCCCCGGCTGGTCTTGTCAATGTACATCGGGGACATGACCTTGCCGACGATCTCGTATTCAAAGACGCTCAGCATATCCTCCGGCGGATTGCCGCTGTTATCGGTTATAGTGACAGTCTGACCGACAGCCGGTCCTCCGTTAAGCTTGCCGGAACTTACAAGGCACTCGTGCTCGTTCTCCGGCATTCTTCCTTCTGTGATCTCCAATACGTTTATCTCGTTTACAAGCGTGTCGGAAATGGAGTATATTCTTGCCGCTGCAGGAGTCCTACCGGTGCATTCCGCGATCACATCAACGTAGTAGGAGGGATAGACCGAAGCTCCCGGTATCTCTTTCAGCGCGTTTATGTCATTTTCATCAAAACCGTAGGTGGAAACAAGGCGGAGATCCATAAGGTGCTTTTCGTTGTAGTAGCTGTCCAGCGTTTTGCGCATATCGGGTGCAGCAGCTTTAACGCCTGCGAAAAAGCCCACTCCTATCGCAACAATGCCGAATATTGAAAGAAACCGGCTCATCGTTGAACGGATCTCTCTGAATGCGCTTTTATGAAGTGCCTGTTTCATTCAAACCTCTCTCCTTTGCAGTGATTTACTCTTTATTATATAATATTTACTTTGTTTTGTCAATTGTGAATTATACCTTAATTCCCTTATTAGGGAGGAACCGGAGATAAAACATACCGGATCGGTCAAGATTGACATTCTTTAAATAATGTGATATAATAAATTGTTTTAAAGATCTTATGTCGTCAGACAGATCATCACACCGAAAGAAGGAACGTATATGAAAATAAATCCCGCTAAACTTGCCGGCGCCGCATTTTACGCCTGCTGCTTCTCACTGCTGCTTGCGGTGAACGCGTCTGCGTACATAGATCCCGCCACAACGAGCTATATCATACAGATAGTGGTGGGAGTCGTTATTGCCTGCGGTACCGCTGCCGGCATCATCTTCAACAAGCTTAAGAGAAAGGTGAAGAAAAAGTCCGAAGATGAGAATGCAGATGCACCTGTCACGATATCAAACGACGGCGAGCACGGCGGCGTAGTCACTGCGGACGATCTGCTTTCCGACGACGAAGAAGCCGATAAGTAAAAATGGAACAGGTAATAGATTTTCTGATCGGCATACTGGGCTATGTAATGCAGTTCTGCTTTGCGATATGCGGAAGCTGCGGCATAAGCATAATCCTGTTCACTCTTCTGACAAAGTTCCTGCTCTTTCCGCTGAGCATAATGACGCAGAAGAACTCGATACGCATGGTCCGGCTCCAGCCGAAACTCAACGAACTCAAGATAAAGTATATCGACGACAAGGATAAGTACACCGACGAACAGCTTGCGCTTTACAAGGAATACAAGTATAACCCGTTCCTCGATACCGTCCCGCTGCTTCTCCAGATTCCGATCGTTCTGGGACTTGTCGGCGTAGTTTACCGCCCGCTCAGCTTCATGCTCGGAATGGACAGAGGCGTCATATCCTCTATGCAGGACGTTCTTGTCAATACTCTCGGCATAAACGATGCCGGAAGCCTTTACGAGCTGAAGATAATGGAGCTTATCAGGGCGGGAAGCTTTCCTGTAAGCGGTTTCCCGGCGGATATCATAAGCCGTATCGGCTCCTTCGATATGAGCTTTCTCGGACTTGATCTCGGCGCGGTACCGAACTTTGCCGAGCCGGTAACTCTGATAATACCGCTTGCCGCAGGACTCAGCGCATGGCTTCTGTGCTTTGCGCAGAACCGGATAAATGTGCTCCAGCTTGCACAGGGAATGCTGAACAAGGTGCTGACCACCGTGTTTATGGTTGCATTCTCGGTATATTTCGCCTTTATAGTTCCCGGCGGAGTAGGACTTTACTGGATCTTCGGAAACCTCTTCGCCATACCGCTTATGTGGGTCACGAATCTTGTGATACCGCCGAAAAAGTATGTCGATTACGACAAGCTCATGCGCACCAGGGAAGAAAAGCGTGCAAAGGAGCAGGTCTTTGCAAAGTACCGCAAGCGCGAAGCCGCGGATTATAAGCGCTTTTCGGTCGCGGAGAACAAACAGCTCGTGTTCTATTCCGAGCAGAACGGCTTCTACAAGTACTATTCCGGAATGATAGACTACATCTGCGATCATTCCGATATTACGATACACTATGTCACCAGCGATCCGGAAGATAAGATCTTCTCCGACAAGCGTGAGCAGATAGTGCCGTATTACGCTGCAAGCGACAGATATCTTGTCCCGCTGTTCATGAAGCTGGACTGCGATATGTGCGTGATGACCATGCCGGATCTCGAAAAGTACCACATAAAGCGTTCCCGCGTCCGCAGCGATATCGAATACGTCTTTGCGTGCCACGGAATGGGAAGTATCATTACATACCGCAAAGGCGCTCTTGACTACTTCAACACCATATTCTGCCCCGGAAGGGATCAGCATGAGGAGATCCGCGCAAGTGAGCGCATCTTCGGTACTCCGGAAAAGCGGATCGTTGAATCCGGATATCCGCTGATAGACGAAATGCTTAAGAAATACGAAAGCTCCGAGCACAAGGTGAACGATCCGCCGCAGATAATAATCGCTCCCTCCTGGCAGGCGGACAACATCGTGGAGCTGTGCGCCGAAAAGCTCATCGACGAGCTCACAAAGACCGGTTACAGGATAATCCTCCGCCCCCACCCCCAGCATGTGCGCCATGAGCCGGAGCGTTTCACTGCACTGAAAGAAAAGTATGCCGCAGAGAAAATGGTGGAGATACAGACCGATTTTTCGCAGAACAATCCGGTAATGGACTCCGATCTTCTTATAACCGACTGGTCTGATATTGCCTGGGAGTACGCGTTCGTCACAAAACGTCCGGTTTTGTATATCGACACTCCGATGAAGGTGATGAACCTGGAATATACTAAGCTTGAGATCGAGCCGATTAATAAGTCGCTGCGCACCCAGATAGGAAAGGTGATCGGGCTTGACGAGCTTGACCGCGTACCTGAAACGGCAGCGGAAATGATCGCGGCAAAGGCGGAGTACGCCGAGCGCATCGAGGAAGTATTCAAGGATCATGTTTACAATATCGGAAGAAGCAGCGAGCTGTGCGGGCGGTATATAATCCGTTCACTGAACAGCCGCAGAAAGCAGTAAATACAGCGATCCCCCTGCAAACGCTGTCAGCGTTTGCAGGGGGATCCTGCGTCCGGACGTGATTTATACTGAATCAGTATCTGACCGCAGACAAAATCATGTAATTTCGTCACGATTCAGATATGCGCGCAGAGCGCGCTCCAAAATTGTGCATTGTGCATTGTGAATTTGTTATAGTATTACTGCTTCATAAGTCCTTTTCCGGCGTTCCATGCCTGTCCGGCTTTTTCGCCTACGGAATAGTAGCCGTTTCTGTACTGATCGAAGATAAGCGCGTTGACCTTTTCGGGGAGTATCTTGTCCTTGTCTCCCACAACGCTTTCTTCTGCGCTTACATTTACGATCTTGCCGACGATAGCGTGCATATTCTCCGTGTTGATCTCCTCGGCAAGCTCACATTCCAGCGCTACCGGGAATTCCGTAATTATCGGCGCATTCACGAACTCGCTCTTAACGGCATGACAGCCGGAACGCGCGAACTTGTCGCTCATCTTGTTTCCGGTGGCGATGCCGAAGAAATCCGCGGCTTCCATGTTCGGCACGTCCGCTATGCTGACTGTGAATGCCTTTGTTTCCATTATGTTCTTTGTGGTCTTGTGATCCGAGTCAATGAACAGCGCGATCTTGTCCATATCGCATATCTGCGCCCATGCAGCGTTCATTGCGCAGATATTCCCGTCCGCGCCGTATGCCGCAACGATCACTACCGGCATAGGGAAGAGCGCCGGCTGTACTCCCAGATTCTTTCTCATTGTTGATCCTCCGTATTCTTATATTTTGACAAATGCAGCGGAACCGCCGTTTATTCTGACGCTGTTTCCGGAAATGACCGGAGCGCCGCCGAATGAATATACCGTTTCGCCCGGTGTGCCGTTTACAGTGATATCCGCTGTGTTATCCGTGGGGTTTACGATCACGAGTATCCGCTCGTCACCGCTGCTTCTGATATATGCGAGAGGCTTTCCCGGTGCTCCGTCGCAGACGAACTCTATCTCACCGAGACTTTGGAGCGCTTTGTGCGCCTGTCTTACGCCGATAAGCTTCTTTACCTCGCTGCGAAGCGAGTCCGCGTCCTTCATCTGCGCTTTCGCGGTGGGTCTTGCGGGATCGGGGTCTATCGGTATATACAGCTTCTCTGCGGGTGCGGAAGAAAATCCGGCATTCGCGCTGCTGTCCCACTGCATAGGCGAACGGGAGCCGGTGCGCCCGTAGCCGCCCTCTACCGATCTCAGCCCCTCCACATAGTTCATTCCGATCTCATCGCCGTAGTAGATGTACGGCGCACCGGGCATCGAGAGCAGGAACGCGAATGCGAGTTTCCGGGCATCACCCTTTATATGCCGCGCGAGCCTGTCCATATCGTGGTTGCCGGAGGGAATGCAGATAAGTCCCCTGCGCTGTGAGCGCTCGTAGCTGTCGATGTACTTTGCCACAAAGGCGGAAGCATCGCCCTTTCCGCCGAAGAAAGGCTTGCCGCAGCGGAAAAGATCGTTGTAATGGGATTCTCCGAAATGCAGCAGGAAGTCCATGTGAAAGCCGCCCGCAAGGCTCTGGCGCGGTTCGCCCCACTCCGAGACCATTGCGGCTTCGGGGAACTCTTCGTCAAGGAAAGCGCGGACGTTCTGCCAGAGTGCGATAGTGCCTTTTCCGTCCTCATCGTTCTTGACAAGCGAACCTGCCATATCCACTCTGAATCCGTCGCAGCCCCTCGACAGCCAGAAGCGCATAACGTCCTTCATAGCTTCGCGGGTAGCTGTCGCGCCCTCGGAATCCATAGCCTGCTGCCAGGGGCGGGAAGGCTTGTACCAGCCGTAATTGAGCGCAGGCTGATGCGTGAAGAAGTTTACTGCGCAGCTTCCGTCGCGCTCGGAGATACCTCGGAGCGAACCGTAACCCTCCGGTCTTTCCCAGATGCTGTCTGTCCAGACATAGCGGTCGGTGTATTCGTTCCTTTCGGCTTTCATGCTCTCTTTGAACCACGGGTGCTCCCATGAGGTATGCCCCGGAACAAGGTCAAGAAGAACGTGCATGCCGAGCCTGTGTGCTTCATCGAAGAGATGCACGAGATCATCGTTTGTGCCGTAGCGGGGAGCCACCTTGCAGTAGTCGGAAACGTCATAACCCGCGTCTCCGAAAGGCGAATCAAAGCACGGGTTCATCCATATAGCCGTGCAGCCCAGTTCCTTTATATATGGGAGCTTTTCGGTAATGCCGTTTATGTTGCCGATACCGTCGCCGTCGGTATCCTTGAACGACTGGGGATATATCTCGTAGAATACGGCGCTGTCGAGCCATTCGGGTCTTTTTGCCATTTGTAAGTCCTCCTTAATGCGTTTGCGGAGCATAACTTTCCGCACCTCCATTATACCGTATAAAAGCAGGAAAAGTCAATACTTTTGATCGGCGCTGCGGCATTTTTGCGGTATATGGTCCCAGCCTTGACAACAGCGCCGGGATATTGTATAATGTAAGGTACAAACCATTACCACATTATCGTGTCAAAGGAGGCAGACAGCAATGCGGAACAATATCCTTTTTATCAACGCGGCTCCGCGCAAAGAGTCACGCACAAAGAGACTTGCAGACTGTGTTCTGGGCAAGCTCGACGGAACTGTGAACGAGGAGAAGATCTATGAGTATATCTTTCCTCAGGCGACTGAGTTCTTCCTTGAGAGCAGGGACAGCGCGACATCACACAAGGACTTTTCCAACCCGCTTTTCAGATACGCAAAGACATTCGCAGATGCCGATGTTATCGTGATAGCTGCGCCGTTCTGGGATATGTCGTTCCCCGCTGCCCTCAAATCATACATCGAACAGATAAACGTTGTCGGCATCACATTCCGGTACAGCCCCGAAGGTGCAGTAGAAAGCCTCTGCAAGGCAAAGGCGCTCATCTATGTGACCACGACCGGCGGAAATGTCGGAAAAGACGGTCATATCTTCGGCTACGGATATGTAAAGTGGCTCGCAAAGTCGCTGTACGGCATCGAAAACGTTATGCTCGTCAGCGCCGAGGGGCTGGATATCGCCGGCGCGGATATCGAAGGCATAATGAAAAACGCGGAAGCGGAAGCTGTCCGCAAGACTGATGAGATAATCCAGAAAGCCGGACTCTGATAACGGCTTATCACTATCTGCGGAGGCATGGAATGAATCTGCTGTTTCTTCTTCGTCCGAAAGACGAGATAACATACATAAGCTCCGACGCAACGGTGCGGCAGGGGCTTGAAAAGATGCGGGTACACGGCTATACAGCTATCCCGGCGGTAACGGCTTCCGGCGAGTATGCAGGGACCGTGAGCGAGGGCGACTTCCTCTGGGCAATGTGTGAGAACGGGTCGCTGCGTTCGCTGGAAAAGATGCCGCTGTCGGAGATAATCCGCTCAAAGCGTGACAAGGCTGTGACTGTAAGCGCGGATATGGACGAGCTGCTGTATCTTAGAATGGAGCAGAACTTCGTTCCCGTGACCGATGACCGCGGAAAGTTCATAGGAATAGTCACCCGGCATGACATAATCAAATACTTCTACGAGAAAGAACAGGCGGAAAGGAAAAATACCGATGAATGAAAAGATAAAACTGCTGACCGAAAATATAGAAAGGTCAATAATCGGCAAGCGCGACGTTATACTGAAACTCACAGCCGCGCTTCTTTCCGGCGGTCATGTTCTTATCGAGGACGTTCCCGGCGTGGGAAAGACAAGACTTGTAACTGCCCTCTCCGAGAGCGTGAGCGGCTCATGCAGCCGTATCCAGTTCACCCCCGATCTTATGCCTTCCGATATCACCGGATTCACGATGATAAATCCGAAGACCGGCGAATCGGAATTCCGCCCCGGCGCCGCTATGTGCAACTTCCTGCTGGCGGACGAGATAAACCGTGCCTCCCCGAAAGCCCAGTCTGCGCTTCTCGAAATAATGGAGGAACTGCAGATAAGCGCGGACGGTATTACCCATAAGCTTCCCGTGCCGTTCATGGCTCTCGCGACACAGAACCCGGTGGAGACATACGGTACCTACCACCTGCCGGAAGCGCAGATGGACAGATTCATGATGAAGATATCCATAGGCTATCCCGATCCGGGCGAGGAGATGCAGCTCCTCGGCGGAAATTACGGAAAAGCCGTGAAGCTTGAGCCGGTAATGACGCTTGATGATGTCATGGAACTGCGCAGACAGGCGGAAGCAGTCCGCGTGAACGACAGCGTGAAGCGCTATATAATCGGCATCGTTACCGCCACAAGAGAGAGCGAATACACGCTGCTCGGCGCAAGTCCCCGCGGAAGCCTTGCGCTTTATTCCGCGGCAAAGTCCCTTGCGCTCATCAACGGCAGAGATTACGCAGTCCCGGAAGATGTCCGCGATATCGCCTGCGAGGTGCTTGCGCACAGGCTTATGCTCTCTCCTAAGGGCAAATCCACATTCGGCATAACCGTTGCCGCGATGAGATACATTCTCGAAAACACTCCCGTACCCACGGAATAAGAAAATGGTCAATATACGTTCAATAATCACATATCTGCTGCTTATAGCGCTTGCCGTCCTCTATACGCTTTTCCTTGAAGCGCCGGGCGGCAGCTATCTTATAATCGCGCTTGTATCGGCGGCGGTGATATCGCTTCTGCTGTGTGTTTACACGAAGCGGAAACTCACTGCGCGGATACAGATAAGCGCCGATATACTTAACCGCGGCGAGATCGCGTCGGTAAAGCTGGTGCTTGAAAACTCCGGATTTCTGCCGTCTTCTTTTGTGTCCGCGGAGCTTTTTTCCAGCTATCATTTCACCACTTCCTCGCCGCAGAAGATCCGCGCGGCGGTATTCGGACACAGCAGCATGGAGCTTGCTGCGGACTACAATGCCGAGTTCTTCGGCAAGGGCAGAATAGGCATCAGTACGATAGTGCTCACGGACTTTCTCGGTCTGTGCAGTTTCCGCATCACTGTCCTGAAAGCCAATGCGGAGATAAAGATCTATCCGGATATCCCCGAAGTTGACAGGCGGGAGGGGCTTGCGCGCAGCCGTACCGATGCCGCGGCATTCGACGACAGCGAGGAGACCACTCAGTCGCTTTTTGCGGTAAACGGCACACCCGGCTATGAGCACAGAAAGTATGAGCCGGGCGACAGCTTAAAGCTGATAAACTGGAAGCTCTCCGCGAAGAGAGGGGAGTTCTATGTGCGCAGGCTCGAAGGCTCTTCCGGCGCGGAACAGACGTTCCTGCTGGACAAGGCAGGCTCGAAGGCATCGGACAGAATTGCCGCAAGACGTGAGGAACAGCTTGCTGTTGAGGGAATGCTGGCGCTGATGATGCAGTTCGCAAAGACCGAGCTGCCCTCCAGCCTTAAAATACGCTTCGGCAGCCATTGGGAGACGATACCCGTCGTTACTCCGTCCGACGTTTCGGATATACGCTACCGCCTTACGGATTTCGAGTTCTCGGAGGACGAGGTGGGAAGGCTTCCCGAATTGGACAGCGGACATACGGTGATATTCACGGCGCACTGCGACGCGTACATAGCCGCGGCCGTGTCCGGGTTTGACAGCCGGTGCGCCTCTGCTCCGAGATGCGAGGTGCCGGCAGAGAATATCTGGACGATCACGAGAGACGAAGACGATATCCGCTTTATCAGGTGATATTACATATATGAGCAAATCAAGATCCTTTACGCTTCCGCCGTTCTTGGCGGAAAACACCGTACCCGTACTGCTCAGCACGGCGGTAATGAGCGCGGCGTCATATATCTACTCCGCAGGTTCGGGTCAGGCAGTGCTGCTTTTTACGGCAGTCTCGCTGCTGTACTCGCTGCTTATCTTCGCGGTATATGAGCTTATGCGCAAAGCCGGGAAAACATGGCTCACCACGATAGTTGTGGTTATCATGCTAATAGTCTCCGACACGCTTGCGCTGCGGCTGGTGGATTTCCGGAATATAGCGGAGCTGTCATCATGGGTGCTTGAACCGTCTCGGTTCACACAGGTGCATTACGGAAGCACTTTCGCAATGGTGATACTGATCGGGTTTATACTGATCTCCTGCCTTTACTACTTCACAAGAGTGCGGTACAGGAAGCTTTTCCTGTTCCTGATATGCCTGTGTCCGTTCTGTCTTTTTGCAAAGACGTTTACTGTGATACCGGTAATATACCCTGTGATACTGATGACGCTGTTCTTCTTCATAATGACAGGAAATGCCGGAAAAACAGGGGGCGCGAATGCCGGCGGGGAGCAGATAACATCTTCCTTCAGCCGCGGTACCGCAATATCCTCCCTTGCGTTCGTTCTTGCAGTCACGATACTTGCGTCATTCCTGCCGAAGCTTGAATTTGCGCCGTTCAGAGAGCAGTTTGACGAATTTGTTACCGGCGTTACCATAAGCGCGGCTGAAAACGCAAATTTCGACGATTTCAGCGAGAGCTCGTCAACATCTTCGTCATCGGACGACACCGTGGTATTCTATTTCTACGGCGCAAATCCGTATATCGTTAAGCGCCAGTGCTTCAATCTGTACAGTGCTTCCGAGAATACATGGGGATACTACGGCGATCCGAATGACGGTACAAACAACTGGAAAAAGTTCATCGAATTTGAAGATCCCTCAGCCCTTTACAAAGAAGCGGGATATGACGGAGAGGAACCGGCAGAGTTCAAATGCTGGGTGCGTCCGGTCTCCGGTCAGATAAGAGCGCTTTATACGCCGGAAAACTTACAGGATATATCTCTCTACAATTCCGACGAAAAGATCTACCGCACGGAGAATGACGAGTATTTTCTTAACAAGACAAATACCACCGCGACTTCCTATCAGCTCTCATGGGCAGAGTACGAATACGACAAGGCTTTTTCGGAGATGTTCACCGATGAGCTTGCGGAAGAGCTTTCGGCTTCCGGTTCGGCTTCACAGTCATATCTGCGCGCGAAGGAGCAGGCTGTGAAGTACAATGATGTGCTTCTTTCGGAGAAAACGAAGAATGCCTGCTTCTCGTCGCCCGATGCAAGGCTGAGGGTGAAGGCGCTTGCCGAGGAGATAACCGCGGGTGCGGACACCGACTATGAGAAGGCTTCCGCAATCGTCGATTTCTTCCGCAAGGGAGACTATATCTACGACCTCAACTTCACGACCAATGACCCCTCCCCGGACAACTTCATCTTCAACACCAAGCGGGGAACCTGCATTCCCTACGCAACGGCAATGACGCTCATGTGCAGGGAGCTCGGCATGACAGCAAGGTACTGCGAGGGATTCCTGATCCAGCGGAACGAGTCGAACGGCGGTTACTGGTATGTTACTACCGGGGACTCCCACGCATTCACGCAGGTTTGGATCGACGGCTACGGCTGGACGAACTTCGATCCCACCAGCAGCACCGTTGACGGCGGTTACTTCGATATGACATTCATTATCGTCGGAGCTGCCGCAGCCCTTATCGTGATCGCTGCGGTCATCGTAACATTTATGCGTCCGCGCGTAAGGGAAGCGAAATTTGTCCGCAGAATGAAGGCTATGCGCGGTGCGGCGCAGAAGTCGGCTGTCTATAACAAGATCAACTCGATGATAAACCGCTATACCGGCAGCAGCGAAAACACCATGACTCCCACAGATACCGCCGTAAAGAGCAGGGAACTTTTCGGCACGGATATTGACGGCTTCGTCGAGGATTACGAAAGCTCCGTCTATGGCGGAAAGGGTGATGAGAAAGCGGATTGCTCCGCCGTTTACACGGAATTTGCCGCTGCGTATAAAGCAAAGCTCAAAGAGGAAAGGAAACGCAGAAAGAAATGAGTATGTTCACCGCCGGCGATGTTTACAGCGCACTTTCGCCGGGTATGCCGGAAAGGCTCGATATCCGCACGGCAGCCGTCACCGGCTCCACCAACGACGATATCAAGGTGCTGGCGGAAAAGGGCGCGGAGGAAGGTACGGCAGTGATCGCCGGAGCGCAGACCGCAGGAAAGGGGAGACTTGGCAGAAGCTTCTACTCTCCCGGCGATTCCGGGCTTTATATGAGTGTGCTGCTGCGCCCGCGTCTCGATACGGCGGACGCGCTTGCCATAACAACGTCAGCCGCCGTTTCAGCCGCGGAAGCTATTGAGAGCGTAACCGACAAGACCGCAGGGATAAAGTGGGTGAACGACATCTACGTCAGCGGCAGAAAGGTCTGCGGAATACTCACCGAATCCTCGCTTGCGGCGGACGGTTCGCTGCGGTATGCGGTGCTTGGCATCGGGATAAATGCCGGAGAGACGGAGTTCCCGCCGGAGCTTCGGGACAAAGCCGGAACACTTGGCTGCGGTGCTTCTGTGCGGCCTGTTCTTGCGGCAAAGGTGCTCGAACGTTTCTTCGCTTACTATGATGCCCTCCCGTCAAGGGCATATATGGAGGAGTACCGGCGGCGCTCGGTGCTTACCGGGAAAACGATTGAGTACGAAGCAGGCGGGATACTGCACACCGCAGAAGTTCTCGGCATTGATGACGAGGCGCGGCTTAAAGTGCGCACTTCGGACGGAAAAGTAAATTATCTCGCTTCCGGCGAGGTAAATATCAGAAACAAATTGTGACAGCAGCGCTTGCGCGCTGTCTTTGCAGACGGCACAAGGGCTGCGCGCCCTTGACCTGCGGCAGCGTGACGCTGCGCCCGATATTTTGGTGAGATAAATGGGAAATGAGGAAGATTAAATGGATATCAAAGACACAAAAAGCAAAACTTTAAGGATCGTTATGTGTGCGCTTTTCGCGGCAATAATCGCCGTTTCCGCACAGGTCACGGTTCCGCTGCCCACCAACGTTCCGATCACGCTCCACACATTCGGCGTGGCACTCTGTGCGGCAGTCGGCGGAGCGTTCACCGGAACCGTATCGACTGCGGTATATGTGCTTATCGGAGCTGTGGGACTTCCGGTATTTGCGGGAATGAAAGGCGGATTTGCAGTCCTTTTCGGACCCACCGGCGGATTCCTGTTCGGCTTTATAGTAATGGCATTTTTCTGCGGGCTCCGGATGAAGAACCTGCCTCTTCGCATAGCGGTCTCGATCGGCGGACTTGCTCTCTGCTATCTCTGCGGTGCGGTGCAGTACGCTATCCTTGCGCAGATAGACCTTATCCAGAGCATCGTGCTGGTGGTACTGCCGTTCGCCGTCAAGGATATACTGAGCGTCTGCGCGGCGCAGTATATGGCTATACCGATAAGAAAAGCACTGGCAAAGACTATCCATTATTGAGGACAGGTAACAGACATGGCAAACACGAATATTCCGGCGATCGCTGACGAGATCATCGCGGGACGCAGGCTGTCACGGAATGATGATCTGACATTCCTTACAGAAGCGGAGACGGGCGAGCTGTGCAGGAATGCCGACAGGATAAGAAAAGCTCTCTGCGGCGATCATGTCGATCTTTGCAGCATCGTAAACGGCAGAAGCGGAAGATGCCCGGAAAACTGCAAATTCTGCGCACAGTCTGCCCATAACCACACCGGTATTGATGAATACCCGTTCCTCGACGAGGATAGTATAGTGAACGAATGCCGCCACAACGCGGACAAGGGCGTGCATCGCTTCTCCATAGTCACTGCAGGACGCACACTCAGCGATGAGGACTTTGAGAAAGCGGTATCCGCTTACAGCAGAATGAGCCGGGAGTGCGGTATAAAACTCTGCGCGTCCCACGGACTTCTCACGGAGGAGCAGTTCACAAGACTGCGGGAAAGCGGAGTGACCACATATCACTGCAACATCGAGACTTCCCGCCGGAACTTCCCGAATATCTGCACCACACACACCTTCGATGACAAGATCGCCTGCATAAAACGGGCGCAGAAATGCGGGCTGAACGTATGCTCCGGCGGTATCATAGGAATGGGCGAGACATGGGAGGACAGGCTGGATATGGCTCTGACGCTTGCGGAGCTTGGCATAGGCTCGATACCGATAAACGCGCTTCGCCCGGTAAAGGGAACTCCCCTTGAAAGCGAGACTCCTCTCACGGAAGAGGATATCCTGCGCACCGCGGCTATATTCCGGTTCATTGATCCCACCGCCTACATACGGCTTGCGGCAGGGCGCATAATAATGCGGGATTCCGGGTCTGCGGCATTCCTGTCCGGCGCCAACGCTACAATAACCGGCGATATGCTCACCACCTCCGGAAATGACATAGAAGGCGATATAAAGATGCTTAAAGGGCTGGGACTTGATGTGTCCGCGCCGGAGCGCTGAAAACAGCGGAGCTTCGTTCTGCTTTATCATTTTCTATTGATTTTTTCTTTTTTATATGATATAATAATAAAACACTTGTATGAAAGGATAACTTACAGATGTTCAACAAAACAGAATTTTTGAATCAGTTCAACAGCATTTTATCCGAGGAATACGGCATTCCCGCAAAGGAAGCCACCCCTCAGCAGATCCATTTCGCGGTATCCTGCGCAGTCATGCGTTCGATCTCGGACAACTGGACAAAGAGCAAGGAAGCGCATCTCAACTCCCGCCGTGCCTGCTACTTCTCAATGGAGTTCCTTGTAGGACGCGCTGTCTACAACAACCTTCTCTGTCTCGGCATCGAGGAGGAAGTTTCCGATGCGCTCAAGGAAGTCGGCGTGGATCTTGCCGATCTTGAGGAAATAGAGGACGCTGCACTCGGAAACGGCGGTCTCGGAAGACTTGCAGCCTGCTTCCTCGACAGCGCGGCAACCCTCGATCTCCCGCTGGACGGCTATGGCATACGTTACAAATACGGTCTGTTCAAGCAGTCTATCGTTGACGGATACCAGTGTGAGGAAGCAGACGACTGGACAAAGTACGGCGATCCGTGGAGCAAGCGCGTGAATGCCGACGCGGTTACAGTTACCTACGGCGACCAGACAGTAAAGGCAGTTCCTTACGATATGCCGATCGTTGCATACGGCACCGATCATATCAGCACGCTTCGTCTCTGGCAGGCGGAACCGCTGAAAGAGTTCGATTTCAAGCTCTTCAACGATCAGAAGTATGATGAAGCATGCCGCGAACAGCGTATGGCAGAGGACATTTCCCGTGTGCTTTACCCGAATGACGATTCCCGCGAGGGCAAGATACTCCGTCTCAAGCAGGAATACTTCTTCTCCTCCGCCTCTGTGCAGGATATTGTGAAGAAGTTCAAGCGCACCGGCGGAAATATGGCGAAATTCTACGAGAAGATCACCATTCAGCTCAACGATACCCACCCCGTTATCTCGATCCCCGAGCTTATCAGAATACTCGTTGACGAGGAGGGATTCGATTTCTTCGATGCACTCGAAATCGCGAAGAAGACCTTCAACTACACAAACCACACGATCATGGCAGAGGCACTCGAAAAGTGGAGCGCCGACATAATCAAGGAAGTTGTTCCGAGAATTTATGAGATAATCCTCCAGATAAATGAGGCATTCATCGGCGAACTGTACAAGGAGGGTATGTTCAAACCGGATATCGACCCGATGAAGATAGTAGCGGGCGACCTTATCCACATGGCGAGAATGGCCATTTACTGCTCGACTTATGTAAACGGCGTTGCGGAGATACACACCGAGATACTCAAGAACGACGCGCTGAAAGAGTGGTACAAGCTTTATCCGAAGAAGTTCCAGAACAAGACGAACGGCATCACTCCACGCCGCTGGCTTGCACTTTGCAACAAGGAGCTTTCCGCACTTATCAACGAGCTCAACAAGGGCAGCGAGTGGATGACCAATCTCGAAGACCTCCAGAAACTCAAGTGGTTTGCCGACGACAAGCATGAACTTCAGCGCTTTATGGACATAAAGCACGAGAAGAAGGTGCAGCTTGCAAACTACATCAAGGAGCATGAGGGCGTTGAGATCGACCCGAACAGCATATTTGATATACAGATCAAGCGTCTGCACGAAT
>JAFVBZ010000041.1 GCA_017479645.1 Ruminiclostridium sp. | reverse complement strand
TGTTTCTCTGGCGGCTTCAGGATCTTGTCAAGATCGGCATCGGTGCAATAATATCGGTAGTGGCGCTTGCGGAAACAGGTTTCACGATACCGCTGGTAATAACGATAGCTTACGCATTCCTTGCCATACGGTTCGATGATACATCTATCCTCGATTTCCTGCGGTACGCGATAAACTACTTCTTTATCGAACAGCAGGAATACCGTTGGCAGCTACAGAAAGGCAGTGATTAAATGCAGACAAAGAAAAAACAACAGCTTGACGAGCGCAAAAAGCTCGCCACAAGGCAGCTCATCGGCATTGAGGGCATAACCGAATACTCGTTAAAGACAGGCTTGAACACGGAGCTTGTCTTTTTTTCTATCAAGCCGAGTAACATCTCGGTGCTGTCCGAAGAAGCCCTCGGAGCGAAAATATATGCTCTGATGTCCGTCCTCAAGGGCGTGACCGAGGTGGAGCTTGTGTGCATGAACAGCCGCGAGAGTTTTGAGAGCAACAAGGCATTCATAAAAAAGCGGATAGCGGCAGAGGAAAATCCCTCTGTTCGGGAACTGCTCGAAAAGGACGCTGTCCACCTCGACCACATTCAGGCGCAGACAGCTACCGCCCGTGAATTCCTGCTCCTTATCAGGACGCGGAACATGAAAGAAAAGGAGCTGTTCGCGCATCTCAACCGTGTGGAAAAGATCGTTCTCGAAAACGGCTTCACGGTATCGAGATTCGATAATAACGGCATAAAGACGCTCCTTGCGGTGTATTTCGAGCAGAACACCACAAATGAGAAATTCGAGGATATAGATGGAGAAAGGTGGCTCATAAATGAGTGATAAGATAAAGCTGAATGTCACAATGAAATACAAGGCTGATTCGTACAAACAGGCGAACAACCTTTGTATAGTGGAAGAAATAGTCCCTATACCGGACGCTGATTTTCTGGAAATGGCGACATTTCCGTGCAGGGACAATCCGTACATAAAGCTCCACAAGGATTCTATGTTCGCGGACAGCGAAGCGATGCACTGTGTTCTGTTCATCGCGGAGAAACAGGGAGACGGTTTCCTTGTGGAATCCGAGGGATATGACTATGCGAGATATTCGCAGTACATTCCCCATGCGGGGGATATTGTTGCGGGACAGCAGCGGAGACTTTCGGAAGTGTCCGAAAAGCTGTATGCGGCATTGGAGAAAAATCTCGATTTTCTTGCAGCCGAGTCCAGAGCAGAACCGAATTACAGGATACCGATAGACGCGGTGTTTGATACTCCCGAAATAGACGAGTGCCTTCTTGAACTTGCCGGGGAACTTTTAAAGGAGCAGACCGAGTTTGCCGATATAAAGCTGTCATGCAATGACAGGATCATTACGATAGACGGCGATAAATACGACACTCTGCGCTTTATCAGCCCGCTCCGTGTAGATACAGACCTGCTTGTCACGTTAGCACCGGTAGAACCGGAGAAAGCGTTGGAATACGCGACATTTATAAACAACGAACTTGACGCGGATATGATGCTTTCTATCCATTACGGACTTATGGAGCATTGTTCGGACAAAACGCTTACAGACAAGGTGTATTCTGTTTTCCCTAAAGTAGAGGAAATGGGCAATGAACTTGTCGGTGTTACTACAGTTAAGCTCATTAAACCGCTTGACGAGCGCGATATGGAAGCACTCAAGAACTTCATAACCGAACAGTATTCGCAGGAATGGGGCAAGCGTTTCTATGACAAAGGACTGTATTACGGTGAAGATAAGATATATGTCGGATTCGGAAATGCCGACGATTTTCAGCTTATGACCGAAGAAGAATGGGAGCAGTCGCAGGACGAGGGTCTTGCGCTTCAGCAGTAAGGAGATACAAAAATGAGTGACAATAAACTTGAAAATACAGTCGCAATACGGCTGAATGAAATAATTGAGGAAATGAAAGGCGCGGATGATTATTGCATTTCCTACGAGCAGTTCATGTCAGACGAGAAGATAGCGGAGTGTGTGATCGACTGCGCTAAGCAGCTTACGCAGAACCGTCCGGAGTTTGCAGGGCTCTCGATAGATCTCGGGAACGGCTTCGTGGAATTCGGACAGGCAGAGCTTAAGACCGTCCGCCTCATATCCCCGCTCAGGATAACGACTTACGATGAAGATTACGGCAATGACGAGAGTCTGTCAATGACTCACGCGGCTTGTTACAGGCACTACATAAACAGTGCAATAAGCGAATATATGATGGACGAAGAAAAAGAACGCGGACTTATGAACTGGTATGACCGGAGCGATTCCATAAACAACAAGGTCTATTCCGCTTTCCCGAGTGTTGAGGTGATAGACAGAAAGCTTATGGGCGTTACTACTCTTCGGATACGCGGAGAGCTTACCAACGAAGAACAGAAAGCGTTAAATGATTATCTGACCGGACAGTATAGTGACGGCTGGGGCGAGGGTTTTGAACAGCGTGAGATAGAAACAGGCGACCGTGACTGTCCCGAGATCTATGTCAGCTTCTGGAATCCGGAAGATTTTGAACTGACAGTCGAGGACGCTCCGCAGCCCGAACAGGGTCTGTCGATGTGAGGTGTGTATGACGAAGAAAAAAACAACTGTCAAGGAAACGCAGTTTGCGACCCGCAGCAGCAAGGACTTTGTGGATATGATTGCACCCTCGGTGATAAAGTTCTTCACCGATTATTACATCTGCGGGAACACGTTCCGCTGTGTGTGGGCGCTGCGTGAGTACCCCACATCGACCTCGGAACAGGCTATACTCCGCTATCTCGGAGAAAAAGACGGCGTGACGCTTCACATCTATACCCGTCATGTCACAGCAGCCGAGGAAAAACGCATAATCGCAAATGCAGCCAACAAAAACCGCTTGCAGAGGACATCGACAAATGACTTACAGCAGACCGTCACGGCAGAAAACAACTTGCAGGACGTGACGCAACTCGTAGCGGATATGCACCGGAACCGTGAACCACTGCTCCATGTGGCGGTATATATCGAGATCATAGCAGACAGTCTCGACAACTTGCGGAATATGCAGACCGAGGTGCAGACTGAGCTGGTGCGTTCAAAGCTGAATGTCGATAAGCTGATGTTAAGGCAGCAGTCAGGCTTCACGTGCGTTATGCCGTCCGGCAGGAATGTGTTCAAGGAGCAGTTCGAGCGCGTTCTCCCGGCATCATCAACTGCGAATCTCTACCCGTTGTCGTTCTCCGGCAAGACCGATGAGAACGGCTTCTACCTCGGACGGGATAAGTTCGGCTCGAATATTATTGTCGATTTCGATAAGCGTGCTTCGGATAAAACCAATGCCAATGTCCTTATTCTCGGAAACTCCGGTCAGGGCAAATCGTATCTGTTAAAGCTGATACTCTGCAACCTCCGCGAGAGCGGAAAGAGCATCATCTGCCTTGACCCCGAGCTTGAATACAAGGAGCTGACCGCCAACCTCGGCGGCTGTTTCATTGACCTCATGGACGGGCAGTACATTATAAATGTTATGGAACCCAAGTCCTGGGACGACGGCAGCTCCGATGACGGCGAGGAAGTCCCCGAGGCGTTCAAAGCGAAAACAAAACTCAGCCAGCACATCTCGTTCCTGCGCGACTTCTTCCGCTGCTACAAGGATTTCACGGACAGAGAGATCGACACAATCGAGATCATGCTGCTGAAACTGTATGAGAAGTTCGGGATCTCCGATAAAAGCGACTTCTCAAAGTTCACGGCAACTGATTATCCGGTCCTTTCCGACCTTTACGAACTGATAGAGAGTGAGTTCAAGAATTATGACGAAAAGAAAAAGAACTCGTATGACGAGAAAACCCTACAGAACATCTGCCTCGGAATTCACTCCCTTTGCATGGGCGCGGAGTCAAAATTCTTCAATGGCTACACGAATATCACAGACGGAATGTTTGTGACCTTCGGTGTAAAGGGACTTTTGCAGGCTTCAAAGAATATCCGAAATGCTCTGTTGTTCAATGTTCTGTCGTATATGTCAAACGAGCTTTTGACAAACG